>JBJTOM010000445.1:0-49584 GCA_046074585.1 Planctomycetota bacterium | reverse complement strand
CGCCCCAGCCACACTCGCATGCCCTCGCAGCGCCGTTGCCCGCGGACTGCCGTCCTGCGGCTCAGCCCCCCTCTCCCCTTCCAGGGGAGAGGGGTCGGGGGTGAGGGGTCAAACGCCCAGCAACGCCCCACCTCCCACTTCTCACTTCGAAACGCAGCCCGTGCTGGGGTACCCCGCTTCCTCACGGGCGCGGCTCTTGTGGGGCGTTTTGCGTCATGGCACAGATGCGACAAATGGGACCTATGAGACCCATGAGACGGATGGCCAGCGTTCCGGAGCGGGGCTGAGCTCCTGTCCTTCGTTAACGCCTCTTCATTGCGCCCCGGCGACACACTCATGCCGCGGCAGCGCCCTTGCCCGCGGACTGCCGTCCGGCGGCTCAGTTGCTCTTTACCAGGGGATTGACATCCCCAGCACGCCCTGTCACCTGGGGCGGCGTCCGAAAGACGAGTTCCGGTGTTCTTAACTCCGTTTCGTCATCCCAGGGCGAGGCTACCGCCGAGGCGCAGAACGCTCGTCCGGATCTCAATGGTTGTGAAGCTGTGGCCTGGCGGGAGTTCGCTGGTTTCTCTATGATGCCGTGGCCTGCACTCCCCCAGACAACTTCGCATTCCCTGTTCTCTGCCCCGCAAATTCCCATGACCCTGCTGACACCTGCTCTGACACACCTGAACCAGCGCGCTTCCAGACTGCTGGAATCTGCTGCGTCCAACCCACTGCTCCGGGTTCGTCGTGAAGACACGGCCACTGCCACCGTCGTTGATTTTGGGGTGTCTGCAGAGGGTGGTCTGGAAGCCGGCCTTGCACTGGCCCGCATCTGCCTTTCGGATCTGGCCGAGGTGACCATGACATCGCCCTGTCTGCAGCTTCCGTGGCCGCTTCCGTCAGTGACCGTGCGTTCTGATTTCCCGGTGGAGGCCTGTCTGTTAAGCCAGTACGCAGGCTGTCGTCTGCAGACGGAAGACTATTTCGCGATGGGCTCCGGTCCATTGCGGGGTGTTCTGCGCAAGGAAGAGCTGATCCAGGAATTTCATCCCTGCGAGGATGGAACGGTGGCGATCGGTGTGCTCGAGGCGGGCGCGTTGCCCTCGGCAGCGGCCATTGCTTCGCTGCGTCAGGGTCTTCCGCCGGACTGCCGGCTGTCCCTGGCCGTCGCCCGCACCGCCTCTCAGGCAGGTACACTGCAGGTTGTCGCGCGATCGCTGGAAACGGCGCTCCACAAACTGCATTCACTCAAGTTTCCCCTCGAAGCCATTGTCAGTGGCATGGGGACTGCGCCGCTTCCCCCCGTGGCCAAAAACGATCTGGCCGCGATTGGCCGCACAAACGACGCCATTCTCTACGGAGGCACGGTCAATCTGTGGGTGCGGTGTGACGACGAACTTCTGGCAGACATCGGGCCGCGTGTTCCATCCTGTTCGTCCAGCTCTTTCGGCCAGACATTTCTGAGCCTTTTCAAAGCAGCCAATTATGACTTTTATGCTCTGGACGCGGCCTTGTTCAGCCCTGCCGTTGTGGTCTTTCACAACCTGCGTTCGGGGCGTTCGTTTCGTTTTGGCAATCTGAACCCGGAAGTGCTGGCGGCATCCTGCAGCTGACACGTTCGGCTGCCCGCTGGAAACACCGAGAGGTTTTCCAGGCGGATTGAGCGGTCCCGGCATGGCGGATGCTCTGCAGTCCGGCAAAGCTGCACCGCACACCGGCCGCGCGGCCGGTCGGTGCGCTGAATGGCTGTACAGAAGGGCAAGGCCATGCAGGTACCGCTGGAAATCACATTTCGAGGCTTGCAGAAATCAGATGCGGTGGAGGCGGAAATCCGTCGCCACGTCGATGCTCTGGAACGCTGCTGTGATCGCATCACCAGCTGCCATGTGACACTGACATTACCGCACCACCATCCCCGTCAGGGGCGACTGTTCGAAGTGATGATCCGCCTTGAAGTACCCCGCAGAGAACTGGTGGTGCACAGGCATCCGGAAGCAAATCACGCCCATGAAGACGCACACGTGGCGATTCGCGATGCCTTCAAATCCATGCGGCGGCAACTGGAGGATTACACGCGCGAAATCCGGGGAGATGTGAAGAATCATGTGCCGGAACCGCACGCTGTGGTGTCTGAACTGTTTCCGCCTGAGGACCATGGATTTCTGAAAACGCCTGATGGTCGCCGGATTTACTTCCATCGCAACTCGGTTCTTGATGGACGCTTTGAAGAGCTGGATATCGGTGCCAAAGTGACGTTTGCCGAGGAAGACGGCGACAACGGTCCCCAGGCAAGCACGGTTCGTGTCTGCGGTCACCCGTTTCACGCTGCGAGCAGGAAATAGGTGGAATTTTCGCGACTCCATCGACCGGAACCCGGGGGCGTGTGCGGAAAGAGTTTTTCAGGGGAGACCAGCAGAGGGGCAGGCTGATTGCCAGGGCTGTGGATCGCTTCCCCTCATTCCTCCCATTCCCCCCGTTTTGAAGGTCCGATTCCTGCTGATTTGTCAGGCACTACGGATTCGTTTGAAGCACCATCCGCACAACTGACGAAATCGATACAGCCGGAATATCCGCTGCAGTTTACCACTGCGGCAGAACTTGCCGGAGAATCAGGAAAACGTGCGGCCTGCAGCCGGTTTTCCAGGTCGGGGTCGCAGTCAGAGATGCGGCAGGAATTCATCGCCGCAGCGAGGGAGAAGGGCAGGATGCTCAGTCAGTTTCGCCATCGATCCATACAGCAAAAACTCGCACTGCTTCTGGCCGGGGTCGCCGGATTTTCAAGCCTCGCCGGCTGCTCAAGACAGTTCTGGCGGAAGCAGGCGGACCGTGATTCCTATTCGGCCATCACTGAAAAACTCAACGACAAACACTGGGTGGTACCCCGTTTTGATCTGGAGCCGGATCCGCGCAGCCGCTTTTACGATCCCCATGATCCGGACCAGATCCCGCTGCCTCCGGATGACCCGACCGCGCACGAAGTGATGCACACGGTGAGTGGTCGCAGGGGCTACAAGGGCTGGCATAAGCTGGGAGTGTCCTTCGCTCTTGAAAATCCACAGTGGCTGGCACCCTACGGCATTGAACTGCAGGGTGTGGATCCGGTTGTGGCACATGCCAAAGTCGAACTGCCGCAGGTCTCCATTCCCGCGGCACTGGATCTGGCCACGATTCACAGCCGTGAATACCAGAACAACATCGAGAACCTCTATCTGAGCGCCCTGGATCTCACTGCAGAACGGTTCCGCCTGGGCGTGCGCTACCTCGACACCGGTCGCAGCGAACCCGGAATTGGTGTGACCGGACGAAGCAATGCTTCAGGAGATGGTTCGATCGGTTTGAAAAAGTCATTCGGGATCAGCCAGGCACTGCCGACGGGCGGGCAGATTGCTGTCGATATTGCCAATTCCGTCACCTGGGCATTTGCCGGCAACGGCGACCAGACTTCCGCTCCAAGTCTCGGATACAGTGTTACGCAGCCACTGCTCTTTCAGGCCGGCCGCAAGATTGCACTGGAGAATCTGACTCAGGCGGAACGTCGGGTTCTGTATGACGTGCGAACGCTCGCTCGCTTCCGACAGCAGCTCTTTGTCACCGTCACCGCCAGCTTCCTCCAGCTGATGCAGCAGCAGCAGGCCATTCTGAATACGCTGAACAACATTCGCCAGCTGAATGAGCAGTTGGCGGCGCAGGAAGCCCGCGATACTCGTGAACCTGGTGTGGTGAACGCCGCTCTGGAGGCATTCGAGGGACTGCAGATTCCTGCGGAACTGCAGAATCAACTGTCCTACGACGGCAATTGGCTGAAGTGGCGGGGGAAACTTGCTCCAGCCCAGGAAGAACAAATCCTCGCCCTGTCCGACGATCCCGACTACCGCGCCGCCGCCACCGAACTCATCGACTTCAAGAAACAGCAGACGACAAGTCTCTCCTACCTGCAGCTTCGCGATCGGCTCAACCGCAGCCTCGCCACGCTCGAAAACAACCGTCGACAGCTGGCAGATCAGCAGGATGCTTTCAAGATCAACCTCGGGCTGCCGACAAATGTCAATCTGGAAGTCGACCAGGCACTGCTGACGGACTTTCAGCTGATCTCACAGGAACTCATTGACCTCGAAGGCAGTCTGCGCGACCTGCAGCAGAAACTGGGAAAAGAATTGCTGCCAACCGAAGCAGGCGAAGACGCGGCACTGCAGGGGCCGGCACTCACCACTGTCAGAGCTTATGTGGAAGCCCTCGCCGCGGCTCGGGACCAGCTGCGGATTGTCGGGATTGAACGCGTCCGTGAGGACTTCAAGCCGCTCAATGACCTGCTTGAACGCACCCGTGACAACTGGCAGGCCGCTGAGTTCGGGCTGCGATACTTCCGCTCTGAAAAAGAACGTACGGAACTTGCCGAAAGGCTCGTCAAGGACATCCGCCTGTTTCGGCTTGCAGAACGCGAATTTGCAGTCGGCGACGAACTTCTGGGAATGCTGACGGAACTCCTCAAACATGACTCCGAAGAGTCCCTGCTGAAGACGCTGGATACGGACAGCAGTGGCCGCATCGAACTGGCAGAGCTCCCGAAACAGTGGCAGGAACTGCCTCGGTCCGGAGACCGCAGGGCCGCTGAATCCTACTCCCTCCCGGAACTGCTCACCGAAGCCGCCAGCGGCGCCCGCGATCTGCGGGATAAGTATCTCCTGCGCATGGCCCAGAGCCTTGAAGTGATTCAGGCCTCGCTGCGCGTGGAACAGGTTGCGATCATCCCCTTCACACTCGATGAAACCATGCGGTTTCCGGATGTGGAGGAAGTCGTCGCGCTGGGATTGGAATATCGCCATGACCTGATGAACGCCCGGGCTGCTGTTATGGACGCTCGCCGCGATGTGGAAATCGCCGCCAATCGCCTGGAAGCAGGCCTGGATGTGACCTTCCGGGGAACTCAGGGACTGAATCCCGACGCCAGCCGCTCCACCAGCCACAGTGCCGGACTCCAGTTCACGACACCTCTTGATCAGGTGCTGGAACGCAACACCTACCGTGAGTCGCTGGTCAGTTTCCAGCGAGCTCGCCGGACCTATATGGAGCAGGAGGACCGGGTGAAACTGGCCATTCGTCAGAGCTACCGCCAGATCAAGGTCCAGGAATATCGACTGCTCATTGACAGAACAGCGGTACGTAATGCGGCCCTGCAGTATGATAGTGCATCACTCCAGGCACAGGGAACCCAGCAGACAAATGCACTCAGCCTGGTCAACGCACTCGACGCAGTCCTGCAGGCTCAGAACTCACTTATCGGTGACTGGGTCACTTATGAGACAAATCGGCTTAACATCTTCAGGGATATGGGTATCATGGACATTGACGCCCGTGGCCTCTGGACGGATCGATTCTACCTGCAACAATCCGCAGATCCGGCCGCAACGGGCGCCAACCTGCCTGCATCCGCCCCCTCTGACGTCCCTCCTGTTCCCGTTCCGCAGGAAACTGCGCCGGCCCCCCAAAACTGACCGCAAAGGCTCTTCGGATGTCCCCCACAGCACCGTCCCAGCGCTCCGGCCGCGCCGTATTGATCATTCTCTGCCTGGTCACCGTACCGGCTGCAATTTCCGCATGGATCTTTTACCCCGAACAGGTCATGGGCTTGTTTGGGGCAGCCGGCAAAGGCTCGGCGGGCACAGCCGCCTGGATTGCCAGACGGGCCGAAAAAGGTCCGTTCCGCATCGTCATCACCGAAAACGGCACGGTCGACAGCCTGCGAAATTCCACACTCAGCAACAGCGTAGAAGGCTCCACAACCATCATTTCCCTCGTCCCCGAAGGCAGCAAAGTCAATGCGCCGACGGTTGCGGAATTCGATGGTGTGATTCAGTTCCTGGATGCGGCCTCAGAATCAGCCAAATCGGTGAAACTGGTGGCCGAAGACGGCCGCGAGAAAACTTACGAACTGGTCTTCGGCGAGCACACAGAGTTGCTCGTGAAGGACCGACAGAAAGTCCGCAAGGGCGACTTCATCGCCGGCGACGTCTGCTGCGAACTGGATTCGTCAACACTGGTCGAAAAAGACAAGGAACAGCAGATCAAGGTGACCACAGCTCGCGCCAATCTCGAAAAGGCCGGCAAGGACATCGAAATTCAGGAAACGACCAACGAAAGCAACGTCGCCAAGGCACGCCTCGCTGAAGACCTGGCCCAGCTCAGTCTTGTCTCCTATACCTCACCCGGCGGCGAATACCAGCAGGAACTGGAAACCGTCAAAGGGGACATCAAGAAGACCGAAGAAGAGCTGTCGATCAATAAGGAAGAATACGAACGCATCCGTGACCAGGCTCGCCTGGGCTATGCCAACGTCAACCAGCTCGAAAGCGCCCGACTCAAAGTCACACAATCCCAGATCCTCCTGGGTGTCAACAAAGGCAAACTTGAAGTCCTTGAAAAATACACCAAGCCCAAGAAGGAAAAAGAACTCAGCCAGACCGCCGAAGACTCCAGGCGCGAAACGCAGCGCGCCCGCCTCGAAGGCGAAGCCCTGATGACGCAGATGAAAGCCGCCTACGACGCCGCATCGCTCACGCTGGCAGTCGAAGAAGAAAAACTCGACATGTTCCAGCGGCAGATCAAAGCCTGCCGACTGGTCGCTACCCAGGCCGGAGAAGTCGTCTACGCCTCCCAGAAAAGCAGCCGCGGCAGCGAACCTGTCGTGATCGAAGAGGGGGCTGCCGTGCGCGAACGGCAGGCCGTGATCAATCTGCCAGACCTCGAAAATATGAAAATCGACGCCCGTATTCACGAATCCCGCATCAGCCGCGTGATGATCGGGCAGCCGGTCGAAATTGAAATCGACGCCATCCCAGGCGACCCCTACCGCGGGCGACTCCAAAGCATCTCCTCCGTTCCACTCCCCGGCAGCTGGCCCAACACCGATCTGAAGGAATACGAACCCATCGTCGAAATTCGCGACGACAGTGCTCGCATCCGCAAACTGAAACCCGGCATGACAGCCCAGATTCGCGTCGTCGTGGAAGACCGCAAAGACCCCACGCTGCAGATTCCCGTACAGTCCGTCGTCTCCTTCTCTGGACACTACTACACCTACGTCATGGCCGCTTCCGGCCAGCAGGCCGAACGCCGGGAACTCAAAGTCGGCGATGCCAACGATGAATACATGGAGATTCTCGATGGCGTCGCGGACGGTGAGATGGTCATCATGAGCCCTCGCACCCACTTCTCACAGGAACTCGCACAGCTCGAAGCCGAAAAATCTGCCGAAGCTGAAAAGAACCGCGAAAAACTCGATACCCCCGATCGCAAAGCCGCTGGCCTGCCCGGACAGGGCGGCCCCGGCGGCGGTACTCGTGGCCCGGGTGCCGACGGTCCGCCTGGTGGCGGTCCCGGAGGTGGCGGTCCCGGCGGTGGCATGCCGATGGACCCCAAGGCCATCTTTGACGGCATGGACAAAAACAAAGACGGCGCTGTTACAAAAGACGAGCATCCCAGGCCGGAATTCTTCGATCGTTCCGATACCAACAGCGACGGCAGGATCACTCTCGAAGAAATGCAGGAAGCGTTCAAACGCATGCAGCAACGGGCCGGAGGAACCGGTGGTGGCCCCCCACCCGGCGCCAACTAACCACCCACCACCCACCACCCACCACCCACCACCCACCACTATGACACTCGCTGCTGAAGTCATTGATCTGCAGAAAGACTACATGCTGGGTGCCGTCCCCGTGAAGGCGCTGCGTGGAGTCACCATTCAGTTTCCACGCGGCGATTTTGTGGCCATCATGGGTTCGTCCGGCAGTGGAAAAAGCACTCTGCTCAACCTGCTCGGTGCCCTCGACCGGCCCACTCGCGGTCACTACATCATCGGCGGACGCGATGTCTCCAGCATGGACGACGACGAACTTTCCACCGTCCGCAACGAGAAAATCGGGTTCATCTTTCAGTCCTACAACCTGATTCCTCAGTACACGGTTCTGGAGAACATCGAAGTTCCCATGCACTATCGCACCGGCTACCCGCGAATCGGCCCGAAAGAAGAAAAGTGGATCGCTCGACTGGCTGAAATGGTGGGGCTCGGCGAGCGTCTGGATCACCGACCGTTCCAGCTGTCCGGCGGCCAGCAGCAACGCGTCGCCATCGCCAGGGCACTCGTAAACGACCCCGAAATCATTCTGGCAGATGAACCCACAGGAAACCTGGATTCAAAAACCGAACAGGAAATCATGGAGATGCTGCTCACGCTCAACCGCGAGGGACGCACGATTATCATGGTCACACACGAACCCAGTGTTGCAAGGCTTGCCAAGCGACAGATTTACATGAAGGACGGAATTGTCGCGGGTGAAGGCATCTTCCCCGGTTAACGGCGATTTCTGTCGCCTCAACTCCTGTCCGCCAGATGCCAATCCCCTCACTGTTCAGGTCCCTCCCATGCCGAACCTCTTTCGCACCATCCAGCTGGCTCTGAAAAGCCTGATGCTGCACAAGCTTCGGTCAGGACTCACCATGCTTGGGATCGTCTTCGGCGTGTTCTCTGTGATCGCCATGCTGGCGATCGGTGAAGGGGCCAGCCAGCAGGCGCAACAGCAGGTGCTCCAACTGGGTGCCACCAATATCATCATTCGCAGCGTGAAACCCCCGCGGGAAAACGCCAGCTCCCAAAACCAGAACAGCTTCGTGCTCCGCTACGGCCTGAAACGCGTTGACTATGATCTGCTCGCCAAAACCATCCCCACAGTGCTCCAGGCAGTCCCCATTCGTGAACTGTCCAAGGCCTGCCGATATCTGCACCGGGAAATGAACTGCCGCGTCGTCGGCTGCACCCCCGAATATGTCGACATGAATCACCTTGCGCTCGCTCAGGGAAGGTTTATCTCCGACAAGGACCGCCGCGAAAAAACCAATGTGTGCGTGCTGGCCGCCGGCACCGCCGAACAGCTCTTCCAGTACGCGGACCCGCTGGGACAATCCGTGAAGATCGCCGATCGTCGCTACTCCGTCGTCGGAGTCACTCGGCGTCGTGAAGCGTCCGCAGCCATTGGCGGGAGCATGTCAGGGCAGGATTACAACAATGATATTTATATTCCACTCGAAACCATGCGCGTTCGCATGGGCGATCTCGACATCGATCGCCGCCAGGGCTCGTTCAGTGCCGAAGAGGTGGAACTCAACCAGATCACCCTGCGGATCACCGATGTGGATCAGGTTGTTCCCACCTCCAAAGTCATCAGCGAAAGTCTCCAGCAGCATCACCGCAACGCCAACGATTACTCCATCGTCGTTCCCCAGGAACTGCTCAAACAGGCCGCTCAGATCCGCACCATCTTCAATGTGGTGCTCGGGTCCATTGCCGCCATCAGTCTCGTGGTGGGTGGCATCGGCATCATGAATATTATGCTGGCAACCGTCACCGAACGAACACGGGAAATCGGCATCCGCCGCGCCCTGGGTGCCAAACGCCACGACATCACCATGCAGTTTCTCACCGAAACCATCGTGCTCGCAGGCAGTGGCGGAATTATCGGCGTCCTGCTCGGGCTCTCCACGCCCTTCTGGTTCGACAACCTGAAATCGCTCACCCAGAAATTCTTTTTCGACGGCGGTGGTGGCGGTTCTGAATTCAGCGATATGTTCACCAATCTGCAGCCTCAGGTCGTACCCTCCAGCCTGCCACTGGCCTTTGGAATCTCGGTCGGCATCGGAGTCATCTTCGGGCTGTATCCGGCCCGCAGCGCAGCGCGGCTTGACCCCATCGAAGCACTCCGACACGAATAGTCACGTACGTGGTGGCGATCAGCAGGCAAAGGCACCGGAAGAACTCGCTGGGCCGGAGCAGTTCTTCGTGCCCGATTTCTCAGCCGCGTCTCCTCCCGCCCCGCACCACTTTTCAGGAATTCCTCTGATTTCCTGACCATTTTTTCGTGCATTCTGGTATCATTTTTGCCGTCGCCCTCCCAACGGCTCCGCATGCAAGCCCACCCCGGCGGGCAACAGTCACCCGGTGGTCGTCGCACACTTCTTCCTTCGCCTGGATCTGCTTCCCGCAATGCCTTCGCTTCCCATCATCGATCCTGCAACACCCTCCGCTCCCCACACGGCATCCGCACCTGCTGACCCGCGGCTGGTGAAGGGCACCTACGCGTTCGTCAGTCTCGGCTGCCCCAAAAATCTCGTGGACAGCGAAAAAATGCTCGGAGCGCTCGCCCAGGATGGTTACGCGCTGGTTTCAGACCCCAAAGGTGCCGACTTCGTCATTGTCAACACCTGTGGCTTTATCGAAAGTTCCCGGGCCGAATCCCGCTCAGTCATCCACGAAATGCTGGATCTCAAGCGTCAGGGCAAAACTCGCGGCGTGATCGTTGCCGGCTGCCTCCCCGAACGCCTGGAACAGGACGGTGGGCTGCTCCGGGAAATTCCGGAAATCGATCACGTCGTGGGAGTCTTCGGTCGTGACGAAATCGCCAAAGTCGCTGATCGGCTGGTGGGTGGACATCGTGAACAACGATCGCTCTTCCGCCCCGCCCCCATCAAGGCACTGAACGACCAGGCTCGGCTGCGGATCACCCCTGCCCATTACGCGTATCTCAAAATCTCCGAAGGCTGCGATCGCACCTGCACCTTCTGTTCCATTCCTTCCATGCGAGGCAAACACGTTACCAAACCGATCGAAATGATCCTCGCTGAAGCTCGTGAACTCATCGACGACGGAGTCCGCGAACTCATCCTCGTCGCTCAGGATACCACCTATTACGGAATGGACCTCTACGGCGAAGTTCGTCTCACACAACTCCTTCGGGAACTCGAACAGGTTCCCGGGATCGACTGGATTCGACTGATGTACCTCTATCCCATCAACTTCACCGACGAATTAATCCAGACCATCGCCGATTCCCCCGTGATCATTCCTTACCTCGACATGCCACTCCAGCACATCAGCTCCCAGGTGCTCAAACGCATGCAGCGGCGCGTCGACTCCAGACAAACCCGAGAACTCGTGCATAAGCTCCGAGAACGCATTCCCAACGTCGTCCTCCGCACCACCTTTATCACGGGCTTCCCCGGCGAAACCGACCAGCAGTTTGAAGAGCTCCGGGACTTCATTCAGGAAACACGCTTCGAACGCATGGGAGTCTTCACATATTCGCTCGAACCCGGAACTCCTGCTGTCAAGCTCGACGGACACCTCCCCGAAGACATCAAGGAGGCCCGACGCGATGAACTCATGAGCCTGCAGCAGGAAATCGCCTTCGAACACGCCGACTCCTTCATCGGCTACGAACTCGATGTGCTCATCGATCAGGAACTCGAAGACGGTGTCTACGTCGGACGCAGCTTCGCTGACGCCCCCGAAATCGACGCCAGCGTCATTGTGACCGGTGCCCAGCTGCAGCCCGGAGATCTCGTTCCGGTCGAAATTCTCCAGCGCGACGACTATGATCTCGTCGGCATCGCTTCCCTCGACGAATCCGAATCCGAAGAGTAAGGCTCTGACATGCCGGCCTGCACCTCACGCCGCTTCATGACACTCGTCTTCACCCTGACCGTTGTCCTTCGGACAGTCGCAGGCCCCGGCCCCACCGCAATCGCCGCACCACCGTCCCCTCAGGATCCGCCATCCTCAACCACTCCCGCAACCCCAACTCAGCCCCCCGGCTCCACCATCGCCTTCACCCGGCTCCCCCCGGCCACCGTTCGCCTGCAACTCCTCGACTGGCTCGCCAAACACAGCATTCCGCCCGATAAAGCCGCGGCTGCCACCCGGCTCTGGCCCGATCCGCCCGAACTCGCCCAACTCTCCGCCGAGGACACCCTCGACCGCCTCATCGAAGCCTTTGCCGCTGCCGATGACTCCGTCGCACAACTCGTGCTGGCCTGTCGCCAGGGCCGGATTCCCTCAATGCCGGATTTCACCGGACCACGCGACGATCCCTTCTGCCGCTCACACCTCCAGCTCTGGCTGGCTCGCTGGCTCGTCCAGCACCGCTGCCACGATGATGCACTCCCCCTGCTCGAATCCCTGAACCCCCAACAGCTCGCCGATCCCGCCTCGCTCTTCTTCTACCGCGCTGCCTCCCGCCTGCAACTCCTCCAGCCAGGCCCCGCCGGCAATGATCTCACACTGCTGCTCAACAACACGCCCGACGTTCCTCCCCGGTTTCGCGCCGTCGCCGAAATGATGCAGGCCGAAGTCCGCACCGCACTCGCCAATCGTGACGGACTCCCCCAGGTCGCTCGGCTGATGTCAGACGTCCAGCGACGACTCGATCTCGGAAAAGCAGATCAACCCGTTCAGAAACGTGAAACAGAAGTCATCGACGCCCTCGATCAACTGCTCAAAGAACTCGAACAACAACAGCAGCAGCAACAGCAACAGCAGCAGCAGAATGGCCAGGGGGGCGGCGCTCAGAACATGCAGAACGCGCAGCCACGCCAGCAGGGAGATGTCCAGGGCATCCGCGGTGAAGGCCGCGCAGACCGCAAAGAACTCGCCGAAAACGGCGCCTGGGGTATGCTCGACAAACAACAGGAAGTCCAGGCCAGAGAACTCATCCGCCAACAGTTCCCCCCAAACTTCCTCGATGCCATCAGCCGCTATACCCAAAAACTCGCAGAACAAAAGAAGTAACTCCCCATTCGCCACTCCCCATTCGCCACTCCCCATTCCCCAGCACACCCATGCTCGCTTTTCCCGCACTGCTCCTCGCCACTCTCCTCCTGCCCGCCGACCAGTTTCGCGTCACGCAGCTTGACGGATCCACAAAGCAGGGCTCGCTGATTGGCATCTCGGACACAACACTTCGGCTCACGACTGACGGCACCCCAACAGAACTCCCCCTCTCCAGTTTGCTGCTCGTCGAATCCACCGCTCCGGAAGCAGCAGCCAGCGAATCGGCTTTGCCACAGCAGATCTGGCTGCGGAGTGGCGGTCAACTGTCCGGTTCCCGGACAACTCAGTCCGCCCGCCAGGTCACCCTCCAGTCTCCGCGCATCGGCGAAGTTTCTCTCCCGGTCACCGCGATCAGTGCCGTGCGACTGCAGACCGACGATCCGGGCTTTCGCCCGGCCTGGGACGCCTTTCGCCAGCGACAAACCGAGCAGGACCTGCTGGTGGTTGTCAAACGCGACGGATCAGGACTGGATTTCCTCAGCGGCGTCATCAGCTCTGTCGCCACTGAAAAGGTCGAATTTCTGCTCGACGGCGACACTGTCCCAGTCCCCGCCGGTCGTGTCTACGGAATTGTGTTTGGACAGCCCGCCGGGCAACCGCCTGCGATTCCCGCGGTTCGCGTTTCACTTTCCGGCGGCGACCTGCTCGCCGGCTCGTCGCTCCAGGTGAATGATTCCAGTTTCCGGCTCCAGTTCAGTTCCGACCGCGCGATTCAAGGCCCCGCCGCTCTGCTTCGTCAGATTGACTTCAGTGGCGGTCGCCTGCGGTCACTCGCCGAACTGCAACCGCTCGACATCCGCTTCCTCGGATCAGAACCCGCAGACAGTCCGCTCGCGGCCGTTCCCGAACTGCAGGAAGCCGAAAAGCTCCTCTGGGGCCCCCGGCTCGATGGCACCATCCCAGGCACCAGTGGCCAGTACCGCCCCAGAATCGGTGGCCGCGAAGTCACTCGCTGCATCGCTATGCATTCCGCCGCTGACATCACCTGGGAACTCACACAGCAATACGAACAATTCGATACACTCGCTGCCATCGACGACACATACGCCATGGCCAACAACGGACAAAATGCTCTGCAACTCACCATCCGCGCCGACAGTACCGTCGTGTTCGACCAGCGCATTCACGGTCGCGATCAGCCAATCCCCATCAGCCTGCCGCTCAAAGGCGTCTCCACACTCACCATCAAAGTGGATTTCGCCGACGGCAGTGGCATCGGTGACTGGCTCATCCTCGGCGACCCCAGACTCCGACTGGCCCGGTAAGGAAGCAGGGAATGGGAGATAGCCAATAGCCAATAGGGAATAGGGAATAGGGAATAGGGAATAGGGAGCCAAGCGTCAACACCTGCCACCTGCCAACTGAAAACTGCCAACTGTCAACTGAAAACTGAAAACTGAAAACTGAAAACCCATGTCCAAACCACTCCCGTTCGACGCCGATTTTGTCCGCCAGGTTGCATCCCGGTACCCAACGCCGTTCTATCTCTACGACGAAGCCGGGATCCGGAACACCTGCCGCCAGCTGAATTCTGCCTTTGCCTGGAACCCGGGATTCCGTGAGTACTTCGCGGTCAAGGCGCTGCCCAATCCATGGATTGTGCAGATCGCAGCTCAGGAAGGGCTGGGGGCCGACTGCTCCAGTCTCCCTGAGCTGATTCTGTCGGAACGCGTGGGTTTGACAGGTGAAGACCTCATGTTCACCTCCAACAACACGCTGGCGCATGAGTATCGCAAGGCGATTCAGCTCGGGGCCATCATCAACCTCGACGATCTCTCGCACATCGACTACCTCCGCGAAAACACAGGGCTCCCGGAACTGCTCTGCTTCCGCTACAACCCCGGCTCCGCCCGTGAGGGCAACGTGATTATCGGGCGTCCGGAAGAGGCCAAATATGGCTTCACGGAAGCGCAGCTCTTCGAGGGATACCGGCTGCTGCGCGATGCCGGTGTGAAACGCTTCGGCCTGCACACGATGGTTGCATCCAATGAGCTGAACGGCAGCTTCTTCACGGAAACTGCTCGCATGCTCTTCGACCTCGCACTCAGACTCCACTCCCAACTCGGCATCCGCATCGAGTTCGTGAATCTTGGTGGTGGCATCGGGATTCCCTATCGTCCGGAACAGCAGCCAGTGGATCTGGCCGCGGTGGGGCAGAGCATCCGCTCGCTGTACGAAACCATGATCGCCGGAACTCCACTGCATCCCCTCAGAATCCTCATGGAAAATGGCCGCATGATCACAGGCCCGCATGGGTTTCTGGTGACAACAGCCGTGCACCACAAAAACATCTACCGCAACTACGTGGGCGTTGATGCCTGCATGGCCAATCTGATGCGCCCCGGCATGTACGGTGCCTACCACCACATCACAGTGCTCGGACGCGAACACGAACCCCACGACCAGATCGTTGATGTCGTCGGTTCACTCTGCGAAAACAACGACAAGTTCGCCATCCAGCGACCGCTCCCGAAAGTCCAGCGAGGTGATCTGCTGGTGATTCACGATTCCGGAGCCCACGGACATGCCATGGGGTTCCAGTACAACGGAAAGCTCCGCTGTGCCGAAATCCTCATCCAGCCCGACCACTCCACCCGACTCATTCGCCGCGCAGAAACCACCGAAGACTACTTCGCCACTCTGGATTTCTCGGGACTGTGAAGCCCAAGAACAAATCTCTGGCCCCCCCGCCCGCGGAGAACCGATTTTCAGTCCCCCGAAAACTCGCGTCGACGAACTGGAAGTCCGCCGTACGGAAGCCTCACAGGGAACGTGGCTCAGCAGAAGCTTCGCCCTCCCTCCAAAACCACCGAACACCGAACACTGAAAACTGAAAACTGAAAACTGAACACTACCCCCCCCTCCGGAGTCTTCCATGCCTCAACCCGAGACCGCAGGTGCCATTGCACGAGTGATGCAGTTGATTTCGATTTCCGGGGGGAGCGGTTCAGAGCAGTTGGTGGCGGACTGGATCACGCAGCAACTTCAGGATGCCGGGATCCCGGCTGACGCGTTCTTCCGCGACACGGCGCACCGAAAGAGTCCGGCGGGGGGAAACACGGGCAATCTGATTGTCCGGCTGAAGGGAACCCGTCGCGGTCCCCGCAGATTGCTCATGGCCCACATGGATACCGTGCCGCTGGCCGTGGGTGCTGTTCCTGTGATGGACGGAGACTGGATTCGTCCGCGGTCGTCCGAAACGGCACTCGGGGGCGACAATCGAGCAGGCTGCGCTGTGATCCTCACCGCCATCCTCGAACTGCTCAGACAGAAAATCGACTACCCACCGCTCACTCTGCTTTTCACCGTTCAGGAAGAGACCGGTCTGCGTGGTGCACGGTTTCTCAGTACATCAAAGCTGGGGCGTCCCGAACTCTGCTTCAACTGGGACGGACGTGACCCTGCCAGTTTGATTATCGGGGCTGTGGGGGCGAGCAACCTGACGATCCGTATTGATGGAATCGCCAGCCATGCGGGGGCACATCCTGAACGCGGCGTCAACGCTGCCATCGTCGCCGCCACGGCACTCGCCCGCATCCGCGCAACCGGCTGGCATGGCCTGGTGAAAAAGGGCCGCTCGCGTGGTGCCAGCAATCTGGGAGTCATTCGTGGAGGTGCTGCGACCAATGTCGTGATGCCTGACCTGCTGCTGGAAGCCGAAGCCCGCAGTCATGACTCCGATTTTCGTGGCCGCATTGTCGCTGCCTGGCACGACGCTTTCCGCTCCGCCACCGAGGCCATCACCACAGATGACGGCCGGACCGGCTCTCTGCAGTTCAGCGAAGAAGTCCGTTACGAGCCGTTTCGGATGGATCCGTCCAGTGCCTGTGTGCTGGTGGCAAAACAGGCGGTGCAGGCTGTTGACCTGAAGCCCGTCGTGCAGATCTGCGATGGCGGACTGGATGCCAACTGGATGGCCGTGCATGGATTCCCTGCAGTCACCCTGGGCTGTGGCCAGCACGACATTCACACGGTGAATGAATGTCTGCACATCCCGGAATACCTGAACGCCTGTCGCATTGCCCTGCAGATTGCCACCATGCAGGCAAATGGTGTTTGATTGAAATCTCCTGGTCCGGCAAACAACAGCACCGCTCCGCGAGTGTCGCGGAGCGGTGGCTGTGACCGCAGATGTCAGCTTCAGTCGACGTCAAGCAGCGCTGTCATCACCACAGTCGCACCGTTGGAATCCGCGTTTTCCAGCATCAGACGATAGCGTTTGTCGGCGCTGGTTCGGGCATCAAGGACAGGAGCATCATCCTGAAGAGTGTCGGTGTCCAGCGCCGGACCGTTGCTGACATCTTCAAACAGCCCCAGATCGATATCCCGCGTTTTGGAGTCTCCCCCGGCTACCACAACACGGCGACCACTGCCCAGACGCAGGTCGGAATAGACAGCCACGTCTCCCTTCTTCAGCACGCGTCCGATGACAGCCCATTCACCAGCCTCTTCCAGAAAGCACGTGGGGGCCTGGCGAGCAACATTTCTGCAGCGGCCAAGCATCACCTGGCCGGCCCGACTGAGATTTTCTACCGGGAGTGCCCAGCCGCCTTTCTGCATCAGAACCATGCTGCAGAAGCGTCCGCCCGAAGCAGAAAACAGCTTGAGTCGGATGCTGTACCGCGCGCTATACGGCGGAGTGAACTCGACAATCGGAACATTGTCGGTTTTGGTATCACGAGCCACTTCATTACCCGAGGAATCAAGGATGAGAATGTCGAGATCGTTCTCTTTGCTCACGGCACCTCCGAAGAGATAAGTGCGGCCACCCTCCAGATCCGTGGTGATAAAGGAATAGTTTCCAGGCTGGATGTAGGCTGCAAGGTAGCACGTGTCACAGAACCCGTAGGTTGATTTTTCCTCGATGGACTTCCCGAGAGCGAGGTTGATGGCCATGGTCGCAGCCATCCCCTCACCGGGGCTCCAGTCGTCTGCGGTCACGACCGCCCCCTTGTTCAATGCAAGTCCCAGTGCCATGGCCAACACATGCTGCAGTGCTCGTTTCATTGCCGGTTCTCCCTGTTCTGATCTGCCTGAAATTGGGCGGCACTCGATCACATATCGAGTGCCTGCACAGCAGTCGGCCATCCCTCCCCGTCTGCACATCCCGCGTCTGACTCCCCATAGTCAGCCCGCTCGGATCTGTGACACCTGGATTAAAAAAAATGGCGACTCAACCCCAAACAGGTGATCCCCCCCGAAGAGTTGCGCGGATTTTCAAAAGAATTGTGTTCGGGAACTGGAATGGGCCTGCCGTCAGTTGTTCAGCTGATTTTCATCACGGTGACGAGATTGCCGGCCCGCGCAGCTTCAGAAAAAGGGCTCCAGCAGGTCAACCTGTTGTTGCACGGAATTCCCCGTCCAGTGAGAATGTCCCCGACGAGTGCCGGGGATGAGATTCTGTTCTTTGATGATCCGCTTATTTCCGACACGCAGAACTGGAGACCCTTCATGTTTCAGCCAGCACGCCCTGGCGCCGCCAGGCGCCGTTTCCTGCTTGTCCTCGGGATCAGTTTCAGTCTTGCTGCCGGCCTGCTGTCAGGTGATTCCGGTCGCTCATTTGGTCAGCAGCGCAGAGTCGCACCGCCGTCTTACGGTGAACGCGTCACGCGACTCGTCTGGCAGGACCGCGCTTCCGGTTCACTCTGCTGGGGCGAAGTCTTTCGAGCACAGAAGTGGACCATCACGGCCGCCCCTTTGCCTGGCTTCCCCAGGCTCGTTGCCGGCCAGCAGGATTTTTCGCAGATGGATCAGCACGATGGCTGGATTGTGACCGGTGTCCGCGGACGCAGCGGCGAAACCGGAAACGTCGGTGCCAGCGGCTGGGTTGCAATTGACAGTGGCGTGCGTGCCGTGCCCCACGGCAATCACTCCGACTGGACCTACCCTCAGCTCCCCTCCGTACGCAGCTCAACTCTCTCCGCCGAAGGAGGTAACCCGGCTCATCTCTACGTCTACGACGGACGCTTCTTCCTCGCGAACGACAGCACCAACGGCTTCTCAATGCTCAACCCTGCTGATTTTCGCCACCCTGGCCGACAACCTGCTGCAGCCTTCTTCAGCGGTGGTAGTCGCCACATCACACTCGCCGCCATCGCAGACAAAGTCTGCTATGCCACATGGATCGATGCGGAAGGTGAGCATGCCGGTCGCGTCGACGTCGTTAATCTGCAGCGCCCCGCCTCTGAGTCGCTGGTGTATTCACTGCGGTTGCCCACCGGCATGATCCACGGAGCCACAGTCAATTCCGGCAAAGTCTTCTTCGCCCCTCAGGACGGCATCTGCTGGGTGACAGCCGACGAAAACGCTTCAGGTTCTGCCGACACGGCAACCGTCCGGCACCTGTCGCTGGGTACCGATTCCGCAGACCAGAAGCCGCTGAGAACAGGTGGGTTTGTCAACCATCGCAACTGGGTGCTGTTCACAACCGGTCGCGGCGAACAATCGGCACTCTGTCTGGTGAACGCAGCAGACGCCCAGCCGCAGGTGGTCAGGCTGCCAGTCAACGTCCCGGATGGGCTGTCGATGACACCCCCCAGGGTCGTGCTGGCCGCCGGCGGCAGAAGACTCGCTTTTGTCTTTCAGGATCGCACCGAGGCCGGCGAAGACTCCAACGCCCCGCAGGAACTGCTGACGGTCATCGAACTGGATCCCAACCGCGACCGTGATTTCCGCGATGCCAGGATCCTGCAGTCGATCCCTGTGGGCCCCAGTCGAGTTCAGGGACATTCCGGCCATCATGCCCTTGCCTGTGACAGCGAGGGGCGACACGCTGTCATCACAAACCCCGGTGACGGCACAATCTGGGTGATCTCGCTGAACGATCTGCGGGTACAGGGTAAATCACTGGTGGGTGGCGAACCCGGTGGCATCGTCGCAATCGGCGCCCCATCCCATCACCACTGAAAAGTCAAGTGAAATCCGAAAAACCGGCCATGTATTCAGCCGGTTTTTCATCTTCGCAATTCCGTGGGCCCCTGAGAAATTCACGCTTTCGGCACCGCCCGGGATACAGCCACACTCGGACGACGGAATATAATTCACTCCGTCTACCGCCCGGCTTCGTTCAGCTCTAACTCACCACGTTTTCAGAAAGTGCCCCCATGCGATCCCTCCACTGGCAGCTCTGCCTGCTCGCCTGCTTTTCCTTTGCTCTCGCCACCGGCTGCCAGGAAACAGCCCCCGAAACAGCTCACACCGAAGAAGACCACGCCCAGGAACACGCGCACGCCGAAACACTCGCCGAAGCCATCACCGAACTCACCGAACTCCACTCCGAAATCTCCACCGCCTTCACCGCTGACAAGCCTGATGATGCCCACGATGCCCTCCACGACGTCGGACATGTTCTCGAAGAACTTGGTCCCCTCGCCAAACACGAAAAACTCCCCGAAGATCGCCTCGCGGCCATCGAAACCGCCGTCAAAACTCTGATGGACGGCTACGGTGAACTCGACAAAACCATGCACGGTGCCGAAGGCAAGTCCTGGTCCGAAGTCTCCGCCTCAATCGACGAAGCACTCAAAAACATCAAAGCCGCCGCCAACGGCGAAACAGCGCCAGCTGCCGAACCCACCTCCGGAACTGACGAGAAACCGACTGACGAGAAACCGACAGAAGAGAAACCAGCTGACGAGAAGCCAGCGGATGAAAAGCCGGCTGACGCTGCCCCGGCAGCCGAAGCTCCGGCAGCCGAAGCACCAGCCGCCGAAGCTCCGAAAGCTGAGTAACACGCCGCTTCGCTCCCTCCAGCATCGCAGTCCGGGCCATCAACGATCAGCCGGCCCGGCTGTGATCTGCTGGCAGTGTTGTTTCCAGCAACCGATTCCGGAGATCCCGCTCATGAATTCGCCCCGGCTGTTCCCTGGCCTGCTGTTTGCAGCGTGCTGCGTCGCTGGCTGCATCACAGAAGATCCAGCAGCGGTGGCAGCGCGGACCCGCTTCCTCGTGACGACGCCTCCGGCAAAAGAGCAACCAATACCCGAAGTACACAAAGGGCTCAACGATTCCACTCTTCAGCCCGGCACACTCGTCACCGTCCGCGCCCGGATCAATGCGGGCGACTTTCCGCCATTCGCCGATGGGCTTGCCGCCTTTGTGGTCACCGATGCCACCAATCAGGACGGCGACGAAACGCACAACCCCCACGAATGTCCGTTCTGCAAACGCGACATCGAAGTGCAGATGGCCCGCGTGCAGTTCACTGACGATTCCGGCCAGACACTCAAATTCGATGCCCGACAACTCTTCAACCTCAAAGAATTTGACCTGCTGGTCGTTCAGGGCACCGCGAAGTTCGATGAGGACAAATCCCTGATCATCACAGCCCAAAAACTCTTCGTCAAACGCTGAAACTCAGACCGGCAACTCACCGCTATGCCCAGGCTTCCCGTCACCGTACTCTCCGGATTCCTCGGCGCCGGCAAAACCACGCTGCTCAATCACATCCTCCAGCACCGCGGACAGCTCAAAGCCGCCGTCGTGGTGAACGACATGGGCGAACTCAATGTGGACGCCCTGCAGGTCGCGCGCAGCCCCGCACAACTCAGCCGCACCCACGAAAAGCTCATCGAACTGTCCAACGGCTGCATCTGCTGCACACTCCGCGAGGACCTGCTGCGCGAAGTGGCTCAACTCGCCCGCGAAGGTCGCTTCGACTATCTGCTCATCGAATCCACCGGCATCGCCGAACCGCTCCCGATCGCCGAAACATTTTCCTTCACCGATGATTCCGGCTCCAGTCTCTCCGATGTCGCCCAGCTGGATACCCTCGTCACCGTCGTGGATGCCGCCGGATTTCTCAGAGATTTCCGCTCAGAAGACGCCCTTCGCGACCGCGGCGTCGAAGCGGGCGAAGACGATAACCGCGATCTGTCTCTCCTGCTCGCAGATCAGGTGGAATTCGCCAACCTGCTGGTCATCAATAAAGTGGACCTTGTGACCCCGCACCAGCTGAATCAGCTCCGACGACTCCTGCAACTACTCAACCCCGACGCCGAAATCCTCGAATGCTCCCGCGGCCAGGTTGACCCCAAAGCACTGCTCAATACCGGACTCTTTCGCATGGAATGGGCCGAACGCAGCCACGACTGGATGGCCGTTCCACGGGGACAACATGTCGGTGAAGCCGATGAATATGGAATCGCCAGCTTTGTCTATCGTGCCAGACGACCCTTTCATCCCCAACGGTTTCATGATTTCTGGACCAGACACCCTCTCACCCACTCCCTGCTGCGGTCCAAAGGCTGCTTCTGGCTGGCCAGCCGTCCACAGATCTCCGGGTTCTGGTCACAGGCCGGGCCTGTAGTGAGTGCTGAACCGGGGGGCGTCTGGTGGGCTGACTCCACGGATGGCCAGCGTCCGGAAGATCCGCTCGAACGCGAAGAACTTGATCAGATCTGGGATTCCCAAACCGGCGACCGCCGACAGGAACTCGTCCTCATCGCCAGCCCACTCAACCAACCCGCTCTCCAGCAGGCACTCGACGCCTGCCTGCTCACCGACAGTGAATTCGACTCCGGCCCCACCCGCTGGAAAAAACTCCACGACCCCTGGCCCCAATGGCAAATGGAATAGCCCTCCTTCCGCACGCCTCGCCAGATTTCCCGCAGCATCGTTCACAATCTCTATGGAGCCACCCCGTGATTGCGCTGATTGCTCATGACGCTCAGAAAGACACCCTGCTGCATTTCGTAGGCCGTCGCAAAGAGTTCTTCTCGATGCAGCGGCTGGTGGCCACTGGAAACTCCGGACGCATGCTGCAGGAACAACTGGGGCTGGAAGTGGAACGCGTCGCTCACGGGCCCAGTGGCGGGGACCTGATAATCGGGGGGCGAGTGGCGGAGGGCCTGATCCGCGCGGTGCTCTTTCTGCGGGATCCACTCACCGCTCAGCCTCATGAGCCCGATGTCGCAGCGCTGATGCGCGTCTGCGACGTTCATAACGTCCCGCTGGCCACCAATGTGGCCTCGGCCACAGCCGTCGTCGAACATCTGATGCGGCAACCTTAGCTGCATCACTCAATCCGGCAGTGAGTGATGACATCTGAGAACGTCCGCGTCCGGTGCTTAACGCTGCAGAAATGCAAACAAATCCCGGAGCTGCTGTGGAGTGAATTCGCGATAGAGGTTCTCTGGCATCAGCGAAACAGGGGAGTCCTGCAGCTCTTCAATCTGATCCGCTGCGATTCCCTGGCGATTCCCTTTGGCATCCAGCAGAGTCAGTACGGACTCACTGCGGTCGGCCGGCAATCCGGTGAAGATTCGGCCATCTGTTGTCTGCACCACAACACTTACATATTCCCGTCGAATCACGCTTGAAGGATCAACAAGGCTCACCAGCAGAAAATCGCGATCCTGTCGATTGGCGGACGTCAGTTCCGGTCCGACGCGGTTGCCCTCTCCGAAAAGCTGATGGCACACAGCACAGTGCTTCCTGAACAGAGCACGCCCGGATTCCACATCTCCCTGGGCAGCGCGCAGGTCGTTGTTCAACCGCCGAACTTCTGCGAGGCGAGCTTCCGGCGTAGTGGCCTGCAGACGCCCCCAGTGCCTGGAGACGAGCCGCTGCAGCGGCAGACTGTTGAAGAGTGCCGTGCGACGGATCTGCTCCAGTGAAACACGGCTTGCAGGAAACTCGTTCCGATCCACTGCCTCGGCAAGTTCCAAAGCCCAGGCTTCACGCGACAGAAGCACATCGATCACGCGATCGCTGATCCCCCCGGCAGAACGACTGTGAAGCACTGCAATGAGTCGAGTTGCGGTTGCAGGGGAATTGGCTGCTGCTGCCAGTTGCAGAGCGGCCGTGTGTACAGGTTCCGGCTGAGCTGTTTCCAGAAGTGAGAGGGCAGGGGCGGTGAGTTCTGCGCTGGCGGCCGGAATGAGCAGTGTCAGCAGGGCGGCGCGGCGAGTGGCTTCGGTGTCCGGACTGAATGCCTCTTCCACCACCCGGGCCGTCGCCTCCCTGCGCCCCATCAGCACGGCCAGTCGCAGGAGCGTCAGATCTGTCGGGTGCGCCGCGAGTTCTGTGGTGAGCAGGTCATTCAGGGAATGTTCACCCGATGGTGTGGCCGAATTCGCGCGTTCCAGCCAGCCGGTGAGCACAGCGGGCCAGAGACTGTGCCGGGCGGTCCGGCTGGGGGCGGCCTGCAGCAGCTGCAGGAGCGAATCGTGACCGTCCATTGTGCCTTCGGCCGCATACCGACGGATCAGACGCGGCAGCAGAAAATCGCGGCCCAGCTGTGACTTCCAGAGTGTGGGGCGGACAAATCGTCGCAGCACTTCGCTGCGCCCTGAGACGCTGTGCTTTTCCACGGCCCACCACCACAGCAATGGCAGACAGGGATCGTCGTTGTGATCATCCCGGTTGATATTGGCATTAATCATCGGCACGGCGACCGCGGCCGGCAGACGGGCTGCTGTGGCCGCCAGCTGCTGAAGCACTTCGACGTGCGGTTCCTGCTCAGCCAGCTCGTCAAGACGATGAGCCATGTCAGAGGAGACTTCACGACAATCACCAATCAGACGCAGCGTCCAGAATCGCACTCCCGGATGCGGGCTCTGCAGCAGCCGGAGTGCGAGATCTTCCCTGAAGCCTCCGAGAATATTGAGTGACCAGATCGCATTGAGTGCGGTGGTTTCATCGGCTGCTGTGAGCGATGTGGTGAGGAATTGCTGCTGCAGTGGCAGAAGTTCAGCCGGCGGCTGTTCGTCGCCCGGCTGAACATCGCTTCCGCCGGACGATCTGACCGCGTCCATGCGTCGTGCCAGCTCACTTCGGGCACGGCGCACGAACCACTGATGCGGATGCTGATGCAGGTGCTGCAATTCAGTGGCGGTGAAGCGAGAAAAATCAATCGCTGCGGCTGCCGGTGTGCCGACTGGAGCGATGCGATAGATCCTGCCGTTGCTGCGATCCCAGTCGGCATCGGGGTCGGGATGCGCGGTGCGGGCATCGTGCCAGTCGGTGACGTAAATGGCTCCATCCGGACCTGTTGTGATGTCGGTGGGAGCGAACCAGGGGTCAGCTGACTGCAGCAGTTCACCGCCATGTGCTGTGGAAACCGTCGAACCACGAGGACGAATGTGATGCCAGTACACGCCATGTCCGAGGAGGTCACCGGCGATGTAGCGACCGCGGTATTCCGGGGGGAAGGAGTGCCCCTCGTAGACAATACCGCCGACTGTTACGTGGCCGCCACGAAAGTTTTCATGAGCTGCATGCTCAAAATAGCCATAGGCATGCGGATTGTGCAGTGCTCCGTGCTTGCCAAAGGACTTGACGTACCAGGCTCCCTGGATGCCATGCACCAGCGTAAAACCGCCGTAATTGGTGCTGTAGAACAACCGGCCTGCTCTGTCGAAATCAAGGCCCCAGGCGTTGCCACCACCTTCACAGAACAGCTCAAACTCGCGCCGGACCGGATGATACCGCCAGACACCCTGCTGAAATTCAACGCCCCGGATCCGGGCCGTCACGGTGCTCCCCTGACAGCCGTACAGCCAGCCGTCCGGTCCCCATGTCAGCGAGTTGGCTACGCTGTGGGCGTCCTCCATCCCAAAGCCGGACAGAAGCACTTCAGGATCACTGTCCGGAATGTCATCGCGGTTGCGATCGGGGTAGAACAGCAGATACGGCGTCTGCAGAACAAAAACGCCGCCATGACCAAACGCCAGACCTGTGGCCAGATTCAGTCCGGAAACAAAATCCCGCCCTTTGTCCATGCGACCATCGCCGTCGCTGTCTTCCAGAATTGTAATTCGGTCGGCTCCCCGCGGGCCGTGAGGAGGAGCTTCCGGGATCCTGTCGTAAACAGTCCGGGAATAACGGTCGACCTGCACGCGTTTCAGACCTTCCGGGTTGGGGTACTGCAGATATTGAATCACCCACAGGCGGCCGCGGTCATCGAATTCAATCGCCACTGGCTGGCGGACGAGCGGTTCTGAGGCGGTCAGTATGACCTCAATTCCCGACGGAACAGTCATTCGACGCAGTGAGTCCTCCGGTTTGAGTCCCTGGGAATGAGCTGCCGGGACTGTGATCAGCAGGAGCAGGAAACACGGGATTAATCGCCACATAGTCAACTCCGCGAACATCCGAGCTGTCGTAGATTTCCAACTGCGGCTGCCGCCAATTGGCTAGACTTGACCCCGTGGCGTTTGTTTCTGAGGAATCTCACGCATGACGATGTCGATAGCGCGACCGCGGGCACGCAGAGCGCGGTCGAGTTTGCCGGCCTGAATGGCGACGGTGGCCTGACGATCGAGCTGCGTGAGTTCTTCGAGATCGACATTCCATGAGTTATCGCGGGAAGCCTGAATGAGTTCACTGTGGGCTTCGGCGAGGAAATTGAAGAGTTCGTCAGCTTTGACGCACGGAACGGAGCGATAGGGAGCCTGAGAGTTGAAGGAGGATCTGAGGAGGTGCTGATCTGAGTCGGTGCCGGGGAAGTCGTCCGGTTGGGTAAGCGGGGCTGTGGCGACCGAGGGAGTACTGACAGGCGCGGGCGCGGGGGCAACGACTGCGGTGTGGAACGGGGCCGTCGGCGTGGCAGCGGAATCGGAGCGGCGAATGCGGAGTGCGAGCAGAAGTCCGACGAACAGAATCATGGTTCCGGTGACGGTGGCGACGAGGAAGCCGCCCGGTCCCGCGGGGAGACGGGCCATCGTCAGTCGCGCGGTGAGAAAGGCAAGTGAGGCGGCGAACAGCAGGACAGCGACCGTGGCAGCGTTGCGGGCAAACGACCGGCGGCGAACCGCAGGCACGTGGGTGGGGGCGGCGACCGGGAATATCGGTGGTTCGGGACTGCCGGGGGCGGGATAGCTTTCGACATTCACGGCAATGACGGTGGAATTGTCAAAGCCACCACGAAGATTGGCGAGATTGATGAGGAGCCGGGCGGATTCGGCGGGGGGCATGTTGCTGAGGATCATGCCGATTTCGGCGTCGGACACATGGTTGGTCACGCCGTCCGAACAGAGCATGTAGATATCGCCGGATTCGACCGGGAATGGACCTTCGATATCCACCTGAACGAAGGCGTCGGGCCCGAGGCAGCGGGTGATCACATTGCGGGGGTGAAAACGTTCAACGTTTTCCGGGGTGGCGCGTCCGAGTCGGATCATTTCCCACTGGAGGCTGTGATCGAAGGTGAGCTGCTGGATGAGTCCTCGACGGACGCGATAGAGTCGGCTGTCGCCCACGTGCCCTGCGATGGCTCCGGCGGCTGACAGGCTGAGTGCCGTGCAGGTGGTCCCCATGCCCTCAAATTCACGGTTCTCGCGGCCCCGGTCGTTGATAGCCTTGTTGGCCGCAAGAATCGCGTAATGCAGCGAATCTTCAGCGGAACTGTCGGCATGCTTGACGAACGCCAGTGGCAGCGTATCGACGCAGATCCGACTGGCCAGATCACCAACGGCATGACCACCAATACCGTCGGCCACAACAAACAGATGGCCGAAGCGAGTCCATTCTTCAAGGTCGGTGCAGAGCCTGACAGCGAAGGAATCCTGGTTGACGGCGCGGCGCATTCCCACGTCGGTGCGAGACGCATATTGCACAACGGGGGAAGTGGTCATCGATGTTACTCAGGGGAGACAGCCTGTGAAATCGGGTCTCACGACAAGGCGTTCCGATCGCCACGGCGAGGCTGGCGCCGAGCAGCAGAGGGCCGGGACGTGGAAATGCCGGATCGAGAGATGGCGGAGTGTACACAGAACGCATGGAGTCTGGCCAGTGAACAGCAAGGGAATTGAGGAGTGGAAATCAGCAGGAGGAAAGAGCGGGACTGCGCGGCCCCGGTGAAGCAGCCGCCACTGCCGCTCACCAGAAGCCGCGAAGCCCGCCGTGATTCAGTTCGACCGCAGCTCCATCCCACGCGTCTCACCCAGTCGTGATTCAAAGCTCCGAGCAGCAAAACCGCTTTCAGAAGAACGCTGCTCAGCAGAATTCGGAGCCGTGGCTTCATGGTCCGCCAGAACTGCCAGACGCACCATCTCCGCCGTGCTGTTGACTCCCAGTTTCCTTGCCGCGTTGGCACGGTGCTTTTCAATGGTCTTCACACTGATCCGCAGCTCCATCGCAATGCTCTTGTTGGCATGACCGTTGGAAACCAGCTGCACCACCTGCAGTTCACGCCGCGACAGCCGGCGAATCTGCTGCCGCGCTGAATCCCGCCGCGACAACCAGCCCCGATAGGCCGGATCCTCCTGCGGAAGCAAACCGGTCGCAGTGTCCAGTTCGCCGGGAAAACCAAAACGGGATGCCGAGGAAACAACCTGAATCATTTGTATTTCTCCTGTGAGTGAAAGGGAGCGCTGGCGAAGGCCGCCAGGTGATTTGCCGCCCAGGTGCTCAACACCCGCCGACGTGCGAATACTCGGGTGATATATCCCTTGCTGTTCATCGTGGAGGCCGGAAAATGCTTCGGGATCGTCAGAGTCAGGCCGGTTTCACGCCGCACTGCCAGGGGCTTTGTGCAGCGTTGCAGCTGTCACCTGGCGTGTGCGTGAAAACATGCTGGCACGCACTCCCGCCGACTGGACGTTCGTCAGATGTTCCAGTACCGTTCGACACGCGAACGTCGCCCCTGAGTTCCACGGGACCCGCTGAATCGGAGACATCCATGTTCCTGCATCGTTTCAAGCCCGCTCTGGTGCTCCTGTGGATCGTTGCTGCACTGCCGGGCTCTCTGCATGCAGACGAACTGCGGTGCCTCACTCCTGAGGAAACAGCTGCAGCAGCACTGTATCCGCAGCTGCAGGCGAAGGCACTGCTGGCCTGTGATCAGCGGGACGCTGCCTATGCCGCTCTGAAAACAGCCGACGATGTGAAACAGTGGGTTCAGGAACGACGTCACTTCTTCCTCGAACAACTCGGCCCGCTGCCCCCACGCTCACCACTCAATGCCCGCACCGTGCGGACCATTGATGCCGATGGATATCGCATCGAATGCGTAATCTTCGATAGTCAGCCCGGACACCGCATCACCGCCAATCTGTACCTGCCATCTGCTGCAGCCCCGGTGCCGGCGGTGGTCGTGTCCAGCGGTCACAGCCGAACGGCAAAAACCGCGGATTACAACCAGAGATTCGCACTGCAGATGGTGCGTCTGGGGATGGCTGCTTTGTGCTTCGACCCCATCGGCCAGGGCGAACGCTCTCAGATTCTCAATGAACAGCACCATCCGGAACACGAAGGCACGACAACAGAGCACTTTCTTGTCGGCGTCGGTTCCATCCTCGTGGGGCGAAATACGGCGACATATCGGCTGCACGACGCGATGCGCGCCGTTGACTATGTCTGCAGTCGTGCGGAAATCGATCCGACCCGGATCGGCTTCACCGGCTGCTCAGGTGGCGGTACCATGACCAGCTACGTCATGGCACTGGACGACCGCATCACCTGCGCCGCTCCCGCCTGCTACATCACCACCTTCCGTCGCCTGATCGAAACGATCGGTCCGCAGGATGCCGAACAGAATCTTTTCGGTCAGGTGGCCTTTGGTCTGGATCACCCCGACTACCTGCTCCTGCGCGCCCCGAAACCCACGCTGATCAGTTCCACCACACAGGACTTCTTTGACATCAACGGGTCATGGCAGGCCTTCCGCCAGGCGAAACGCGTCTGGGGAATCCTCGGTCATCCGGAACGTGTGGACCTCGTCGAAATGGCCGGATCGCACGGAGTGCAGCCGCAGAATCTGGCCACCATCGGCCACTGGTTTCAACGCTGGCTGCTGCAGCTCGATCGACCCACAGCGATCGAACCATTCGCAGTGCGCACCGACGAAGAACTGCGATGCACGGAACAGGGACAGGTGCTGCTGCTGCCGGACGAGAAATCCGTCTTCGATCTGAATGCTGCGCTGGCCGCTCAATTGCAACAGCATCGCCTCGAAAAGTTCGCCGCACGCACACCCGAAGAACTGCAGCAGACCATTCGCAGTGTCCTCAAACTCCGTGCCGCCGCCGACCGCAAACCACCCGTGATGGAAGATCGCGGACGCGTCAGCCGACCTCACTATCACATTGATCGCCTCGTCCTGAAAACCGATCAGGGACACCTCATCCCCGGGCTGACATGGCACCCCCCGGTTCCCTCAGATGATGCCTGTCTCTACCTGCATGATGCCGGAAAAACAGGAGCAGCTCAGCCGGATGGCGCTCTTGAGAAACTGGTGCACCAAGGCTTCGCCGTCGTCTCCGTGGATCTGCGAAACCAGGGAGAACTTCAGGCCGCAAAGCCCAACCCCCTGCTCACCGACTGGAAAACATTCTCGCTCGCGTATCTTCTGGGAGATTCGCTGCTGGCTCATCGCGTCGAAGACGTCCTGAACGCAGCTGACTTCGTGGCCTTTTACCAGAAGCCACGGGAAAAACCGCGTCAAGTCCATCTGATCGCCGAAGGTCAGTCCGGAATCGCTGCACTGCACGCCGCTGCCCTGCAACCCGATCTGTTTGCGTCCGTCACGCTGAAGAACACCCCGCGCGACTGGACCAGCATCGCCGGTTCGTCCAGTCCCGCCGGACAACTGGAATCCACCGTGCACGGTGTCCTGCGCGACTGGGATCTGCCCGATCTGGAAGCCATCGTTCCCCAACTGAAACGCGGACCCTGAACCTGCACCAGCCAGCGGATGCTGCCAGGCTGACTCATCTCGGCTGACCACGCTCCACGGCAGGAATCAGCTGCCCCGATTCAGCAGGCCAAAGTATGTCCGCAGATATCCCGGCCGATCCTCGCTGCGAATGTACTGGACCAGCGCGTAAAGCCGCTTCTGATCCCGCTGCAGTTTCTCTGCTCGACGGCCGGCATCAGCCAGTGGCTCCGGCAATTCGCCCGTCAGTTCCATGCGCGACAGGTCGTGCTCGTCATTCAGGACCCCATAGCGTTCAAACAGTGCAAGCACTGTTTCCAGGCGACGATCGTGCCGCTGACGATCACACAGACGTTCCCGGAGCCACTCTATCCCATATGCCCGAACCTGATCTGCACTGTGCACCAGCAGGTGCCACGTGCGGGCACAGAATTCTGCATCCGGATTCGACCAGCGAATAAACTCCATCTGTGTGTTCAGATCGTTCTGATCATACAGCAGTACGCATTCCGACGGTTCGCCATCGCGACCTGCACGACCGATTTCCTGCACGTATCCTTCCAGCGAGCCCGGGATATCGGCGTGAATCACAAAGCGAATGTTTTCCCGGTCCACTCCCATGCCGAACGCATTGGTTGCAAGGACCAGACGACTGCGCCCCTGCATGAATTCGTCCTGCACCGCACGCCGGACAGACCGGTCCAGATCACCGTGATAGCAGACATGCTCCAGCCCCTCTGCCTGCAGCCGTTCACTGAAGTCCTCCAGCGTACGAATCAGTGTGAAGTAAACAATTCCACAGCCCGTGGATTCCGCCAGCCAGTGCTCAATCACTTCCTGCATCATTTCCTGTTTTTCATCTGCCCCCCAGACTTCACACACACGCAGTTCCAGATTCGGCCGGTCCATCCCCTCGTGAAACAGCTGGACGGAGTCCTCCGGCAAGTGCAGCTGACGCAGAATGTCCTGCTGAACATCCGGAGTTGCCGTGGCGGTGAAGGCGGCTGTGACGGGCCTGCCCAGCAGTTCGCGGATTTCTCCCAGACGCGTGTAGTCCGGACGGAAATCGTGTCCCCATTCGCTGATGCAGTGAGCTTCATCCACAGCCAGCAGCACCACCTGACGTCGTGCCAGCACTTCCAGAAAATCAGTCCTGCGAAATCGCTCAGGCGTCACATACAGCAGTGCATAACGCCCCTCCGACAATTCCCGATACCGCTCCTCACGCTCGGATCGACTGAGCGATGAATTGACAAAGACGGCGTCGATTCCCCGCTGTCGCAATCCGTCCACCTGATCCTTCATCAGGGCAATCAGGGGGGAAATGACAAGTGTGAGTGGTTTTGGGGGGGTGTCCTGGGTGGCCAGCACCAGAGCCGGAATCTGAAAACACAGCGACTTGCCACCCCCGGTGGGCATGATGACCAGCGTATGGCCTGCTCCCAGCAGGCGTTCAATCACTGCCCGCTGACAGCCCCGAAATTCCTCATGCCCAAATCGCTCACGCAGGATCGTTTCCGGTGCAACCCATGGCATCAGCAGGCCAGTCCTTCAAAAAAACAATGCGGATATTCACGGCGACTTCAATCAGGAAACTGCAGGTCACCTGCCTGCTGGTATTTAGCACTTCACCGCACAAATCAAAACTGAGACGTTCTGGTGGCCCAAAAGCGATAAAGGAAAGGCAATGGATGCTGCTGCACTCCTGCAGCCGGATTGCAGGCGAGTCTGTCAAACGGGAAACACTCAGAACACAAAAATTCCGATTTTCGTGATCGGCATTCGCCTCTCTTTCACTCCCGGTGCGTGACAAGCCCCACAGGCTGGGATCAACAGCATTTCCCGCTATCATCCGCCTCCATTCACCGTTCACACCATGAACCTCGCCTGTTGCCAGGCCATCCAGAAAGCCAATCCATGCCTCGGGTGTATGTCAGAGACCTCCGGGACGGAGACAATGTCAACGAAATTTATCTGCTGGCAGATCGCCAGCTCAGGGCAAATCGGAACGCCAACCTGTACTTTCTGGCCACGCTTCGTGATCGATCCGGCGTCATCAGCGGGCTGATGTGGAATGTCACCGAGGATTCCGTAAAGGAAGTCTCCGCCGGGGACTTTGTTCGCGTGAAAGGCAAGGTGCAGCAGTATCAGGGCAACCTTCAGCTGATCCTCACATCCGTGCAAAGCGTCTCAGATTCGGCCTGCGATCCCGCCGATTTTCAGGTTCAGCCTCAGGCCGCAGCCGGGCGTTACCTGTTGCGCCTGCGGGAACTGCTGGAGTCCATTCGGCACCCGGATCTCGCTGCCCTGGCTTACGCGTTTCTTGGAAATGCCACGCTCGTCAATGGACTCTGCGGTGCCCCTGCGGGTGTCAAAGCCCACCATGCGTATATCGGTGGCCTGATCGAGCATGTCGTGTCGATGTGTGAACTGGCCGATCGCATCGCCCCGCTTTATCCCGCACTCGACCGTGAACTGCTGCTGTTGGGAGTGTTGCTGCACGATATCGGGAAGATTCGCGAACTGGCATGGGATCCGGCTCTGGTCTACACCGACGAAGGACAACTGCTCGGACATATTCACCTCGGCAACGAAATCCTCAGCGAACTGGTACGAGCTGCCGAACAACAGCTCGCACGCCCGCTGGAAACTGAGAAACTGCTCCGGCTGCGGCATATGATCATCAGCCACCACGGCACACGCGAATTCGGCAGCCCCACACTCCCCATGACCCCCGAAGCACTGGCTCTGCACTCCATCGATGCCCTCGATGCCAAAATGCACGAATTTGTCCGGTCAATCGAAGATGACGTCAACACCGATTCCGCCTGGACACCCTTCAGCCCACGCATGGATCGACGTCTGTTCAAGGGACAGGTACGCCGGGATTGAGCTCTGTCTGTTCATCTGAAGAACCCTCGGGCACCGTATCCCTGACCCAACCTGCACTCTGGTCGCGGAGCGGTCCGCGGGCAATCCGAAATCCTGTGAAAACGGTGCAGGCCTCCGGAGCATCCTGGCTTAACTGGTCAGATCTGCATTCGGTCGCCGGAGATCTGACAGAACCGCCGCAAATGCGTCTGAAGTCACCGGTGTTGTCGGCCGAATGACACCACTCCTGGACGTTTCCATGAACGTCATGAAGTCCCCAGGCGTTGGGCAGTCTGGTACCGCAGATGAGGGTCAGCTCCGATGGCTGCATGCGACAATACGCCGCCAACAGATTCTGATCATTTCCGCAGGTCCACGCCGTCTGTGAACCAGCCCGGCATGCATTAAGCCATTCTTCGGTGGTGGGAAGACGATAGCCCGTTCCCAGCGGATCGACTTCCCAGTGCAGCCGCTCGACCAGTCTGTTATTCCTGTCCCTTACCATCTGCAGACCACGATTCAGGTAGACCGGTCGCAGACTGTCTCTGATACTGAGCCAGTTGCAGTATCGCACGGCGTCATGCCATGTCACATTCTGCATCGGGTGCTCCGGTGTCGCACCGTACTGTCTGCTGATGCTGAGATTCGTGGTGCTTTCATCGAGGAATCTGCGGACGACCTCCGGATCTGCACTGTGATAGTCAGAGTCAGCAATATACGCATCGAAATCACCGCGTGAGACTTCCCTGGAAGCGATCCAGTATTCGTGTGAGGGGCGATGAATCCAGGCACCTCTGGCCCAAAACATCTGCTGACCCTGCGGCGGCTCAATACGAACCATCAGCGAGTTCCGGTGGTGCAGAAACCAGTCTCGCCCCTCCTGAATGCCATGCCAGGAAGCTCTGCTCACCACTGGAATCTGCAGTTTCCTGAGCAGCCAGACGGCGGCTGAATGACGGGAAGAATCCCCGGCCTCCAGAAATGATTCCGCCAGGATCACTGCATTTGTCCGGTCCTCAGGTGTCAGGCTCTGGTCCGATCGGCTCCCGATGCCCAGACAGATGGCGGAATGGAACGAAGGGCTGCCGGACGCTCTGACAGCGCCAAGCAGATCCCCCACCGGCACCCTCCATCGCGAAAGTTCATCTATAAAATATGTCCGAGTGCCGTGGTCATCCCGACCAGCCGTCTCACAGACGTCCTCGGCAACACTGAAATCGCCAAGAGCACACAGGGTGATGGCCAGACGAGCTTTTCTGCGCTGTGTCTCCGGCGCTGTACAAAGGGCAGCCGCATCTCGCAGACGTTGTTTTTCTGCTGCGGGGCTATTCCTGAGTGCTGCAATCAGGTTGGCGGTCTCACTGCTGTCACCCTGATCGAAGTTGTCAAAATGCGTGAGGAGGAAGTCAATATGGAGCTGGTCGTACTCAGCCAGCGCGTACACCAACGCAAGCCGTTGCTCGAATTGACGCGATTTCTGGAACTCCTGCCAGAGCCGTCTTCTGACGTCCTCACGAGATTGCCCCTGAAACGCAGCGAGGTTGCCCGGAATGGATGCTCCGTTTGACCTGACGAGCGCAGCCACCGCTGTTTCCAGCTGTTTCGACATTTCGTCTTTCCGCAGCTGCTGAAACATCCTGAAAACACCAGCAGCAATCAGCAACCCCAGCATGCAGCTGACGGCGAACAGCCGAAAGTGTCTCCAGCCGGCTTTCCGCATCATCGCCTGTTGAGCTTCTGTCCAGCGTCGACGATCGGTGTGCAGCCGGATCTGCAGCCATTCCGCAAGTGACGGCAGCTGCCGGCTTTCATGCCTCTCAGAATAAATCCGCTCACGCAGCCGAAGTGTGGCAAGAGCACGTCCGGCACCTGTTTTCTGAAGCTCCGTCTCCAGCCAGCTGCGAACGGAGGGAACAAGAAAGTCGTGAGTCAGCAGGTAAAAAGAATCTTCCTTTGCGGCAGCCGACAGTTCCGCTGCATCGGTGCGCGTGAGAATTCGGAGGTCCTGTTCAAGAATCTGCATCAGTTCTTCAAACTTCGCCGGCTGCTGTGCATACCCGGAGACATCAAGAAGTCGGCGACGCGACTGCATGCGCCCGCGAATCTGTGACCCGGATGATGGCAGCAGCTCTTCAAGAATTCGGCAGACCGCATTGAAATGTCTGCGTTGTCGTTCCACGGTGTCTGCCGAAGAAAACTGCTGTTCAAGAAATCGCACACCTGCCCCCGCGGCGCCGCCCTGTCTCGCCAGCTCCACTGTCGTCCATTCCAGGTCACGAAACATCTGAGCGAAAACTGCCAGCTGCACCGGGATCACTCGCCCTCTCTGAGCCAGTCCCTGCACGGCCTGTGTCACAAACGCAGCCTGATCTTTCGTCTGTTCATGCGGATTCTGTGGCAGTCGCCCATACCAGGCTCCGAATGCAGCCAGTACCATCGCTGCGTGGGGTGTTGAAAACAACGGCAGCATCTGATCATTGCTGCGAGTGGAGAGATCCAGATTCAACTGATCCTTCATAAACTCGGAAGTCGCTGTCCAGAATTCTTCACGCACCAGCAGAATCGTCTGGATGCGGCCAGGCGAACAGTGGCGGAGTGATTTTGCAAGGAGTGTCCCCTGCTGACCTGAGTGCTGATCCAGCCATTGCTCGAACTGATCCAGAACAATCAGCAGCCGCTGGCCAGGAGACAGCCATTCGCCCTCATGCAGACGGCGAAAGATTTCCGGCAAAGGCAGTTCTGCAGGAATCTCCCCAAACAGTCCTCGCAGACGCCGCCGCAGCAGCATCTCAGTCGTTCCTGCCGAAGCCTCGACAAAAACAGGAACGATATCCGCAGTCAGCAGCGGCAGCAGCCCGGCTTTGATAAACGACGATTTGCCACAGCCACTGCTCCCGTGAATGACGCCCACGGCAAAAGTCTCGCTGTCAGCAACCAGCGTTCTCGCCTGCAGACGCCCCAGCCAGTAGTGCAGCGATTCAGGAATTCCGTCCGGTTCAAGATCACCAGGCAGCATCCTGATGAAAAAATGGCGATCACCCTCGTCGTAGGATGAAAGGCCACGCGGACGAATTCTGACCTGCGGCAGATTGGTACTCCCGCTCACAAAGCCCGTTTTCACAGCGTCACAATCAGTCTGCCATGCTGAGCTGCCCGACTGCTGGCCGCTGCCGCTGAGCATCCACAAGTCACCAGAACCCCCGTCGATGCCCGGTAACTGCCAGTGAGTAAGGTCGTCCAGAAGCGATGCAACACTCAAATATCGTGCTTCACGATTCACACGCAGACACTTATCACAAATCAAACTGAGCCGCTCAGGAATAGAACGATCCCGCTGACGCAGCGGCGTATGCCCCCGGCGATTGATCTGATCAATCAATTCGGCCTGCCCTCCATACCATGGCAATCTTCCGGAAAGCAGCTGATACAAAATGACCCCCAGACTCCAGATATCAACTCGCCCGTCCACCCGGTTGCTTTCCCCCTGCAACTGCTCCGGAGCCATGTAGGCCAGTGTTCCACCACCCGCAGTCGGATCACGGTTCCACTCAGACTCATGCAGCGCAATTCCAAAATCCGTCAGCCAAAGTTTTCCGGATCGATCCACCAGCACATTCGCAGGCTTCAGGTCACGATGATAATAACCCTGTTCATGCGTCCGCTGAAGAATCTCCGCAAGCTCCCGAATAATGGACACGGCGACATCCGGTGCCTGGGGCTGCCATCGCAGACGCGCGTGTCTGTCACTGACGCGGAGACGCTTTGACAGATCCTCACCATCAACATAGTCCATCACCAGCACCGGCATCCCGTCGTGCTCCACAACCCTGTGCATCCGCACGATTCCCGGCAGCTGCAGCGTTTGAGTCAGATTGGTCGCGGTGCCTGCTTCACGCAGCAGCAGTTGTACTGACCGGTCATTCACCTCCCGGCGACGAATCTGCTTAAGCGCCACCCGGGCCCCGGTCTCCGGATCTGTTCCCAGCAGCACCCGGCCACAGCCACCCCGTCCAAGCTGACGCTCAATTCGATATCCGGCAATCATCGCCGGAATGATATCCTCCTCCGGCTCAGTTCCGGTCAACAGCACCACAGCGGTCTGATGTTCCTCAGCAGGCAATCGCACAGGCTGCGTCCGCGAAAAATTCGTGTCCGCCTCCGTCGCCAGCGTCTGGTCTTTCTCACCCGCCTCACCCAGCCCACTCAGAAACTGTTCTATCTGAGACGTATATCGGGGAAATCTGTGCAGCCATGCTTCCGCATCGATGGCCACACCCCGGCTGCGAACCACCGATAATTCCACTTCAAGCAATCGCTCAAAAGCCCCCGCACGCAAAGCCACCGGCAGGCCCGCCAGACTGAATTCAATCCGCGGCATCTGCTCGCCACCAGCCTGGAGCTCCCTGAATCGCTGAACCACCCCGTTAACCAAAGACTCCGAATCCACAGGATCCAGCCTCTCAAAAAGGTGCCCCCAGAGCCCCTGCAGATCCGGAAAACGCGATTGCAGGTCGGCCTGTACAAGGGCTCCAGCACTGCTTCTGCACAGCCACTCCCCGGCTGCCAGCTCCAGCCGCCACGGAATCGTCGACGGAAGCGGTTGAAGACACCTCTGGTAATCCTCTGCCAGCCACGGCGAATGACTCCGCCAGCGGTACTCCTGGTCCAGTCGAAGCGCCTCCAGAAGTTCGTCAGGATCCACTGCGGATGTCATGACACCAGGGTACCACAAAAGAAGATCCGGCCCCTCTGATGACGACGACCAACGCTGCCTGAGGTCAGCGGCAAGTCCCATTGATGGCTCCACGGTAATTGAATCGAGTCGTTTGTTCCTGAATCGGCATCTGTTCAGATTCTGCTGCAACGGGCAGAACATGACAACTCTGCACGCGATTGTGAAATCGCACTGATCGGATTCAGAACGTCCGCCGGGGTTCCGGTTATGATTGCACAGATTGCTGCCGATAAACCGATGGCAGCGATTATCCCGAACTGCTGCCTGTGCAGAAATTGCCGAAGTGATGAGCAACCGGATGTGCACCGCGTTTCAGTGAAGGGGAAGTGTCCATGAACTTGCAGCGAGCTGTGACTCTCTGCGTTTTGCTCCTTTCTGCAGCAGAGGTCGGGGCTCAGCAGCGTTCGGCAGATTCCGCCGGTGCGGGCTCGTTCACCGTCATCGGTGACGTTGATCGCCCCGGTAACTTCCGTTTTGCTGAACCAATCACGGTGCGGAGTGCAGTCGCCTCTGCGTCGCCCGTGAGCGATGCCGTGAATGTCACAGTCCTCCGAAATGGTCACGATCGCGCCCAGTCCACCCGACTCCTGCGACTCTCCACTGCCGACTCCGGCGAACAGGCGCTCAGCGGTGACCTCTACGTCGTTGAATCGCTCGCGCAGCCCTCTCGTCCCGTACTGCCAAACGCCGTTCTTCGTACCCCCGCCGGAACAACAGTCATCTCGCTGGAAGATGCCGGGGTCGTGATCGGGGATGTGCTGCAGGGACTGGGGATGCCAGTCACCGCTCAGACACGAATTGCAGTTCCCTGTCGGATTCGCGGCCAAAGGTCGCTGGAATCAGCACCCCTCTCAGCATCCGTGCAGCACGGAGATGTTATCACCGCCAGTGGTGCTGATGCCCTCACAGCGGACGGAACACCAGCTATTCGTCCGATGATGTCAGAATGGCGCGGAAGTGCCGGCAGGGGAACCGGACAGCAACCAGGCCCGACTCGGTCGTCCACAGACGCGAAACTGGATGTTCGCCTTCCTGTACTCCCGCCACCGTTGTCAGCACAGACGAAACAACCAACAGAACACCCGTCAGAGATTCCCCGAATTACAGTCCCTGTTCCGGCAGCGACAGTTCCCGCCACCTCCCGTGTGGTCATCGTCGGAGATCCGCCCTCGCTTCCTCCGCGGACCCCTGCAGCCAGTGATGTGCTGATTCTTGGTGACAGCCTGCGCGTTCCTTCGCCACCGCCCCTCAGCAGCACTCAGCCGAAAGCCGTCCGGACGCCCCAGGATCGCGGTGCCGGCACGACAGGTCGAAACGTTTCCGGAAAAACAGCGAAAGTCCCGGTGACGGCCGCTGTCTCCACCAATCGAGAAACGGTTCCATCCGCGACTCCGGCCGATGCTCCGGCTTCCGACTCCCTGCCGAAACATGCTCCTGTCAATTCCTCCATCGTCCACTGGGCTGTCATCGTGGGGCTCTTTGTTGCCGGTGTCTGGGTGCTTGCCCGTTCGCTCTCCGTCGGCAGCGTTGCTGCGAGCAAAGCATTGGCAGGCACGACATCTTCAGCAAATCAGACGGCACCCGAAACCGCTCCGGCAACCTCCATCAACAGCACCGCCGCGGCGACGATGACGGCCACGGCGGCTGACAGCGCAGTCCCCTGGAGAATTTACAGCGTTCCCCAGGCCATCAGATCTGCAGAGGCTCCCGACAGCCGCTCCGCTTCTGCCGACGAACTTGATCTGCTGATCGCCAATCGGATCCCCATCGAACGCACCAGGCCGCAGCTTCCCACGTCCATTGAATTGTCCGGGCGTCCCAGCAGCGGTTCCGGTCAGACAATTCGCCGCATTGACAGCCCCCACACTGTGCTTCGGGGAAGACATGCGGGGCAGCCCGATCCGGGAGCCCGTCGCGGCAGACCCCTCGAAGAACGCCTCTCACAGCTCATCCGCAGCGTCTCGACCAGTGCATCCGGAGCTTCCGGCGGCGCCGATCGGACCACGGGGTCGTCCGGAGCGGAACGATGAGCTTCAGTATTGATTTCGGCAGTCACGAAATTCGCAGTCTGGTCAGAGCGGGCGTCGGCAGTCGCCTGAGACTGACCAGCGTGCGTTCTGAATACATCCTCATTCCGGATGCCCACGCTGCTCGTCGAATGCTCCGCGAAGAAGGTCTGCCACATGCAATCTGCGGGAGCGGGCTGGCGGTCTTCGGTCCTGGCGTGGTGAATGCCGAATGGCTTTCAAGAGGCCCCGCGGTACCGCTGTTCACCAACGGACGGATCCCCACGCGAGACAGTCTGGCCCGACAAATCCTCGCCGTGCTCACGGAGTCCGTGTTGCCCGAACCCAGCGTCCGTGGTGCCACCTGCATCGTCTCTGTGCCCGGCGCCGGACTTCCCGAAAATCTTCAGGAAAGCAATGCAGACTTTCTTGGACATCTGATACAGCTGCGCGGTTACCAGCCGGTCTTTCTCAGATCCGCCGAAGCAGTACTGCTCGCAGCCGGTGTTTCCACCGCTTTTTCCGGTGTCTGTATTGCCGCAGGAGCTGAGTCGACGGCCTGCTGTGTGGCACGGCAGGGACGCGTCATGGCGGAGAGCGGAATTCCGCTCGGTGGTCGCTGGATTGATTCCGAACTTGCCCGCGAATTCGGTGAATGGATCTGGGACGAATCGGGCGAGCGACATGCCAATGCCAGTGCCATGGAACGCTGGCGACTCGGCATGCGCCGCGGTGAAGCAGGCCTCGTCGCCGAACGCTACCCGGCACTCACACGACTCTTTTCCCTCATCACCCGCCGACTTGCTGCCGCCATCATTGAGTCTCTTCGGACTGCAGCCGTTGACTGGAACGAAATTCCAGTGCTGGTGGCAGGAGGTCTGAGCCTGATGCCGGAATTCTGCCAGTCACTGCATGCGGAACTGGCCGGAGACGGACGCACCTTTCGCCTCCTGACGGTGGCCGATCCCGAAACCGCAGTCGTCCGCGGTGGCCTGATTTACAGTGAACTGGCATCGCGGTCCGCTGCCTGATCTCTCTCTGCAGGCCGGCGACCACGACAGAGCTGACGAACTGGGATCAGGGTCAGAGGTGTTGTGTTGCAGACACCACGCTGATCCCCGGCACAGATCACAACGCCGGCGGGGAATGTCAATCCGCCATTTGTGCGGTGAACGGCTGACAGAATTCGTCGGAATCTGCTGCGCTCCGCCACCAACACGGGGAACACATTCTGCTGCGCAGAATGGACGGCGGTAATCGAAATCTGCACGGTCGACTGCCAGTGCCTCTGGGCTATTCTTTCTCGGCCGCCGAGGTGTGATCGTGCAGAATGTTCCAGCGATCGTCTTTGCGGGACATCAGCAGAGTAAACAGTCCGGTGTCGTTCCCCACGGAGGAATCTCGCTTCAGCACATAGCGTCCGAAGACCTCCGCCCACTCGGAACTCAGAACCCGGATTTCCAGATCCTCAAAGGACAGCGTTCCCATTTTTTCGCGGGTGTCATAGTGCTTCTGATAGCGTTCCAGCGTCTGCTGCCAGCCTCGCTGCACCGTGTCACCGCTGGCGAACCGCAGATTCTTATCCTGCACGTAGCCCTGCATGAACTCAGGAATATCGCCTCGATTCCACGCGTCTGCCTGCATCATCAGCACAGCCCGAATTGAGCGTTCTGCAGCCTGCTCATCGACCGTGCGGTGAGCACGTCCGGCCTGAACGCCAGTCAACACGCCACCAAATGCCGCGCCCAGTGAAATCAGCAGCAGCGCAGTGATCACGCGCTGGAATGGCCAGCCACAATCAGCCAGCAGCCTGCGGATACGTGCCGGATTTCGGCTGTGATCAAATGAAACCATGTGTCCGTCCTCTTCAAATTCAAAGCAGCTTCGCGGCCGGGTTTTCAACAGCAATCACAAGATCCTTCAGAAATCTGGCCGCAGGAGCACCATCAATGGTCTGATGATCGAACGTCAGACTCAGCACCAGCTCGTGACCCGCAGCAATCCGCTCACCCTCCACAACAACAGGCACCGAACGAATAGCACCAACACCCAGAATTGCCGTTTCCGGATAGTTGATCACGGGATTAAATCCATCGACTCCCAGACTTCCCAGACTCGACAGCGTAAACACTGACCCCTCAACCTCTGCAGCCGTGAGTCGTCCGCTGCGGGCGCGCGCGACACAGTCCGCCGAATGAACAGCCAGCTCCCGGAGACTCCTTTTCCGAACATCGCGCAGCACAGGCACAATCAGGCCATCCGGAGCATCCACGGCGAGTCCCAGATGCAGCTGCTCAGGGTCAGGCAGCAGGATTCCGCCACGCTCATGCCGAGCCCCCAGCAGCAGGTGCTGTGTCAGGCACTCGGCCACGAGCTTCGCGAGAATGTCGTGGTAGGCAGGCACAGGCTCCATCTTCGCAGCTCGAAACTGGTCGCGAAGACTGACAAGGGCTCCAGCCTTCGCTCGGGCAGTGAGAGTTACCGGCACAGTGCGATTTCGACTTTCCTGCATCCGGCGAGCAATGACCGCGCGACGTCCTTCGAGAGGTTGCCAGCGAGCGGTCGCGGGAGGTGTTTGAGTCATTGGCTGCAGGGGCGTGCCGGAATTGGAAATTGTCGCCAGCACGTCGCGTTCACGAATCCGCCCGTTCCGGCCGCTGCCCGTGAGCAGTCTCCAGTTGATGCCGTGAGCCGCTGCAGCCCTGCGTGCTCGCGGTGTTGCCACCGGCCCACGCTCGTCACCGGAAACCATCGCCGCCGCCTGCCGCACGTCGTCTTCCACAATCCGCCCACCACGCCCCGATCCCTGCAGCGAAACCAGCGGCACATGCAGTTCCCGAGCCAGTCGACGAACCGACGGTGCCGCCGCCGGCGCTGCAGGGTGACCGACATTCACTTCCACCACAACGTCTGCCGGATCGGCATCGGGACCAACCGCCCCGGAAGGCTCTGACTCGCCCTTCGCAAGCAGATAGCCGATCACCGCCCCGACCTTCAGCACCGCTCCGGTTTGCACCCCGTCCGCCGGAATGAACAATGTCCCGTCATCGATCGCCTCGATCTCCTGAACCGCCTTCTCACCCTCCAGCTCAAACAGCACATCTCCCCGGCAAATCCACTGCCCGGATGACTTTTGCCAGCCCGCAAAGGTGCCTTCTTCCATGGACCAGCCAAGCCGAGGAATTGTGATGGGAGTTGGCATCGAGGGGCATCGCGGGGGTAAAGGTTTGAGACAGAAAGAAGGGAAGTCGTGACAGCCATCATTCCGCCGCCAGCTGCCGGATCGCAGTGGCGATGTCGCCGGACGAAGGAATTACTGCGGCTTCAAGCGAGGGACTGTAGGGAGTGGGGGCGAAGACGCCGCTGAGGCGACGAATCGGGGCGTCCAGAAAGTCAAAGCCGACGTCCGCAATCCGAGCTGCCACTTCAGCACCCAGACCAAAGGCTGCAGGCGTCTCTTCCACGATCAGCAGACGTCCCGTCTTTTTCACCGACTCAAGAATCAAATCTGTATCGAGCGGCGATACGGTCCGCGGATCAATGAGTTCCACAGAGGTTCCGGTTTGTGCCAGTTCAGGGAGCAACTGGTGCACCAGATGCACCATGCGGGCAAGCGCCACAACGGTGACGTCCGTACCCGACTGAACACGCCGCCCTTTACCAAACGGAATTTCATACGCCTCGGCAGGCACGGCAGTGCGCGTATTCAGCAGTTCACGATGCTCAAGAAACATCACCGGATCGTCGCAGCGAAGGGCCCGCAGCATGAGCCCCTTGGCGTCGTAGGCGCTGGACGGCACAGCCACTCGCAGTCCCGGGACCTGACCGTAAAGCGAGTAATAGCTGCCGGAGTGGTGGGTGGCGGCAGAATGACCAATCCCGATGCAGCCACGCAGAAGCACCGGCATCGTCAGTCGCCCACTCGACATATACTGCATCTTGGCAATCTGATTGATGATCTCACCGACGGAATCCAGCACGAAATCCGCAAACATAAAGTCGATTACCGGTCGAGTTCCCGTCATGGCCGCACCGGAGGACAGACCGACAAAACCACGTTCGCAGATGGGCGTATCACAAAGCCGCTCAGGACCGTACAGATCATACAGGCCCTTCGTGGTCACAAAGTTGCCGCCACGTTTTCCAATGCCCTCTCCCATGACGAAGATCGTCGGATCCTCAGACATCGCCTGGCTGAGTGCTTCCAGCGTGGCCTGGCCATAGGTCAGCTGCCGTTCACCAGGTGCGGGCTCTGCAATGGCTGCGGTGGCCGGGCGACGATTTGAGTACACGTAGCGGGCGGCGTGTTCGGCGGCCGGGGGAACCGCGGCAGCCGCCGCTTCCCGAGCCCGCTGCACGTCCGCACGGATGGCCGCGTCAATCGCGTCAAATTCCGCTGCCAGCTGAGGATGACTGGTCCGCAGTCGCAGAATCGGACATCGCGTTTTCCAGAGTTCGACTTCTTCACGAGTGCGATAGGTGAAGTCGCCCATGCCCTCCGAATGAGCCCGCGTGCGGTATGTGCGGCACTCAATCAGTGTCGGGCCCTCACCCGCCCGCGCCCGGGCAACAGCACTCGCAGCCAGCTCGCAAATCCCCAGCACATCATTGCCGTCAACCTCGATGCCAGGCATCCCATAGGCCGCTCCACGACTGCCCACCCCCGGACTGCCACTGGAATAGCTGAAGGGCACTTCCGTCGCGTACTGATTGTTTTCGCAGATAAAGAGCACCGGCAGCTTCCAGATGGAAGCCATATTGAGCCCTTCATGGAAAGCACCGTTGTTCACCGCCCCGTCACCGAAAAATGCCACAGCAACCGTCTGATTTTTCAGAATTTTTGAGCTGTAGCCGCCCCCGCAGGCCTGCAGAATGCACGGCCCGACGATGCCACTGGTGCCCATCATCCCAATCTCAGGACTGAACAGGTGCATCGACCCGCCCCTGCCCCGCGAACACCCCGTCTCACGCCCGAATAACTCCGCGATAAGCTCTGCAGGAGCCAGTCCCTTGGCCAGCGCATGCCCGTGTCCCCGATGCGTGCTGAACACACTGTCACGCGGCGTAAGCGAATGACAGACACCCGCTGCAATCGCCTCCTGACCGACATAGGTGTGGCAGGCTCCGTGAATCAGTCCCTGCTGATGACACCGCGCCAGCTCTTCCTCTGTCTGGCGGATCAGCTGCATCGAACGATAAAGGGAGAGCACCTGCGCGGTCATGGACCTCGATCCCGAAGGAGGACGTGTGTGGGAATGCGACCAATATCCTGACGGAAGATCCGCTGCATCACAAGCTCAGCTCACCCCTCGCCGCCCGGTTTGCGGCGAAATGCCTTGCGGGCCGAACGCTGCTTCTTGTCCGACAGACGACGCTGCCGCGCTCCGCTGGTTGGCCGCGTTGCCTTCCGCTGCACCGGCGGTGCCTCAACCTCCGCCACCAGCTCTGCCAGACGCTCACGGCACGCCGCCGCGTTCCGCACCTGGTCCCGAAAACGCTGGCTGGTGATCTGCAACACACCCTCCTTCGAGATCCTCCGCGCGTACCGCCTCAGAAATCGCTCGCGCACCCCCGCCGGCAACGCCGCAGACGAACCAACGTCCCAGCTGAGAATCGCTTTGGAACAAACCTTGTTCACGTTCTGACCGCCAGGCCCGCCGCTGCGCGCGTAGCTGAACGTGAGCTCTGCATCGGGGATGGAAATTGGCATGGTCAGACACCGAAAAAAAGACTCAACAGCAAACATGCCGGCAAAGATACCGGGAGTATTCGACGCCGACACAAGTCTGACGTCCGCCACTGCAACTTCCCAGACCAGTTTCGGCGAACCCGGGTTCGCTCATGTTCGTCACTTGACGCAAATTCGCTGCTGAACCATATTCACAGTCGGCAGTTCCAGGGTCGGAAATCCCGCCCCGGCTCTGCTCCCATCCCCAGCTCCACGAACTCCCTGTCCGCCAACAGTCTCGCACATGTCACCCGTTCGCCCCGATTCAACCGTGCGCAGCACCCCACCCCCGGCAATCGCTCATCCCCACGACAGCGACGGTCTGCGGATTCAGAATGTCTCGGTCCTTCGCGGGGCCACCACTATTGTTGATGCTGCCAGCTGTCACGTGCCACACGCAGCTACACTGGTCCTCGTCGGCGAATCCGGCTGCGGCAAAACAACACTCCTGAAATCCATCGCCGGACTCATTCCAGCCCAGCAGGGCAGCGTCCGGCTCAATGGCCGCGAACTCTCCACACTCCCCCCCGAACAGCGACGCGTGCTGTACCTCGATCAGGAACCGCTCCTCTTCGAACACCTCACCGTACTGGACAACGCAGCCTTCGCTGTCCGCATGCAGGGACACTCCGCAGACGCCGCCCGAGACGCCACTCTGCCCGTGCTCGATGCCGTTGGAATGTCGGCTCACATCGACAAGTCCCCACACCAGCTGTCCGGCGGACAGAAACAACGCACGGCCTTCGCCCGAGCTGTGCTCGCACGGCCCGGAACACTGCTGCTCGATGAACCCTTCAGCGCTCTCGATGCCACTTCCCGAACCTCCATGCAGCTGCTCTTCCTCAAACTCGCAGCCGATTTTCAACTCACCTCAATCCTCGTCACACACGACATCCGCGAAGCCCTCGCCGCCGGTTCCGCATTCTGCCGCATGCAACACGGACAACTCCACCAATATCCCGATAAAGCCGCGTTCATCAATGATGAAGCCAACGGCGTTCGCGAAGAACTCAACTTCTGGCAATCCCAAATCCCCCCTCTCCCCTCCAGGCGAGAGGGTCGGGGGTAAAGGGTCAAAATCCACTCAAAAACAACTGAACCTGAGACATCACCGACCACACAAAACGGCCCCCCTCGAATCGCCTCAAACACTTTCCGCCACATCCCACACTCCATAAACTCCGCCCCCCAAACCACCAGACTCTGTTCCCTCCGACAAAGGTTTTCATTCATGGCGGCGATTGTTACGTTCGGCGAAATCATGGCTCGCATGGCACCTCCGGGGGTAGAGCGGTTGCGGCAATCCCTTCCGGGAAGGCTGGACGTCACCTTCGCCGGAGCCGAAGCCAACACCGCTGTTTCACTCGCACTGCTGGGCTGCGATGTCGACTTTGTCACAGCTCTCCCCCAAAGTCCGCTCACGGAAGCCTGTCTGGGCAGCCTCCGCGGCACCGGCGTAAAGACCCGCCATGTCCGCCTCACACCCCACGGAAGACTGGGAATCTTCTTTGTGGAAACAGGAGCCAACCAGCGACCGACGCAGGTCTACTATGACCGCGATCACTCCTCAATCAGCCAAAGTGCACCAGGTGACTTTTGCTGGAAAGACATCCTGCAGGACGCCGGATGGCTGCATCTGACAGGCATTACATCAGCTCTGTCTGAATCCGCTGCAGAACTCACCCTTCAGGCCGCTCAGACCGCCCGGCAGCTCGGCGTTCAAGTCTCCTTTGACGTCAACTTCCGCTCAAAACTGTGGCGCTGGGACGGGAACGACCAGCCGCCGCAACTGGCGCGCCGCACACTCCTGAAACTCCTCCCGCATGTGTCCCTGTGGTTCTTCTCCGCTGATGACTGCGGACTGCTGGGACTCGCCGAAACGTCACTCGCCACAGCCGATTCCCGCCCCCGCCAACTCGTTCAGGCCGCAAGGGAAGTCCGCAGCCTGTTCCCCGGAATTCGCTATTTCGCGGGCACGTTTCGCGAACAACTCTCGGCGTCCCATAACAACTGGAGTGGTCTGCTGTTTGATGCCGTCGCCGACCAGACCGTCCAGGCTCCTCTGCGGGACGGCCACGTACAGCCCTGGGAAATTCGGCAGATCGTGGATCGCGTCGGCAGCGGTGATGCCTTTGCTGCAGGCATCCTCTTCGGACTCAGCCAGCCCCACGTCGACCTCCAGTACACCATCGACTTCGCCACCGCCGCCGGCTGCCTCGCTCATTCCATCAGCGGAGACTGGAACTACGTCAGCCGCAGCGAAATCGAAGACCTCATGCGCGGCTCAGGAGCCGGTAAGGTTGTCCGCTGAACTTAAGCCACGTCGCGAAATCGCAGCGACGGCCGTTCAATCGTCACGATCGTGTTCGGCGGCACAGATCGATTCAACGAAACGCTCGAACCAATCCGGGAACCGGCACCAACCACCGTCGTGCCCCCAAGAATCGTCGCGTTGCTGAACACCGTCACTCCATCCTCAAGCGTCGGGTGACGTTTGGCACCGCGAATCAGATTGCCGTCTTCATCGCGGGGAAAGGACCATGCCCCCAGAGTCACCCCCTGATACAGTGTCACCCCGCATCCAATCTCGCACGTCTCGCCAATCACAACGCCCGTCCCGTGGTCGATGAAAAACGAACCACCAATCGTCGCCCCCGGATGAATGTCAATCCCCGTACGACGATGCGCCCACTCCGTCATCAACCGCGGCAGGTATGGCACTCCAAGGCCCAGCAGTTCGTGTGCCATCCGGTAGATGCAAACCGCTTCGATTCCAGGATAACACAACAGAATCTCATCCCGGGTTTTCGCCGCCGGATCGTTCTGAAATGCAGACTCCACGTCAGACTGCAACAGCCGCTGAACGGCCGGAAGACGCCGCAGAAAACAGTCAGTCAGCTGCTCAGGGGCGCTCACAGGTCGCACCACCGACTCGCCCTGCACCCGCAGGTCAGCCGTGCGACAGTGGAGCACTGCTTTGGCAATCTCGGCGTGCAGTGTGCTCCGAATCCATTGCAGCTGTGCGCTGCTGTACGCTGCCCGCTCACCCACCATCACAGCGGGTGAATAAATCCCGGGAAATAACAGGTCGCGAATCGCAAAAGCAACCTGCATCACCGCCTCAACTCCCGGCAAAGGCGGAAGTTCACGACCACTTCGACACCCACAGGATTGCTCCATCAGCTCAAGGGCGATGGCCTCAGCAGATGCCGCGGGTGAAGAAGAAGCAGACATGGCTGGTCTCGGATGTCAACAAAAATGCGCCCCGCAAAACTTCTTTTTCCAGGGCCAGACAATTGGGACAGAAAATCGGCAGAAAGACCGGTGGAAATCAGGGTAACGGAACGAGCGTCTGTACAGGAGGCGGCGACAACGCCAATCGCCCGCTCAAATCCCCAACTTCACCGAAAACCGCACAAATCCCCCAGAACCCCCAGACAGTTCCTCGGCACGCAACTCGTCTGCCACTGCAGCTCCCCAGCCGCAAAGCCCAACGGCCTTGACTTTCCGGCAAAGGTCGCCGTTGGGAGGGCGAAGCTGGGATGACGAAACAGTGTTAAGAACACCGGAAGTTGTCTTTCAGACTCCACCCCACGTGAAAAGGCGTGCGGGGGATGTCAATCCCACGGTAACGCGATGCTGAGCCGTCGGACGGCAGTCCGCGGGCAACAACACTGCCACGGCCAGCGTGGGCCCCTCAGCCAACTGGGAACGCAACGAAACGGACCCTGAAACTCACCCCTGTTTCGTCACGCGGGCCATCCGTCTCATGCGTCCCCTGCGTCCTACGTGTCCCATCACAAAACCCAGGCAAAACGCAACCCCCGAGCCGCCCCCGTGAGGAAGCGGGCGACCCCGGCACAGGCTGCGTTTCGAAGTGAGAAGTGAGAAACGCGTTTCGGTGCCATGCACCCTGGCCGGGTTCCTGGCCACCGGGGACAGTCCCTGCAGAACCGCATCAGGAACGCACCAAAGCGTTACCGGCCGATTGACATCGACCGCACGCCA
>JBJTOM010000444.1:0-2243 GCA_046074585.1 Planctomycetota bacterium | reverse complement strand
GTCCGTGATTCGCAGCGCATCAAAATACGCGTCCCGTTCCCCCTGACGCAACAGCGTGATCGCCGCATTCGCACGCCGACGGCCCAGGTTCACTCGGGCCAGCTGACCAGGGTTTTCATCCGGCTGTTCCTTCGTCAATGCCAGCAGTCCATCCCGCACCGGGCCGGATTTCATTTCGGCAACCAGCGGGTACAGGATTTCCGTTTGCCTCGCGGTCGCTCGTGTCAGCAGCCGGGCCAGCAGTTCCTTGTCGTCGCGGGCGAAATCGGCGAGCGCCAGCGCGGCGCTGATCTGCTGATCGACGGTTGACGTCTCCGCATCGAACAATTGATCCAGCACCGGCACCAGTTTCCCGCTGATCGGCCGCAGCAGTTCACGCAGCTGAGGCTGGTATTCCGCAAAGCTGGTGCTCAGTTCCGTGGCAATAAATTCGATGTCCGCGTCCGTCCATTCCGTGACGGGTTGATCACCATCCAGGCCCACCACGCCCAGGGCCGCACGGAAGCGACGAGCGGTCGGTTCGGCGGGATTCTGCAGCAGTTCCAGCCACTGCGGACGCAGCTTCGCAGAGTACCGCCGCAGCCGGGTGCGGATCGGCTCCACGTAGGTCAGTTCACCGCTGAGCATGGCCTCCTGCAACGGCGGCAATTGGGATTCATCGCGGATCACCACCACCAGCCGGGCTGGAACGGCCGCCAGTCTGGTGGGGGCGTCAGCGTCGGGTTCATCAGCCGCCTGAATGAGGGGTCGCAGGCGTTCATCGAGTGCCGGGCCCTGTTGGTCGGCCTGGTCGAGCAGCTTTGTCAGACCTGACGGATCGGCCGTCTGAATCTGCCCGGCGAGACCTTCAATGGCTTTGATTTAGCCGGCGACCTGCTGCAGTTCAGCGGTCGAGCGGGGGGTGCCTTTCAGTCCTGTTTTTTCGACGGGTTGTGTGGTGTCGGTCTGGATGAGCAGTTTCAGGATTTCAGTGGTGGCCTGCTGATGTCGGCTGTATTCCGGTCGGGCGCGTTTGCTGGTGAAGGTTTCTTCCAGAAACGCACGGCCCACTCCGGCGGCACCACCGATGCCTGCGAGGATTTCGGGAGACCAGTCGCGGCCTTTGAACATCCAGGCGAACAGTGCCAGGCGGACGCAGATGACTTTACCTTCTTCGGTCAGTTCGCTGACTGCCCGATCGAGGAACTCGTTCTGCGCAGCGGTGAGATCGCTTTCGCGTCGTGGCAGGCGGCCATAGGACACGCCGAACAGTCGCAGGACTTTGCGCGCGTGGAACGGATCGAACAGATCCACATCGAGAATATTGCGATACTTGACGAACGTCACGGAGAGCATTTCCAGAAAATGCGTCAGCGGCGTGTAAAAATCGTCGCGGACCAGAACCACGGCCTGGACGCGACCGCCATCGCACTGTCCGAGTGCGTCAGAGAGTTGGCTGTCCGTCTGACCGGGATGTTTCTGCAGCCACTGTTCAAACTGATCCAGCACCAGCACCAGCTTGCGGTTTGCTGGCAGACCGTCGCCTGCAATGATTTTTTTCAGCGTTTCCAAGAGTGGCAATTCGGGCCGTTTGAAATCCGGCAGCTGGCGGATGCTGGCCAGCAGTTCTGTTTCGGTCTGTTCGGGGCTGGCCGAGATGCAGACGTGTGCGACGCTGGGATCCAGCCGTGGCAGAATGCCGGCTCGGATCAGCGAAGACTTCCCGCAGCCGCTGGGGCCAGGCATCCCGCCGACACGAAAGGTTCGCGAATTGCGGCGTTCTTCCAGACGCGTTTTCCACCACGACACGGGCTCGGGCAGGTTCCGGCGATCGCGGGGACCGGGAAGAAGGTGCAGGAAGTAATCGGCGTAATCGGCATCAAAGGCACGGAGATCCTTTCGAAGCACCCTGGCATACTGGTAACGTTCCCTCGGGCGTTTGGCGAGCATTTTCAGGCAGATGCGTTCAAGTTCTTCGGGGATTCGATCGTCGACCTCCCGCGGGGGACGCACGTTTGCAGCGAGGAATTGCGCGAAAACCTGTGCATGGTTTCGACCGGAAAACGGCCGACTGCCGGTGAGCAGTTCGTAGAACACGATGCCAGGGCTGAAGATGTCGCTGCGTTCACCGACCAGGTGTCCGTCCCCGCGCGCCTGCTCGGGGCTCATATAGTTCGGTGTTCCGCAGAGATCGCCATCGGCACCGCGGGGCCGGTCGCGGAGTGCCAGTCCGAAGTCGGCAAGGTACGGCTGGTTGGATTTGT
>JBJTOM010000443.1:0-5482 GCA_046074585.1 Planctomycetota bacterium | reverse complement strand
CAGCAGTCCCGCTTCGAATCCTCGGTCACCGAACTTAGGATCCGGCCATGCTGACCAGCCCGACCCGAAAAACTCAAACTGCGTGGCTGCGGATTCCACCTGAAACGTCACAGAGAATTCGCAGTCGCTGGATGAACGGGGAGCTGCCAGATACGACCATTCGCTGGCCTGAAGCCCCACGTGGTCACCGGCTGAATCCACCTTTAACGATCCGGGCAGGAGCGGTGTCCAGCGACTGAAGTCTTCTGCCTGAAGAGCGTGACAGGCCAGCCAGAGAACTGCTGCGACAAAACGACGCATGATTTTTCCTGCCGTGGAGATGGTGGTGTGTGAGATCAGGACTGACTGCCGTGCATACCATACCGTGCGGCGATGGCGAAATCCACAATACTGAGCGGACGGGCGGAAGCCCAATGGCCTTGAAGTTCTCGGGAATCCTCTGAACCGAGGAGCCTCGACTCGGGAGGGCGAGGCTCTCGCCGAGCCGTCGCAAGCAGGCCCGCGCTTTGAGCTTTTTGCCAGTGATTTTGCGGAGCTGCGCGGATCGCTGCAGTGCTCGCTGCAGGGATGCGGCTCAGCAGGAGCTTCGCCCTCCCGGCTGCGCGCGGTCAATCCGGTGGAACAGCGGGTCCTGCGAGCGCAGCTCCCGGCTGAAGACCGAATGCCTCACAATAGCGATCCGCCATCCGGTCGATCGTGAAGTACGCTTCAGTCCGCCGGCGTGATTGATGGCCCATGGATTGACGCAGGTCGGCTCGTGCGGCGAGCACGCGGATTGCTGACGCAAGAGATTCCGCATCGCCATCTTCGACGAGGTATCCGTTGAGCTGATCAATGACCTGCTCACTGGCTCCGCCCACGTCGGTCGCAATGACCGGCAGGCCGACGGCCATCGCTTCCATTGATGCATTCGGGCAACCTGCTGGATGAGATATCATCACGAAGGCGTCGAGGGAAAGCAAAAATCCCAGCATGTCCTGCACATCACCCAGCCAGACGACGGAAAGTCCCGCGGCCAATCCTTTCAGCTTTTCAGCGTACTCTTCGCATCCCCATTCCGCCGCGCCGGCGATCCGCATTTGATAGGGTGGCATCTTCGGGTGAGCGAGACGCAGGGCCGCAATCACATCTTCAAGCTTCTTCTGTGGACTGATTCGCGCGGCCGTACCGAGGATGATCGTCGCCCGTTCCTGATGCTGAACACTTCTGTCGGGAATCACAACTCCGTTCGGAATCACGCGAACATCCGTCTGCAGTGCTGCACGTGCGACTGGAAACTCGCGTTGAAACTTGACCACGGCTCCCGCCAGCCGACGACCGTAGTCAGCCCCATTCCGATACGGGAGTCCGGAACGCGGTCTGGCGAAGTATTTCTCCAGCGATTGAAAATTCATTTCACCGGGGCTGATGTCGAAAAGTCGATGGCTGTACAAGACATCCGCCAGCAGAATCCTGTACTCTGCAATGACGTTCCAAAACACGATTGCTTCCGGCGGATCTTCATCGACTGCCTGCAACAGAGGCTGAATTGCCGTCAATGGATCAACCTGCCCGGCAGGAACAAGGCAAATCACCGGGATCCCGGCTGCCAGCAACTGCAGACGCCCGGGAGTCGGTTGATCGGGGAACTCCTGCAGTAAAGCAACACGCACTTCGTGGCCTCGACGCTTGAATTCCACCAGCAGTCGACGAGCACTCGATTGCGCACCTCCGGTGGAAAGATTATTTATCACCAGCCATAAACCGTTCCGACGTGAACCGCACTCGGTGCCCATGACGCGTTGATAAAATTGCTGATAACGCTCCGCCATCAGTGACAAAGAGAAGCAGCGGGGGAGTGACACAGACGACGTATGACATCTGGTGCCATCGCCAGCATCAGGGCTTCCATCGCCTGCCCCATCGAGCTCCTTTAACCCTGCAACAATCATCACTGCAAAATCATGGTCCGATGCCTCCCGGGGCAACAGCATCAGTTGCGAAACTTTCTCCGCAATCTCCGGGGTTCCCCCGACAGCCGTGGCGACAGCCGGGACGCCTGCTGCCAGGGCTTCCAGATGAGCCAGGCTGAGTCCTTCATAGTCACTCACGCTGACAAGCAGATCTGCCGCGGCAAGCAGCTGACGAATCTTTGTCACGCTTCCCAGTCGATGAATTCGAGACGTCATGCCACATTCGGATATCGACTGGGTGAGCAACTCTTCAGACTTCGCAGATAATTCGTTTCCCGATGATCGTTCGCCGGCGATCAACAAATGGAGGGGGCGTCTTAGCCCGCCGGCGTCCAGCAGACTTTGAGCCAACTGCAGAATCCGCGGCAGCCGTTCCATCCGCTTTTGCGGTCGCACATTGGCCACGGCTATCAATAATATGGAATTCTGAGGAATCCTGAGTGTGGAAATGATGAGCTTGCGGGCGGCGGCCCTCGCGTCGTTTGAAGTGCGATACAGGGAACGATCAATTCCGTTCCAGATCGTTCGACAGGGCACAGGGATTTGCGCGTCGCGTACATCCTTCTCCACCGCCATCGAACATGCAATCAGAAGTGAAACGTCTCCGGTCGTCAAATGCTCAGTCTCGTTTGTCCAGCCCTGGCGAGCGTTGTGAAGTGTCACAAGCTGAGGCACTCCGCTGCCTGCAAACCTCTGCAGCTCGGCTCGATGCAGCAGGTGACTGTGGATAACATCGGCTCCATAGACCTGAGCAAACCGGATGGCCGCTTCAACACGAGCCGGCCGAGACCCGTGATGACTGAGCTCCAGAAAAGCCTGCGGATTCGGAAACGCATCTCGGGTCGGGGCTCCGAGAGCAACAAGCATTGGCGAAAGGTCATGCTGTCTGAGCCAGCATTCATGCAGATCAATCGCCAGTCGCTCGGCCCCTCCGCGCTGCAGACTGGTGATCACCTGCAACACCCGTCGTCGTCGATCGCAGCCAACATTCAGATCAGGCCAGAAGACGAGACGGTTCGCGGGATTCTGCATTTCATCCTGAATCGCCAACGTCAAATCGAGTCCATCCCGAAGTCTGCTCAGAAGTCGATTCGCTCCCCCGGAACCGATCCATACACTTGCTGGAATGATCGGAGGATTCTTCGCGAGCCAATACGACTCCAGATCACTCTCTGACTCTCTGCGAATTCGCTCCCACTCCAGAATCTCCTCCGCAGGTTCCGACCTGGGCGGCGATGCCTGAGGCAGTCCGACAGCAATCAATGATCGGCCCGTACTGCTTTCCGGGGGGGGGCTCCAGTGAATCCGTTGCAACCAGGAACCTGCTCGCAGAATCCACAACGGCACGTGATCGGCAATGTCCCTCAACGGGCTCGCAACGGCATCACCGGCTGGCGACTGGCGGATCCGATGAACCCGAGATTCACAAATTCCAATGGCCTGCAGAGAACGCACGGTGCGAGCATAGAGCCACGGAGGAGCATCAGCTCCATAGACGAATACTTCTCCAGTGAATTGGTTTCCTCCCCACATAGCACTGCTCGCAGTCAATACGCTGGTGGAAAACCATTGCCGCGATTCGTCGTGCTGTCGGTCTGGGAGTCATCGCGATCTCGGTCGGAATGTGAACGCGAGGCTCTCAATGGATCGACAAAAACGTAAGGCTGAGGATTGTTGCGGGACGGTGATGGTTCCGTCTCGGGAGTCCAGTATTCGGTCGGATTCGGGGCATTCAGATTTCCGGGGCGAGAGACGGAGTCGGCGACGAGAATTCTGATGTCAGTCGGCGGTGATCCCGTGTAAAAAAACTGCCTGACCGGAGACGTGACTTCAACAGTTTCACTGAACAGCGTTTTGTTACACCAGTATTCACACTGCAGCATGGTGCCGATCGAGTAACTTTCGGTGGAAAACCAAAAACCGTCTTCCAGGGTTTCAAGGATACCAGCCATCGATCCCGCCGCAAATTCGTCGATTCGGTCCGGGTCCTTCGTGCGTGGCCGTGAAATCCTCTGCGAAGTGTCAGACGCATGGCCAGCAACGCTCTGATAGATTTTGCGTGCAAGCCACGCCATGAAGAGAATCAACAGGAAGAAGAAGAATGCTGCGAACAAGGAACTCTCCGGCGATACTGAAGGCCCCGGAGCCACAAAACGCTCCAGGTCCCCGGTGACAGCATTCGAGACCGGCTCCATTACCGGGGGCATGACGTTCTCTGAGGCCTGAGGCGGAGCTTCTGTTGCCGGCGATGCCGCAACAACCTGAAGATCCATGGTGGCAACTCGGAAACCATTCTCGGCATTGCGAGTGCCTGGGGTTGCGCGATAGCGAGCTGCCGAACGACATCGCTTCGGCAGTCGCATCCACGAGCCGCCTCGCAGAACATTGCGAACCTTCTCGCCGGGCTGCCCCTGCAACTGCAGTGGATCGCTGACAGACTCTGCCGGATAAAGATTGTAAATGTCCTGACACCATTCGTAGACATTGCCTGACATATCATAGAGTCCAAAAGCATTGGGCAGCTTCTGTTTCACGGGCATCGGTGAGAGTGAAGCGTTCTTCTGAGACCATCCGATCGCGTCCATGGCCGTGTCGTCATTGCCATTGTGAAACCGACCGGCGGAGCCAGCTCGGCAGGCATACTCCCACTGAGCCTCCGTTGGCAACGTCATGGTTCTGCCTGCCTGACTACTGAGCCAGCTCAGGAATGCCGCCGCATCAGCAACCGTCACGATTGTTACCGGATGTTCGTCGGTCTGCGCATACCCCGGGTTTCTCCAATTGAATTGCGGCTGTTGTACGAGTTTTCCACCCATGACGCCAAAGCCACCCGAAGACCCGGACTCGGCTTCTGTTTTGTGATTGGTCGACGCCACGAAACGCCGAAACTGGCCCACGGTGACCGGCGTTGTGCCAAGAGAAAAGTCGCGTGACAGGGTCACCTCTCGAGCAGCTTCGTCGACTTCGCGGCCCTGTTCCGATGCAGGTGACCCCTGAGTAAACGTTCCCTTCGAAATCCGCACCAGCTCAATCGAAACGCCCTCGCCAAGGTCAATCACCAGCGGTTCTTCAGCCGCGATTGGCAATTGAGTCAGACAGCAAAGCAAAGGAATCCATGAAAGCCGATTTCGAAACATGAGATGCCAATACTCGAGAGACAACATGGCCAGAAAATCCTCGCCTTGATAAAGCGCCATGTAATCTGCGGTATGCCACCTCAGGTGCAAGGCTAGTAACGGCTCTCGCCTTACGTTCGGCGAAAGTCATCGCATTGGCAAACTCTTCATCATCGCTGATATCACTTGTGATCCACTCAATTATCTCTGGCGAGATTCCTTTGGAGCGCAGCTCTCCGCTAATTATTCGCTTTGAGACCTTCTTAGTTCTCTGCCGTGATTCACTCCAATAGCGAGCAAACTCATGATCATTGATAAAGCCTTGCTCGGCCAGACGAAAGAGAACTGCGTTTGCAACCTCTTCTTCAATGCCGCGAGATTTGAGAAGCTTAAAGAGCTCCCCCCTACTTTTTG
>JBJTOM010000442.1:0-10671 GCA_046074585.1 Planctomycetota bacterium | reverse complement strand
GCCGGGGAAAAGTCGGGCGTTCATTGCCGGACTGATCGGTGCGGCGGCCAATGTGGGTTTCCTGATGGTGGCGTTGCTGAGTATCTGGATGACGGAAGTGGTCACAGAACTGCAGTCGCTGCTGGCATCGCTGGGGTTGTCGGAGCAGGTCGTGGACGAGTTGACGCGGAACAAGGCGTGGAGATTTTTGATGATCAGCGGTGCCTTCCCCGCATTGCTCATTTTCTTCATTCGCATTTTTGTCCCGGAGTCCTCGCGCTGGGAAGAGGAACACGCCTCAGGGAAAACGGCGAACTGGAATAATTCAGACCTGTTTGGTGTGCTGGCCGGTTGTGCTGCGGCGGTGTGCATTATCGTCGTCTGGTCACCGCTGGGGGACACGTACCTCCACTGGGCGCTGTCTGTGATCGTGACTCTTGCGGGCCTTGCGGGCGCGGTGGCTGGATTTCTTTACCCGGTGCGGCAGTATCTGCGGCGGGCGACGGCGGAAGGCCAGGTGACCCAGGCGCAGGGGGCTCAGATTGTGCAGCGGATGCTCCTGGGGGCCGGCCTGGCCGGCGTGGCACTGCTGGGAACGTGGGGTTCAATCCAGTGGGCTCCGCGGTGGGCTGGTACACTTGCCCCGGCCGATCCTGACGCGTTCATGGCGAAGCACGCGGCGGCCTTCACCCAGCTGGCAACGGCTCTCGGGGCGATCCTGTCAACAATTCTGGCGGCGATTGCGGCCGACCGTTTCGGCCGCCGCCTCACCTATGCCGTGCTCTGCGTGGGTTCGTTTGTCTCCGCTGTGTACTTCTATCGCTGGCACAGTCAGTTCGACACGGGGTTTCTTGTTGCTGCATTTCTGGCCGGTGGCATCACCGCCTCATTCTATGGATTTTTTCCGCTGTATTTTCCCGAACTGTTTCCGACGTCAGTGCGAGCCACCGGACAGGGGTTCTCATTTAATTTCGGTCGAATTCTGGCGGCCGTGGGGGGACTTCAGACGGCCAATCTGATGGGAATGTTTGATAATGATTTTTCGAGGGCCGGATCCATCCTGGCTGCGATTTACCTTCTGGGAATCGTGGTGATTTTCTTTGGTCCGGAAACCAAAGGGGGCAGCTCGGCCGGATGAACAGTCCGGGTGGTCCTGCAAAATGCTTCAAAACTCGTCAGCTTGCGGAAATTCGCGGCAGACAGTGGTCTGAAACTGACTCAGAAGTGCAGGGCAGTTTCCAGAAGGCCGGGGGCAGCAGGGTGACGGGTGATCAGAAAATGCGAAAAAATCTTGCTCTGAGCTACAGATTTTCGCTCGCGTTTTTCCGGTCCGGACCGAAAAATGCTCATAATGGAACCTTGGGCAACACACGGAGGCGATGCCAGGATCTTCATCATCACAGGATCGACCAGGACACTCCACCCCGGAGCCGTCAATGAAACGCGTTGTGAATCCCGGCCGGCTGCTGCCGATTGTGCTCCTTTGCATGGTGTTCAACGTGCCGGCATCTGCATCCGAGGTGCCTCAGCCACTGCAGGATCGCCAGCAGCAACTGTTTCAGTCGGTCGAGAAAGTTCGCGGCTGTGTGGTCGGTGTGGCCGACGGCATGGGGGTCGGCAGTGGAGTGATTGTCAGCCGTGAGGGACTGGTGCTGACCGCGTCTCACGTGGTGGAAAACAGTCGCCGTGGCGGGCGTCGCCGCGGACCGGGAATTCCTGCCAGACCCGTGATGATTCTGTTTCCGGATGGCAGCCAGTACCAGGCAGAGGTGTTGGGGCGCAACGCCGATGCGGACGCTGCCCTGCTGCGAATTTCCGAACCTGCCCGTGGCGGAGATGGCTTTCCATTCGCTCCCATGGGCCGAACCTCTGAAACTCAGCCTGGTCAGTGGTGTTTTGCCATGGGGCATCCTGGTGGCTACCGACAGGATCGGGAAGCCCCCGTGCGGTTCGGCCGCGTGCTGTCGGTGGGAAGTCGCACCGTCGTATCCGACTGCGCGATTCTGCTTGGTGATTCCGGTGGTCCGTTGTTTGATCTTGAAGGACGCGTGATCGGCATTCACAGCATGATTACCAGTCTGATTATCGAAAATCGTCATGTGGCGATCGACGTCTGGCACAACGACTGGGACCGCCTGCTCGCCGGCGAACGCTGGGGATCTCTTCGTGCCGCTGACAATGGGCTGGTCGAATCAGGATTCTTCGGCGTGCAGCTCAGGTGGAAGGATTTTACTCCGCAGGTGGACGAGGTGATCACGGCGTCACCGGCTGAAAAGTCCGGTTTGAAGGCAGGTGACGTTCTGCTGCAGATCGCCGGGGGCAGGATCGCTGACCGTCTGGATCTGGCGACTATTCTCGCTTTGCTGGAGGCAGAGCAGACTGTGGAGGTACGCATCCGACGGGGTGCAGAAGAGACGTCGATCCAGCTCACGACGGGTCCCAAAAACTCCAGCGAAGAATCTTCTGAGGACAATCGAAAGGGGGGCGGGGAAGATGATCTGGAGCGCGATGAGCAGCGGCAGCGAGAGATCCTTGAACAGCTGAGTGACACACGGCCGATTGGGCGTCACGAAAAGCGAGCGGCCGATCAGTTGTCGCTTTACACAGGGCTGGCAGAAGAACACCGCAATGACGTGGTGGCTGTTCGTGACGGAGGCCCTTTGCTGTGTCTGGGGACTGTGATGTCGGCCGATGGCTACATTCTGACCAAGGCTTCGGAAATCGACCGCGCGATCAAGCTGGAAGTGGTGGTTCCCAAGGGAGGTCGGTTTGCGGCCAAAGAGGTGGCGCGGGACGTTGCCTTCGACCTTGCACTGCTGAAAGTTGATGCCCAGGCTCTGGATCCAGTGGATTTTCGCAGCGAGCCAGGCCGACTTGGCGAAATGGCTCTGGTTCAGGATCCGCGGGGGCGTCCAGCGATTCCGACGGTCATTAGTGTCGTCGAACACGAAATGGAAAATTCCAGACGGCCGTTTCTGGGAATTCGGCCGAAAAGCGATCAGAACGGAGTGCGGATCGAACAGATCATTCCCGGTGGTGCGGCTGAGAAAAACGGTTTACGCACGAACGACGTGATTCTGTCGATTGGTGGCCAGAACCTGCAAACGGCTGAGCAACTGATGCTGCGCGTGCAGGACTTTAAACCCGGTGATCGGGTTGCGGTGCGGTACATGCGAGACGAGCAGATCGAGACGATCGATCTGGTGCTTACGCCGCGTTTCACCAATGAAAACCCGTTGCTGGATCTGTACGACACCATGCGATCTGAAGAGGGACCGGGGCGTTTTGCCAATACGCACGCTGGCGGATTTCCAAAGGTCCTGCAGATCGACGCGGACGTCTATCCGTCAAAAGTTGGCGGACCGCTGCTGGACCTGCAGGGGCATACACTGGGCATTGTGATTGCTCGAGCAGACAGGTTTCCCACGTACGTCATTCCGGCATCGAGCGTCCAGGAAGTGTTTCAAAAGCTGCGGACTCAGGCCACTGAGCGAAAGCCGATGGCCCCATAGAAGCCGTTCAGCCGGTTGTCAGCAATCCTGGGATTCGTTGACCGTCTCGGATTGCAGTGATTGGACGTCCCGAGCCTGATGGATATTCCTTTTGGGGATTGAGTCCGATTCCGGCGAGGAACGAGGCGGCGAGGTCGTCGGGAGAGAATCCCTGTTCCTCCGGGCCTTCAGCGCGGGCGTCGGTTTTGCCGATGACCTGTCCAGGATTGAACCCGGCTCCGGCAAAGACCGCGCAGGCGGCCTGGGCCCAGTGATCGCGTCCGGCATTGCCATTGATTTTGGGTGTGCGGCCGAATTCGCCGACGGTGAGCAGAGAAGTGGTGCTGAGCAGTTGTCGGTCGTGGAGGCGATCGAGGAGTGCGGCAAGACCCTGATCCAGCTGAGGCAGGAGCTGTCGGGCGAGGGTATTAAAATTGTCCTGGTGGGTATCCCAGCCTTCCAGCAGCACGGTAACGAAGCGCACTCCGGACTCGACCAGGCGAGCAGCGAGGAGGAGACTTTGTCCAAACTCGTGTCGGCCGAAACGATCCATCTCTGTTTCTGGTTCTGATGTCAGATCGAACGCCTGCCTGGATCTGGCCGAACTGATCATCCGCCACGCTTGTTCCTGAAACTGATTCATGCCCTGCAGCAGGGAGTCTTCGGATTCAAGATCCTGAAATGTGGTATCGAGATCGCGGAGGAGGTTTCGACGTGCGTTAAAGGCATCAACCGTCAGAGTGCCATCCAGCGTGATTCCTCGAACGCGAAAGGGCTGACCGTACCGGGGTTTTTCGCCAGTGGACAGTGGTCCCCAGGCAGGTCCGAGGTATCCGGGGCCTTCGACAGGTCTGTCAATGGAGACAAAGGAAGGCAGATCGTCGGCAGCCGGGAGTTCGTAGTTGACGAGGGAGCCGAGCAGTGGGTAGTCGAGGACGGGAGTGGGGAGGTTGCCAGTCAGCATGTAGCGTGTGCCGAGTCCATGATCGGCGAGACTGTGTGTGAGTCCGCGGATCAGTGCACAGCGATCGGCGCGTTTGGCCAGTCGAGGGAGATGTTCGCAGATCCGGAGACCGGGCACGGAGGTGGCAATTGGTGAGAATTGTCCACGATATTCGGCGGGTGCCTGGGGCTTGAGATCGAAGGTGTCCTGATGGGCCGGTCCGCCACCGAGGAACACGAGGATGGCGGAGTGTCGGGCGTCGCCCTGAGGATTTTCGTGTGCGGCGCGGAGCAGGCGGCTGAGAGGCAATGCGGCACCGAGTGCTCCGGCCTGTACAAATGATCGTCGGGTTCCGGCTGAAAGCAGGTTTTTCATGGCTGTCCTCAGTGAATCAGGATGTATTCTTTGGTGTTGAGCAGGGCCCACATCAGGTCCCTGAGTCCCGCAGTGATTGTGGGTGCATTTCGCAGGTGGTCAGCGGCCCGTTTGCGTTCATGTTCTGCGGGGAAGCGGCTGAGCGTTCGGAGCCATGCCTCATCGATCAGTGAATTGCCGGGGGGGAGTTGGCCGGCAGCCTCGTCGGTGGCGATCTGCTGCAGCCATCCGCTTTCCTCCAGTCGCTGTTCCATGAGTGGATCATTCTGCATAAAGACGGCCTGGAGCAGTGACGGTTGGTTGTTGCGTTCGCAGTCGCAGTTGACGGCTCGTTCAGGCTTTCCGAAGACGGACATGGCGTAAGTCCCGGCGAGTCGCATGGACAGGTCGCCGATGGCTCTGCGGGTGAGATCTGTGCGGACGTTGTCCTGCTGGTCGGAGGCGGCGAGGGATTGTTTGAGTGCATCGTAGACGACCTCAGCCGGCATACGTCTGGGAATTGCGCGGCTGAAATGGAGACGGTCATCGGGGCTGCCCGGTTGTGGTCTGACGCTGCGTTGCCAGGAGTGGCTGTTGAGGATGAGTCGGTGGAGTCGTCGGAGGTCATAGCCGGAGTTGACAAAGTCTGTTTCGAGCCATTGGAGGAGTTTGGGGTGTGACGGAGGGTTGGCGGGGTTAAGGTCATCCGGGGGTTCGATCAGGCCTCGATGAAAGTAGGCGGCCCAGACACGATTGACGAGGGCTTTAGCGAACCAGGGATTATCGGGGCGGCTGATCCAGTTCATGAGCACTTCCCGGGGATCCTGATCGGGTGCGAGGGTGACAGTGCCGCTGCGAAGGAGTGAGAGTGAAAGCGGGACGTCTCTTCGCTGCGTGTAGAGTTCGCGCCAGGGGATGGTGTGTCCCTGCTGGGCTTGTCGGAGCAGATCGGGTGTGACGGCGGTGCCGGCAGAGATTTCCCGGATCTGAAGGCCGGTTTTGGCGGCTAATTCGCGGTAGGCGGCCTGAGATTCCGTGGGCACACCGAAGCGAATGGGTTCAAAGAATCGACTGAACTGGCGGAAGTCCTGTTGAGTCCAGGGAGCGAACGGGTGTTTGTGGCACTGCGCACACTGGAGGCGGATACCGAGGAAGTTCTGGGCGAAGGCTTGAGCGGCATCATCGGGCTTCTGCATGCTGCGGCGAGTCCAGTAGTGCGGCATGGTGGGCCGATTTGCGAATTGTTCGAGTCCACCGGTGCGAAAGCAGGCAGAGACTTCTTCGGTGTATTGGAGCCATGGCTGGCCATCGCGGCGTCCGCGGGCGAGGACGATGCCACGGACGAGCTGGTTCCATGGTTCGTTGCGTTCCAGTCGTCGGCGAATCCATTCGGCCCATTGAACGGCCGTTTCCTGGCCGAGTTCTGCCTGCTGAGCGGGGTTGCAGCCTGTCCAGTCGCAGATTCTGTTGGCCCAGCAGGCAGCGAACGCGGGGCGGGCGAGAAGTTCGTCGATTTTTCGTTCTCGTTTGTCCGCGCGGTTGTCGGCGAGAAACTGGCGAACTTCTTCGGGGGCTGGGAGTGTTCCGGTGGCATCGAGACTGGCGCGGCGGAGGAATTCGGTGTCACTGCAGAGCTTTGAGGGTTCAAGTCCCAGCAGTTCCAGCCGTTCGTTGATCAACTGATCCAGAGGTGAGTGTGCGGGGGATGATTGAGCGACCTGGCTGCGAAATGCCCGAAGCACCGGCACCGCGGTGATTCCGTTGTCGTAAAACACCACCACATGCGTTTCGCCACTGGCGAGAGAGTTCACCTGGCCGCTGTCAGAGACTTCAGCGACGGAGTCATCGTTTGAGCGGAAGCGGCTGAGGGCCGTGACGTCCTCGCGGCTGCCGTCTTCCCAGACGGCGGTCACCTTCAGAGGGGTGGTTGTCCTGGTGCTATTGAAGATTACCTGCGGGGGGTCGACGAGGAGTTCACGGAGGACTGCGGGGCGATCGGTACCGGGGGCGCCGGCAGCGATCCAGCGGCGGATGATTTCCGCTGCTTCTGAGTGTTCGTCAAATCGGCGTCCGCCTTCGTGTGCGATTCTGAGTGTGGGTTTCTGGAGAAGCAGACTGGCATCGGGTGATTTTCGATCGACTCGCGGACCTTCGCTTCCGTGGGCTGTGAGTGCTGTGTGGTCAGACTGAAAATCGTAGCCGAAGAGCGACAGTCTGAGCCCGCCACGGCCCTGGAAGGAACCGTGGCACGCGCGACCGCTGCACCCCATCCGTCCGAGGAGTGGCAGGATGTGTTTCTGAAAGTCAGGTTGCCGGGGAATCTCGGCTGCGTTGAGCGGGAGTGGCCCGAGCAGCAGCAGGCAGCAGAGGGTGAACGAGCGAATGGACGGCATGCGAATCAACCTTTTCAAGGCTTTACCGGTCGCATTGATTCGATGACTGTGAGGTGATCTGTCTGCTGATTCGGGTGTTCGGCACCAAACTCGATGAGCGCATCAACAGCTGCATCCTGGAACGCTTCTTTTCTCTGCCAGAAACCTGCCAGGATGAGTTTTTGACCGAGGATTGACTGGGGTTGTTTGGCGCGGTTTTCACCCAGTGATTCCCCGACCTGCGTCACTTCGACGAGCAATTCCAGCATTTCGGGGTCCTTGCGGATGACTTTTCCCTGCAGCATCCCGCGGAACCCGCGGAAGCCATCGGGCAATTCGGGGTAGTCACCGGGTTTGACGGGACTGACTTTGCGCAGGAGTTCGACGACGGTGAGTTGTGTGCCGCCGTCATCACGGGCGCCGAATTCGAGTGTTTCGCCGGGTTTGCAGAGCAGGAGCACATCGAGCAGTTTGCCGCTTACGCCACCTGCGGCCACGGTGGTGCCGCGGAGTGATCGTGGAGAGGCTGCCTGATTATTTTTCCAGACTCGCGGGACGGCATCCACTTCGACGGAAAATGTTCCGCGTTCGACGTCTTTTTCGACAAGTCGTCCGACGAGCATTCCGCGGAAGCCACGCTGTCCGCGGGGGGCACTGTCGGTGGCGGATGTGTCAGGCGTCGTTGGGCGTGGCTGGCCATCCTGCATGTCTTCTGCGGACAGTCGGCGAATGGGGTCGGCAATGGATACATGATCACTGCGACGGCTGATGTGCTGGAGGCCGACTTCAAGCTGTTCGCCGGGTTTGATGCCGGCGAAGAGTTCCCTGCGATTCCAGAAGCCGGCGAGCAGCAGGTTTTTGCCTTCAATTGACGACGGGTTGCGGGCAGCGTTTGCATCGGTGTTGCGGATGACACGGTTGATTTGCACGATGAGTTCCTGGGACTCTGGGTCTTTTTTGAGCACTCTGGCGTGGACAACGCCACGAAAGCCGCGGAAGTCTTCCGGGAGTATGGGGTAGTCTTCAGGAGCGTAGGGGGCGACTTTGCGGAGCAGTTCGCCTGGAAACACGAGCTTTTCTCCGTTGTGCTGGCATTCGAATTCGAGTGTTTCGCCGAGCCGCGTGACGACGAGTACATCGAGGAACTTGCCGGAGACGCCGGAAACTTCGACGCGACGGCCAACGAGTGATGTGGGATTTTCGGCACGGCTGTTTTCCCAGACCCGTGAGATTGCGTCGACCTCGACCACGAAGGAGCCGCGTTCGACATCGCGTTGTGTGAGTCGTCCGACGAGCATACCGTTGAATCGCTGGAGGCCGTTCGGGAGTGGTTGCGGGTCGGTGGGCTGAGGGGAGTTTGATGCGGCGGCTGTGGGGGACGGCTGCGGAGGTTTTGTGGGTTCATCTGCTGTGGGAAGAACAAGACAGAAGGCTGCCAGTCCGGGAAGGAGTTGAGTGAGCATACGGGTAGGCTTTTTGCAGGAGGGAGGAATGTGTGTGGGAATGGGAAGTGGCTGTGGGGCCGAGTGGCTGTGTGGCCGAGTCGTTTTGAGCCCTCACCCCCGGCCCATCTCTGCTGGGAGGGGAGAGTGGGGGCTGTGTTTTGACAGGGCGGTGAAATGGATTTGTCCGAGTGCTGCGAGGGACTGCATGATGAAATCGGTGGCCTCTGCCAGGTCCTGTGTTGTGTTTCGGCGGCCGTGCCAGGGGGACAGGTCCAGCGGTTGCCCGTAGGTGAGACTGGCACGAGTGGGGATCAGGAAGCAGAGTGCCATGGAGGATGAGCGCGGGGCGTTGTGAATGAAGACGGGAATGATGGGTACGCGGGCTTTGAGTGCCAGCCATGCGACGCCGGTATCTGCGGGCAGGAGTTGGGTGTTGGGAGAGGTGGCGTTGAGTCGTCCTTCGGGGAAGAGTCCCAGGAGGTGGCCATCCTGGAGGCGTCGCAGGGCTTGTCGGAGGGGTTGGATGTCGCGGCCGTTCCGGTCGACCGGGATGCATTGCATGGCGCGGCAGATCCAGTTGATGATCCTGGGGCTTTGGTAGTATTCGCGGGCCATCAGATATCCGATGACCCTGAGTCGGGGTTGGCGGAAGCTGGAAAAATGCCGTGTCCAGAGCAGCACCGGATCCACGGGGCTGGTGTGATTGGCAACGATAATTGCGGGGCCATTTTCGGGGATGGTGCAGGGATTGTTTTGCTGGCAGTGGCTGAAGAGCAGGCGATGGAGGACGGAGATCTGGTAGCACACCCATGCTGGCCAGCCTGCCTGAGCGGCGCGAACGCGCTGGCGGACAATTCCTGTTGCCGCGAACAGGGCAGTTGCGAGACCAGTGAACAGCCAGAGCCAGATCATGACGGGGATCACAAGGGATAACGTTGCACAAGAACCGAAGGTCTGGAATTTTGGACGTGGCGTTGGTTGTCGTCAAGGTTTGCGAGGGGAGTTGTCTGGGGAGCGGTCTGAAAAGCCGAACCGGCCGACGGACCGTGAGGCCCGTCGGCCGGTGAGCATGACAGGGTGTTGAGCAGGGGCGGAGGGCGTTAGAAGGGCGGGGCGCTGTCGTCGTCTGTGCAGGCGTGGACGGGTGTTTCGGCGAGGACCGCGGGCGCGCCAGTGCGCTGGGGGTCGGCGTATTCGAAGCCGATGGCTTCGACGGAGAGGAAGAAACGCACTTCGCTGGACGGGTCGCGTTGCCAGCGGCGGCCGGTGAGTCGTGACGTGACGCGAACGGAATCGCCCACACGGAGGGCATTGGCAGCTTCGCAGAGGTCGCCGAGAAAATCGAGGGGGATGAAGTTGACTGTTTTTCCGCGAGTCTGCTGCAGCACGACCAGCCGTTTGCGGAAGCCTTTTTGACCGTAGGCCTTTGTGGGTTCGATGAGATGGATTTGTCCGGCGAAAATCATTTCAGACATTTGTGAGCCTTTGTAATAAGTACGCGACAGATACCAAATGTGTTACCCATAGGGTGATGTGGATGCTACACGTATATTTGGGGGAGTCAAGGGGAAAATCTGAAAATGGGGAATTTGGGTTGCGATGGGGCTGCATTGGTGGTTGTTCCTTGATTTGGTCCGCTCTCACCTCCATTTTTTTTCGCTGGACACGGGCATCTCGCACAGCACTTCGATATTCTCCGCCTCGGTCAGGCTCCACTTCACTCTGGTGTTCACCATGTTTCGTTTACTGGCATTTCATCAGGGACGCAGGTTGGAGCGGGAGTTTTTTCTGGAGGACGGGCGGACCAGTGTGCTGGGTCGCAGCGGGGACTGTGACATTGTCACGCCCTGGGACGCTCAGATTTCAAAACGGCACGTGCAGCTGTCAGCAGCGGGCTCTCAGGTGTCTGTGTTGCAGGTGCCTGGTTCCGCGAACCGGATTTTCACTGACGGGCATTCGATTGAGTCTGTGCAGCTTGAAAGTGGTCAAAGCTTTGTGATCGGGAGTACTCGATTTGAGCTGCAGCAACTGACGCTCAGCGATTCCCCTGGTCACGCGGGAGGCCGTCCGATTCAGCAACTGGCGAT
>JBJTOM010000441.1:0-9232 GCA_046074585.1 Planctomycetota bacterium | reverse complement strand
CCAGACAAAAAGCTGTTCCCCAATTACGATGCGTGGCTGGAGACCAGCCTGCGTGCGGAGCCGGTGGAGTACTTTCGTGAACTGTTCGCCGGCAATCATTCGATTGACCGCATTCTCGATTCCGACTGGACCATGGCAAATGCGAGGCTGCGCGACTTTTATGGTCTTCCGGAAAGCTCAGCAAATGGATTTCAGAAGGTGGCACTGAAACCGGAAAACCACCGTGGCGGACTGCTCACCATGGGCGCCATTCTGGGACTCACCTCTGATGGCACACGGCATCGTCCGGTGCATCGAGGCGTCTGGATCAGTGAAGCGATCTTCAACAGAACACCGCCTCCGCCTCCGGCAAATGTGGCCGCCATTGAACCCGACACGCCCGGCAGTTCCCGGGCCAGTCTGCGCATGAAGATCGAAGCTCACCGCAAGTCTGCAAACTGCGCTGCCTGCCACGCACAACTGGATCCGCTCGGCCTGGCATGGGATCACTATGACGCCATCGGTCAGTGGCGAACGCATGAAAAGACAGCGGGTGGGCAGGGCCCGGATCCGCTGGTGGATGCTTCCGGGGTGCTGCCGGATGGTCGCCGGTTTGCAGATTCGGTGGAGTTCAGACAGCTTCTGCTGTTGAATCGTCAGCAGGTGGCGCGCGCCTTCATCGAACATCTCTGTACCTACGCCCTGCGGCGCGTGCTCACCGTGGATGATGCTGATGATCTGCTGAAGATTGAATCTGAGGCCAGGCAGACGGATTACCGGATCCGGGACATGATTCGCGCCGTCGCCCTCTCCGATTTACTCCGCAAACGCTGAAACCCGTTCAGGCATTTTCAGGAACCAAACCATGAGCAATTTTCTTTCTCAGTCGTGGCTGCTTGACCGTCGACACATGCTCCGCGCACTGGGGTCCTGCATCCCGCTTCCCCTGCTTGAATGCATGACGCCGCTGCACGCAGCAGAGCACACGTCGGCGCCCCCCGGACGCTGTGCCTTCATTTATCTGGCCAATGGCGTGCATTCGCTGAACTATCAGATCACAAGTCCCGGACGGGATTACCAGTTCTCCAGATCGCTCAAACCCCTTGAGAAACACCGCGACGTGATCACGCCAGTCAGTGGCCTGCACCACCCCGGAGCGCTCAGTCATCACCACAACTGCATCTCTGTCTGGCTTACCGGCGGCAAACTTGGTCCCTCCGATCGAAACAGCATTTCCGTCGACCAGAAGATCGCGGAGGTCACTGCGAAGCACACGCGGTATCCGTCGCTGGAAGTGGCACTCACCGGGGATTCGCTGAGCTGGACCACAGATGGCGTGAGACTGCCGTCGCTGCGCCGCTGCAGCGAAATCTTTGCCACACTGTTTGAAGGGCCGAAGGGAGGCACGGCAGCGCAGCGAAGAGCTCTCAGACGCAAAGGCAGCGTACTCGACGCCAACCTTGCCGAAGTCCGACAGCTTGAACAGGCCATGGGAGCCGGCGATAAAGGCCGGCTGGATCAGTACCTCACGTCGGTGCGTGAGGCCGAAATTCGCACCCGGCGGGCCGACGCATGGCTCGACACACCACTCCCGGAAATCTCCGAAAAGGACCGCAAACGCACCAATCGGGATGTCCCGGCAACACTCGCCGGAGATTACTTCCGCACCGTTTATGACCTGCTGGTGCTCGCATTCCAGACCGACGTCACACGTGTGGCGACGTTCAGCCTGGGCGGTGAAGGGGACGCTTTTGCCATTCCGGAAATCGGCATCACCGAGTCTCGCCATCAGTTGAGCCATCATGGCGGAGACCCGGGATATATGGAGAAACTGACGCAGTACGATACGTTCGCCATCGAACAGTACAGCTACTTCCTGACACGTCTGGCCGAGACACAGGACCTGACCGGTCAACCGCTCCTGAATTCCACCATGTCGCTGTTCGGCAGCGGCATGTCCTACGGCCACAGTCACGGAAATGCCAATCTGCCACTGGTCCTCGCAGGCGGCGCAGATCTGGGGCTCAAACATGGCAGTCATCTCGACTTCAATCAGGGACACTTCAGCGGCTATCAGCTGGATAAGCCAGGCGAACATTATTCGCTGTGCAGTCGCCCAGCAAATCCCGACGCGCACATGAGCAATCTGCTGCTGACGATGGCCCGCCGAATGGGCGTGGAGACCGACCGATTTGGCGACAGCACTCGGGGAATCGAACTATGAAGGGCTCAGAGATGCTCATCCGTGGCACTGTTGTCTGCCTGCTGCTTTCAACGCTGCTCAACGCCTCCGCGTCCGCGGACGAACCGTTCAGGCCGGTTGCCGGACAGTTTCCGCCCATCGAGAAGGCGCTCGCGTATCGTGGAGAACTGGTTTTTGCGGACCACGTGAACCGCCGCGGCAGTCTGCGTGTGCAGGGCGAAGGCACTTTTTTCCGCAATGCGCCCCATCCCTTTGCAATGCTCCCTTACGGCGTGATTTCGTACCACGGAGCACCGGCGGAACTGCGCGATATTCCGCTGGGTACTGTGCTGCACGTCAGGGCGTTCCTTCCACCGGACCCGAAAATCTCCGCTGTACCAGTGCTCCCGATCAACAACCGCGAAAGGAATGCCGGCTACATTGGTGCCGCCACCGCGCCCGCAGAAAACCATCTGCTGCTGCTGGAAGATGAACCCAGCCACTGTCTGCGGGAGGGCCGTGTGTGGAAGCTGGAGTCCATCGATCTGCAGGGCAGCGAGTGGATACTGGCAGCCGCCAGAGTCCATCGCGACCAGGCCCTGGATGCGGCCGGCGTTGAGAAAATGACGCTGGACCCGGCCACTCGAATCTGGCGCGGCCGCGAACTGCTGAATGTTGCAGACCTGATCAGCGATGGAACCTGGACTGCCGGCACAAAATTCCCGCTCAACAGTCAGGCCGTGTGGCTGGGGATCACCTGGAAGCCCACTCCCAGTGGCGTGTTCACACGTTTTCATGTGTCGGATCTCTGGCTGGATGAAACAGCCATGCAGCGAGCGATTCGGGGGCAGTCAGAGCAGCACAAAGCTTTGATCCGCAGTCGCTGGATGCCCGCATGGATCGATGCTGTGGAATACGGCCGATTCGGCCGGGCAACCATCACAGCCACACTCTTCGGTGGGATGGATGCAGAACTGTATGCGGATTTCCGCAAGGATGTCCCGGCGATGATGAATGCGTCAGAAAATACGCTCAAACATGTCGGGGGCGCCTACGGACCCGCTCACATGGCGTCCCGAGGCAGTCTTCTGGATGTCAGTCGAGTTGCCGGACCGGTCCCGCTGGGCAGCAGTGGCCTGCAGATTCGATTTGAAACCGATCTGATCATCGAAGGCATCCGCCCGGGCAGAATTGTGCGGGTGCGTCCGGGTAACTGGCCACAGGTCGACGTGCCGCGCGAAGAGTATCTTGGGGATGGGTCCTTCAGCCATGAAGACCGCTTTCCGACGCCCGCCATCTTTCCCAAATACTGATTGCCGCTCCTGCACTGGCAATTCGTCACCGAACGCGGAATACTTCGGGTGTTGCGCCACTCCCGCGCAGGCCATTCCACGCCGATTTTCAAAAGGAACCTCACCACCATGACAGAAGAAAACTGGACTGTCGCCCACCCCGCACTGCAGGTCCTGACACTGCTCAGCGCCAGCCTGCTGGCCTCCGTCGCCTCCGCGGCAGACAAACCAGATACGCGGCTGTTCGAGATGCGCGTGTACTATGCGGCCCCCGGCAAGCTGGACGCACTGAATGCCCGCTTCCGCGACCATACGGTCAAGTTGTTCGCAAAGCACGGCATGACCAATCTGGGCTACTTCGTGCCAGCCAACAACTCGGAAAACAAGCTGATTTACTTCCTCGCCTTTCCCGACCGCGCCGCTCATGCGGCCGCCTGGAAGGCTTTCATCAATGACCCGGAATGGATGACAGCTCGCGCTGCTTCCGAAAAGGACGGCAAACTCATCGACCGCATCGAAAATGCCTTCCTGACCGCCACCGACTACTCCGCTCTCGCCGAACAAAAGAACTACGGGGTCGGCGTGTTCGAACTCCGCACCTACACCACGGAAACCGGACGCCTCCCCGATCTGCATGCCCGCTTTCGCGATCACACCGTGAAACTCTTCGAAAAGCACGGCATGACCAACGTCAGCTACTGGAATCTGGCAGAAGACCAGACAGGAGCTAAGAATTCCTATGCTGCCGGCAACACACTGATTTATCTGCTCACACACAAATCCGAAGACGCAGCAAAAGCCAGCTTTGCGGCATTCCGGGCAGATCCCGTGTGGCTGGCCGCCCGCGAAGCATCCGAAAAAAAAGCCGGCGGATCGCTCACCATTCCACAGCCCAACGGCGTGAAATCTGAGTTTCTGGTGCCGACGGACTACTCACCGGTCCGCTGATCAGACATGGAACGCTCGATGCCACCCGCAAGCGTGGCATCGAGCTGTTTCGTGGGCAGAGGCCGCTGCTGCTGCTCCTGTTCAATGGCGTCCAGCTGCCGCACCAGCGCCTCGCCAAAATACCACCGCAGATCCTCGCGTGCGCCGCGGTAGAGCGTATCACCGGCCCCCACGCAGACCAGAGAGCCTTCAAGGGTCTCAGCAGACGGCAGCAAAAGTCCCTGATCGAAAGTCACCGGGAACAAAGAACTGATCATGGGCTTCAACTGCTGATACGGGATGCCCTGCTCGAAGCACCACGAATGCAGAAGGCAACCGCGGCCCTTACGATTGAGAAACACGCAGCGACCATCGATGACCTGAGTTTTGCGGGAGCCACCACCCGGGTATTCGGCGTCGCACGTCACCTCGTCCTGAAACCATCGCGAGCGCGGGTAACCAATGAACTGCTCCAGTTCCTCCGGGGCCGCCTGCAGTCTGGCAACATTCTCAAGATCCACGTCGACGCCGTACTGACAGCAGCGGTCGCCACAGAAGCTGCAGTCCATGCAGTGCCTGTAATAGGTCAGCTTGAAAATGCGAGTATCGACACGGTCGACCTGCGTCGACGGCGTGCCGGCAAGGCTGCAGGGCTGGCTGAGCGAGCGTACGGACATTGGGGGGCCGTTGAGGGCTGCGTTTTTGACCGAAACCTGAGGGGGCTGAATCACGCGCCGAGGGAAAAAGCGGGTGTGGGAGCTGGCCGCGAGGCGGAAGCATGGCAGAGGCGGGGTGGATTTCAAGTGAAGATGGTTTTTTGCGGTGGGGCTGATGTGCAGGAGAAGCGAAAAAAAACAAAAATGTTTCTATTCGCTATTGGTTGAAAACACTTGCATGCGGTTTATAACCGCGCAAAACGCAACCCTCGAGCCGCCCCCGTGAGGAAGCGGGCTACCCGGACGCTCCTTATCACCATTGGAAGTTCAAAGTGAGACGCTCGAAATGCGAGGTTCGAAGTGCGAAATTGCGAGGGCGTGCAGGGGATGTCAATCCCCCGGTAACGCGTTGCTCAGCCGTCGGACGGCAGTCCGCGGGCAAGAGCACTGCGGGACTCTGATACGGTGTGCAGCGAAGTGGGAAGTGGCAGAGGATAGGGGTAGGGAAGGCCTATTTTCCTGGGCCTCCCCTCCCTCCGAACCGTGCAGGCGGATTTCCCGCACACGGCTCTCCGATTGATGGTTCACCCTCGTGAGGATTGAGCGACCGACACACAGGGCGGCAGCAGAAAGAACAACCCCTGTGCAGCAAAGAAGACGTTCTGCCAGATTTGATGATCACGACTTTGCCGGGACCGCGGCGACCGCTGCGGAGACGCAGTATGTTCCGCAGACGACGTCGGATCCAGCCATCCAGGCTTTTGAACAGTGAGAGCCGCTGGTTCTCTTTGAAGTAACCATACCAGCCAGGTAATGTCCGGTTGCAGTCCGCTATGATCCACTGCAGGCTTGCCCCGTGCCTCCGCATCGTTTTCCGGCGGATTGCTTCACGCAGTCGCTCGATGCTTTTCTGGCGTGGAAAGCGTTTCGTCCCCGGAAATTCCTAACCAGGGAAGGCAAAACTGCAGGAGCGGGGGTCCACGATGCGAGTCCTGGTGGGATGCAGTGTCAGCCCAGCGATTGTGACCCAGTCCTGCACGGTCTGAAGGGCCTCAGTGGCTGCCTCCGGGGTCCGGCAGAGAATCACAAAATCGTCAGCGCAGCCAACCATTTCGAATCCACGGCCTGCCATCAGGTGATCCAGTGGATCCAGATAGATGTTGCTCAGCAGGGAATTCAGCACAGCACCTTGCGGTGCGCCCTGAGTTGGAGTCCATTCTGTCAGGCCATCCATGATGCCTGCCTTCAGAAACGCCTGAATCAGCTCCAGCACGCGGCCATCGCTGATCTTCGTCTCTATTCGCTTCATCAGTTGGTCGTGCGGGATCGTGTCGAAGTACGCTTTCAATTCAGCGTCCACGACGTAGACATACCCAGCCGCGATCAGTTGGTCCACGCGCTCGAGTGCGTCACGACACCCTTGCTTGGGACGAAATCCGTGGCTGTGCGCGGCAAATCCGTGCTCAAAGATCGGTTCGATCACATTCAGCAGTGAGGCCTGCACCGTGCGGTCGCGAACCGTCGGGATTCCGAGCGGACGTTGTTCCCTGGTGCCGGGTTCTCGGATGTATTTCCGCCGGATAGCCGACGGCTCGTAATCCCGGGCGCGAAGCGAGTCAGACAGTTGCCAGTTATTCTCTGGACACCGCTCCGCAAATTCACGGACACTGACAGGGTCAACGCCCGCTGCGCCTCCTTTTTTTCAACCTGCCGAAAGGCGGCCGTCAGATTTCGTTCATCATACACCTTGTCAATCAGCCGAAACCATTTTCCTCGCTTCACACCCGTTATGCACTTTCTGACATTTCTATAGTGCATTGAACTGCCCCGCTGCAGCGTAATGGGACATATGGGACCAATGGGACCGAGTCAGGGCCCCTTGCCCAATTGACATCTCTCGCGCGCCCCGGCCACATCCCACGGACGGCTCGCAGAAATCTTTGCCCGCGGACTGCCGTCCGGCGGCTCAGCGCGCGTCACTGTTCACGTCTCACTTTGAAACGTCATGTGAGGCGCTGGGTATCCGGCTTCTGACGGGTGGCGGCTCGGCGGGAGTCTGGCCCTCCCGATTCGGGGCCATCGCTGCGAAAGCCCTTTGAATTCTCCATTTGTGCCCTCGACGGCTCGAATTCCTCCCACATTCCTGAGACAATGCCGCGAAGAGATTCCGTGTAAACAACTTCGGCATTCTGGATGGAATCGTGACTGGTGATGGCTCTTGAGTTTCAGCAACCGTGGTTTCTGGTTCTGGCATTGCCGCTGGCATGTATGCTTTGGTGGTGGCATCGGCGCAGTCTGTCTGATTTTTCGCCGCGACAGCGACTCTTGTCACTTTGTCTGCGTGGAGTGATCTGTCTGCTCGTGCTGTTCAGCCTGTGCGGTTTGACGTGGCTGCAGGTTTCGCGGGAGCCTTTTGTGGTGTTCCTGGTGGACCGCAGCGCCAGCGTGGGAGCAGCTGGCGAGCGGGTTGCGATGGACTTTCTCCAGTCGGCCGAGCAGTTTCGGGGTAGACTGGGGGCTTTATGGATCCCATTTGCGGCCAGACCTGAGTTGCCAGTGGCAGGGCCAGCAGACATCGCACTGCCGCTGTCGGCCGAGGCCACGGCCGGCACCAATCTGGCGCTCGCAGTCCAGACCGCTGCGGCTGCTGTACCAGCCGGCTGCGTACCTCGCATTGTGCTGCTGTCCGACGGCAATGAAACGGAAGGGGACGTGCTGTCTGCTGCTGCGGCAGCCCAGGTGCCCGTCTGGACAATGTCGCTCCCTGGCCGCGATGAGCCCGAAGTACAGATCTCTGAAGTGCTGGTGCCGCCGGAAGTCCGCGAGGGTGAGCCGTTTGTCGTGGAGGTGGTGGTGTCGTCGAACCATGCGGATGAAGGGCTGGTGGAGGTCTTTCGGGGTGGCTTTCGCGTGATCAGTGAGCGACGCGCGCTGGTGGCCGGCGAGAATCGTCTGCGGTTTGAGCAGACGGTGGAGCGGGACCGGCTGGCCATCTTTCGGGCGCGCATCTCCGGGCTGCAGTCCGACACCCTGCTCGACAACAATTCTGCGGTCGGACTGGTCTCCGCTTCCGGCCGTCCGCGTGTGCTCATTGTGGAAAGCGAACCTGAACGCATTGAAGAACTCGCATTCGCTCTGGAGGACGAAGGTGTTGCGGTGGACGTGCGTCCGGTGGAAGGCATCCCCGAATCGCTTGAGGCTCTGCAAAACTATGAACTTCTGGCCTTCTCCAACGTGTCGGCCACAAAGGTTTCACCGCAACAGATGGAAGTGATTCGCATGTGGGTTCAGGAATTCGGCGGTGGCTTTCTGATGCTTGGAGGCGAACAGTCGTTCGGACTGGGCGGCTACTACCGCAGCGCCATCGAAGAAGTACTCCCGGTACGCTGTGATTTCGAAAAGGAACAGGAAAAACCATCGCTGGCAATGACACTGGTGCTCGATCGTTCCGGTTCCATGGATGGCGAAAAACTGGAAATGGCCCGAACGGCGGCTCGGTCCGCAGTGGAACTTCTGGGAGAACGCGATCAGGTGGCGGTGCTCGCTTTCGATGATCAGACGTGGGTGATCAGCGAAATGCAGCCGGCCGGAAATCGAGGTCAGATCAGTGATCAGATCAGCCGGCTTCAGCCCGGTGGCGGCACCAGTATGTATCCGGCCATGGAACTGGCCGCAGAAATGCTCAATTCCGCCTCCGCACGACTCAAACATGTCATTCTGCTCACCGACGGCATTTCCAACAGCGGCGACTTTGAAGGACTCGCACAGCGGATGGCTGGAGCGAAGGTCACAGTGTCCGTGGTGGCTCTGGGACCAGAGGACGCCACCGACTCCCGGCTGCTCCGATCGATCGCCCGCATCGGTCGGGGCCGTTTTTACGCCGCCCCCGATGCTGCTCAGGTGCCTCGTATCTTTGCAAAGGAAACCATGACCGCCGGCAAGTCCGCTCTGGAAGAAGAACCCTTCCTGCCTCAGGTGGTGCGCGCCACTCGCGCCCTCGCGGATCTTGATCTCGACTCCGCTCCGCTCCTGCTGGGATATGTGGTTACCAAACCCAAAGCGGGCAGTGAGGTGATTCTGGCCACGGAAAAAGGTGACCCTCTGCTGGACCCCAAACATAAGCGTACGCGTGTGTGCGTCAGAACGGATCGTTTTGATTAAAGTAGTTTGTACCGACCCATAGAGGAGGATGCCGG
>JBJTOM010000440.1:0-19001 GCA_046074585.1 Planctomycetota bacterium | reverse complement strand
TTAGTACGAGAGGATTTGGAGGGACGTACCTCTGGTGTTCCTGTTGTCATGCCAATGGCATCGCAGGGTAGCTATGTACGGTTGTGATAAACGCTGAAAGCATATAAGCGTGAAGCCATCCCCAAGATAAGGTTTCGTTGGTCGAAAGACCTGAACTCCCCTGGAAGACTACCAGGTCGATAGGCTGGCTGTGTAAGGCGTGAGAGCGTCTGAGCTGACCAGTACTAATGGAGAAATGTCTGGCCACTTTGATCAAGTGCCAAAGCCACTTAGACTTCTTGACATGCCCCGGCAGATCCTCACCGGTCTGACGGGCTTTCCCGGTATTCCGCTTGCAAGGAAACACGCGTACCCATTCCGAACACGAACGTTAAGCTTGCAGGGCCAATGATAGTGCCAAAAGCGCGAAAGTAGGTACCGCCGGGATCTTTCACTTGGGGAGACTGCTCGCAGTCTCCCCTTTTTTGTTGCCCGCCTTGACCATGCACCCGGCGAAGGAACGTGGGGCCAGCCAGTCGTCAGCCTCGCAGTGGCAACCGACGCTGAGCATGGCGCCCCATCTGCATCGGTAGATGTCGCGACATGTGCTCCGCTATGGCCGTGACTACGTTCACCACGACCGCGTTCCCAAATTGGCGGTACGCCTGAGTGTCGGACACGGGGATTCGGAAGTGTGTGCCACCGGGAGATTCGAAGCCCATCAGGCGTGCACACTCCCTGGGCGTTAGTCGCCGAGGGTTAGCACCGGATTGAGGCACCAGAATCTCAGAACCGTCCTTGTAGTATCTTGCAGACAGCGTGCGGGCAACATCGTTCGGGCCCGCAAGGCCAAATCCGAATCCGTTGCCTTTGAGTCGATGTTTTTCTGCGTAATTTTGCAGGTATTCCCAGAGTCGGTCGGTCAGGGTGTATTTGGGGTGCACTTTTCCCTCTGGCCCGATTGTGTAGGGTTCATCTGCGGGTTCAGTGCCGTTTTCTGGGTGCAGGATAAGGTTGAGGCGAGGGTTGGTTGTGACGTTCGGGATCGGCAGCGTGTCGAGGCTGAAGTCGTTCTTCTCCCTGAAGCCCACAATGAAGATTCTCTCCCGATGTTGGGGCACCCATGAGCGTGCATCGATGACGCGGTAGTGCAGGTTTTCATAGCCCAGTTCATCGTGCAGCGTGCGATGGATGACTGAGAACGTGTTTCCGCGGTCGTGGTTGAGCAGATTCTTAACGTTTTCCAGCAGAAACGCCTGCGGTCGGTGATATTCAAGAATTCTGGCGACGTCAAAGAAGAGTGTTCCCTGGGCTTCGCATTTGAATCCGTGTTGACGACCGAGAGCGTTCTTTTTGCTCACGCCGGCGATAGAGAAGGGCTGACAGGGGAAGCCCGCCAGGAGGAGTTCATGTTCCGGGACTTCGGTTGCTTCGACCTTGGTGATGTCCCCGGCGTAAACGTGGTCTGCAGGGTCGTGGAAATTTTCCTTGTAAGTTCTGGCTGCCAGCTGGTTCCATTCGCTTGTGAACACGCAGCGTCCTCCCAGCTGCTCAAAGCCTCGGCGCAGACCGCCGATTCCCGCAAACAGGTCAATAAAACGGAAGCGATCTCGCGGGAAGGTTCTGGGTGTCAAGCCCTGCTCCTGTTCAGTCGGCTACGAGGAAGTCGGATACCACGGAATCAGCGATGAGCAGTCCTGCGTCAGTCAGGCGGAGCCGATTTGAGACGATCTCTGTGAGTCCCAGGTTCAGATTGCGTGCCAGCGTTGGCCCCGCCAAATTCTCGATGGATACTCCAAATCTCCGCTCGAAGTCGGCCAAGGGGAAGCCCTCGCGCAGTCTCAGCCCCAGCATGATTGCTTCGCGGGCTCGATCTTCCGAATCTGTGAAATCCTCTGGTTCATTGCACGGATGTGATGCTGTCCACGCCTTCATCCAGCGGAGAACACTCCGGGAGTTGGTGGAGCGACGGCCGTTGACGTATTTGCTGGCGCCCGGTCCAAAGGCGAAGTACTCTTCCGCTCGCCAGTAAACCAGATTATGCCGACAGTGGCAGTCCTGCCTGGCAAAATTGGAGACTTCATAGTGCCTGAATCCATGCTGCTGGAGAAGTGAAATTCCGTTCAGGTACATCTGACATTCGAGATCTTCCGGGGCCTTCTGAAGAGAGCCCCGTCGTTCCCTGCGGAAAAACGGTGTTCCCTGTTCCCACGTGAGTCCGTAGGTGGACACATGGTGCACAGGCAGAGAGATGGTGGTTTGGAGCGAATTCTCCCAGGTGGCAAGGGTTTGGCCAGGAACAGCAAAAATCAGGTCGACGCTCACCTGTCTGATGTAATCCGCTGCGCGGCAAACGGCCTCAACCCCTTCGCTCGCACAGTGCGTGCGTTCAAGAACCTTGAGTTCCGGATTCTGGAAAGACTGCACCCCAAGGCTGATCCTGTTCACTCCGTGATTTCCAAGCAGATTAAGTTTTTCGCTGGTCAGGCCATCGGGATTAGCCTCAATCGAGACTTCGGCATCGGCCACGGGGCGGAAAAAGGATGCCAGCATCTCGAAGAGCGAAGCCAACTGGTCCAATGCGAGGTGTGTCGGAGTCCCACCACCGAGAAAGATGGTGTCGATCGGGATGGGCAGGGAGTGGTTCGCCAGATCGTGCTCCAGCTCGCGACGCAGGCATTCCAGCCATTGGGGAATAAGGTCATCGCGGTTGGCCACAAGCGTGAAGTCACAATATCCGCAGTGATGCAGGCAGAATGGGACATGGATATAGACGGAACGTGGCGATGACTGCATGGGAGTGACTGTACTCGTGCCTTAAGGATTCTTCCGAACCATGTCCTCCGGGTCTAAAAGATCGGACCGGGCATCCAGGGACAGAATTCCTCGTCGCCAATCCCCTGCTGCTCACTCAGCGTCTTTTCGCCACTGGCGACAGCGATAATCTTCTCGAAAATCTCTCTGCCAACAGATTCCACGCTGGAGCCTTCAAGGATGGATCCGGCATTGAGATCCATGTCCTCGGGCATTCGCAGGAATAGTGGGGTATTGGTAGCGACTTTGATTGTGGGGGCTGGCTTGCATCCAAAACAACTGCCGCGACCCGTTGTGAATACGACGACCTGGCAGCCACCGGCGACGAGTCCGGTGACGGAAATCGGGTCATACCCGGGGGTATCCATGAAGGTGAAGCCCCGTTGCGTGATTGGCTCGGCGAACTGATAGACGTCTCGGAGCGGAGCGGTGCCTCCCTTGGCGACCGCACCGAGCGATTTCTCGATGATAGTTGTGAGTCCTCCCTGTTTATTGCCCCATGAGGGATTGTTGTCGATCGACGCGGAATTCTTTTTTGCATAGTCCTCCCACCAGCGAATCCGGTCCAGAAGCTTCTCGCCAACGGCACGTGAGACCGATCGTCGTGTGAGCAACTGTTCTGCTCCGTAAACTTCCGGGGTTTCTGCCAGCACGGAGCCACCGCCATGAGCCACCAGCAGGTCACTGGCGACTCCGAGTGCCGGATTGGCCGTAATTCCACTGGCTCCATCGCTGCCACCACATTGCAGCCCCAGCAGCAGTTCAGACAATGGAATCGGCTCGCGACACACGTTGTTGGCGCCGCTGAGCAGATCACGCAGAACCCCTACAGCACGGTCCACCGTTCGCCGTACACCTCCAACCTCCTGAATATTCAGAATCATCGGAAGGTCGTCACGTCCGCCAGCCAGCGATCCTCCAAGCTGCACAAGACCCTGTGTTTCCTGAAGATGGGAGGCCTGAGCGGTCTCGCAGCCCAGGCCCAGGACGATGCACGCGGCAATGTTGGGATGGCGCGCAAAACCTGCGAGTGTGCGATTGAGAAGCAGGTGATCTTCACTGTTGTAGGCAAAAGCACACCCGCTTTTATGGACGATGGGAATGACGCCGTCGATGTTCGCCCATGCTCCCAGATCAGTCCGCGACAACTCCTGGGCCACGTAGCGGGAGGTGGTGGCGGAACAATTTACCGTGCTGATGATGGCGATGTAGTTGCGAGTTCCTGCGCGGCCATCTCTTCGACGATAGCCCTGAAAAGTACGTGGCGGTGGCTCTGGAAACTGCAGCAGTTCCGTGGAAAATTCATATCCCGCCCGATCACGTTCCAGACTGACATTGTGAGTGTGGACCCAGCCACCAGCCGAGATTGGGTTCGCTGCCGAACCGATCGGCTGACCGAATTTTCGGATACCCGCACCGGCGACCAGGTCGCTTAATGCCACCTTGTGGTTGGCTGGAATCGGCTCCGCGGTCGTGACACTGAAACTTCCGCAGCTCACCGTTTCACCTGCCCGCAGAGCCCGGCGAGCCACGGCAACGTTATCAGACGGATGAAGTTGCAAAAGTGGATGAAGGGCTGTCACAGAGTCTTTCCTGCATGGTGAAGGCGTTGATAATCGCAGCGGGCCCCCGATCTGAAGACCCGCGATGCTGAATTCTCCCGAATCATGGCCAGCCGGGCAAGGCACGGCCGTTTCTGACTCCCGCTTCTCCCCGGCAAACCCAAAACTTAACGCCGTCGCTTCCCCGCAGCGACATTTGTTCGCAATAATCTGAGAACCGTCTCTGCCCATTGCCTTTTTTGAAAACTGGTGAGAACAAGGCTCGGCTATGAAACACCCTCTGCTCTACGGTCCCGCCCTCGTCTTCGGTCTCTGCGGCGGAATTCTCCTGGCTTGCCAGGCACCGGTCTTTCGCTACGCACTCGAACGCTGGACTGCTGGAACCTGGAACATCGTTGTGCTGTCTCAGGGGCCACTTTCGCCCGCTCAGTCTCTGTCGCTGCAGATGCTTCAGCAGCCCACGGCCTCAGCCAGCCTTCCGATGAAAATTCAACACATCGATCTTTCCGTCGCCGCACCCGCCGACCGTCGTCGCTGGGCGTCACACTGGCAGGCTGCCGGCAATGAGGCGATTCCCGTTGTTGTGGCCCTCTATCCCCAGCCCTCCAATGTTGATCAGCCGGTTGCAAGCCTGATGCAGCTCTCTGCGACCACAGCTGAGCAGATCCTCAGCAGTCCCGTCCGCCGTGAGCTCGCGAGCCGGCTTACAGCGGGACACTCCGCTGTCTGGCTGTTTCTTGATTCCGGTGAAACACAGGCCGATCAGAACGCCCTCGAACGGCTGAATCGCCAATTGAAGGCCGATGAACAGCGACTCACACTGCCGACGGCAGCAGACCTGCAGATCACCCCCGAACAACTCCGTCAGCTGCAAATTCCCCTGAAGCTGCAATTTTCTGTCCTGCGGCTGGGCCGCGACGATCCGGACGAACGATTCCTTGTTGACTCCCTGCTGGGAAGCGAAGCAGACCTTCGCGAATTATCAGAACCCATGGCGTTTCCCGTCTTCGGGCGCGGACGTGTCCTTTATGCTCTGGTCGGCATGGGAATTGATGCGAAGACAATCTCTGTCGCCTCAGACTTCCTCGCAGGACCATGTTCATGTCAGGTCAAGGAACAAAATCCGGGATTTGATCTGCTGCTGACTCATGACTGGCCGGCAGCCATCGGAGACACTCTTGTCAGTTCGCCAGTTCCCGAAGAACAAAAGAGCCCGGCTCTGCTGAAAATTCCACCCGGTCGCACCACTGGCAATCAGTCTGCCGGGCCATCTCAGAAATCCGGAAAATAGCAGGACATGGATAATCTGCAAATCAGACTGCTCAACTCATCCCATAAATGCCTGATGATAGAAAAGTAGCCCCGTGACTGACGTCAGCGTGATATCCAGCGTGGACAGCCACCCAAGAACCTTATGAAGCCTGCTGTGCGCCCCTGGTCTGGCGTCTCTGCCAAATTTCATCCAGGCCAGAATCATGGTCGTCGCCCACAGAAAGGGAGTGCTCACGGCAAACACCAGATGCACCAGCAGCCACGGACGCACGGCTGTGATTTTGGCCGCCAGAGCATCGGGGGCCAGATTCTGCCGGGCAATGATCTGCTCCCAGCCACCATGCACCAGCTGGACATCCACCTCGAAAGCCGACACGGCAACCAGGAGAATCAGCCCCAGGGACATCTGCAGGCGTTTGTGGGCCAGAAACTGTTTACGAACCTTCACCAGCCACAGGCTGTAGATCAGCAGAGGCACAATCAGCACCAGTGCACAGACAACAAAGTCCAGCATGAACGTAGTTGGATACCCAAGAAATCCACTCTGGAACATTCAGATCCCTGTTCTGTACAGAACGTTTCCGGCAGGAGGCGCAGCAGCCGTCGCAATCGATGCTGCCTGGCGGTGTTATTTCAGCAGAGACTGAACAGCTTTCTGTATACCCGCAGAATCCACTCCCTGATAACCCATCTGCTGCCACAATCCGCCCGATCCCTCGCGGTGCGTGCCGATATTATTGTAGCGCCCCCGAAAGCCGCGTTTGAGCAGTTCTGTGCCGAAGCGGGAACCAAGGCCCGTGGTAACGTTGAATGATTCAGCGACCAGCACTGCAGGAGCCGCCGCCAGTCGCGACATCATCGCTTCATCGTAAACGTTCAGAGTGGCCTTGCAGACAAGTCCGATCTGCAGGCCGGCAGCTCTGAGTTTAATGACCGCATCAAGTGCCCGATACACCGTCTCACCGAACGTCACGATGTAGCCGTCCGTGCCTTCCCGGATCAGATCATCTTTTCCGGGAATGAACTGGTAGTCGTTTCCGTAGACGCGTTCCCCGGTTTCCGTGAGCAGATCCGGGACACCGGAGCGGGTGGAAAACAGGAATCTCAGGCCAGGCTGCGGGAAAATGGTCTTCAGACAGGCCCGAAACTGGTGCTGGTCGGCGGGAAAGTAGAGTCGTGTGGTGTCCCGGCCTTCGTCGGGCAGCCCATTGGCCGCGAACATGTTATTCAGGCCAAAGTGGCATGTGTTGTCTGCCATGTCGTCACAGCCGGCGTGAGAAAAATGTGCAAGCACGTTCGCCTGATTGAGCCGTGCCATGGTGATTTCAGACACGACCATTTCAAGAAAGGCCGAGAAAGTCGCGAACACTCCCTGCCTGCCGGATTCGTAGCCAAATCCTGCTGCGGCCGAGTAGTTGCCGCGCTCCATGATGCCACCACGTACGAAGACTTCCGGGTGGGCGGCGCGGACGTGGTTCAGCCCGCAGGATCCTTCCAGATCGCTGTCGAACACGCGCACACCGGCGACACGCTGTGAAACCGTCATTCCGTCGAGAATCTCGTTGAGAATTTTCCCGAACAGATCTCGATTCCGCCCAACACTCTTTGCGTCAGACCCTTCGCAGCCAGGCGCAGAGGGGCCTTTGGGGACACTGCTGAGGTATTGAACGGCGGCCTCGTGGCCCCGTGCTGTCAGGTATTCCTTTGCCACGGAAACCTTAATCACGTCATGGCCATGTGCGCTCCCTTCAAGTCCGCGAATGCCAACGCACATTTTGCGGCGGTTGATCAGGGCAATCGGCCCTGAAGATGTCACTGCAGCACACATTCGGGCGTACAGACTCTCCAGCTCTTCCCCGTCGCCGATGTCCACTGCAAGGCCATGCCCCTGAAGCGTTTTCGCAACGCAGTAACCAGGCAGATAGTCTGACGGATGCCCTGCAATCGTTACGTCGTTGTCATCAATCAGCAGCTTGATATTCAGCTGCTGGGCGACGGCCAGTCGAGCCGCTTCAGCATCGTTGCCCTCCATCTGCGATCCATCCGAACCCAGCATGAAGACCACCTTGCCGGGGTTTGCCATCGCCACGCCATTCACGAAGGGCCACATATGCCCCAGTCGTCCCGACGAAAACTTTACGCCTGGAGTGAAACCACGTTCCGGGTGACCTGGAAGATGCGACAGGTACTCGCGGTAGTGAAAGAGCTTCTCCAGAGGAAGCTCGCCTTCCAGAACCGCCATCAGGTACTGAGTTGCCACGCGGTGACCGGCTTCATCAAAGAAAACCGGCAACACATCCGGAGTGCCACCGGCGGCCGCATGCTGCATAAATCCATGCATGATGCACACTTCAGGAACCGTATCGAAAGGTCCACCCGTGTGGCCACCCAGCCCTTTCGCGTCGGCGACCGCGGTGAAGAAGATGATTGCGTCGCGACACAGCTGGATATTGGACTGCAGGGCTGCCTTTTGTTCCGCTGTGAGCTTCGGAGTGCGGGGATCCAGCGGCAGTGGCTGGTAGTTCTGAAGCGGAATCGGAAACTCGGCGACAGCAGACATGGAAAAACTCCAGCAGCTCGGCCGGCGATACCGGCACGAGGCGACAGACAAAGATGGGAAGCGAGCGAGCAGGGACGCAGTATCGGGCTGCGGGAACGAAATGCAAACCCACGGGCGTTCGCCGCTCCGACAGGCTGTGAATTCCCAATCGCCTGAATCCAGTAATCAGCATCCTTGCCAGAGAATTTGCAACATGCCGTTACGCTCGGTTCATTCCGCATAATCGATACAAATTGCCGTGCGGAGATGCAGAAAATGGGCGTTTTTCAAAGAAAAGGGCGGCAGAGATGCCCGGTTTAATTGGGTGATCTGCGGCTGCCGCGAAGGTTGTAGCGGTTTTTTCAAGTTGCATATTGTGGGTCTGGGGGCTCTGCGTTAGTCTGGAAGTTTCTTTTCGGCAGCTTATGTGGTTGTTTCGCCACAGACTGACCCCCTCAGAAGCAGGCGCATCGCGCATTCCCCTTTTCTCCCAAGGAGAACACCATGATTAAGTTGTTAAAGGTAGCACTTGCTGCCTGTGTTGCGGTGGTCGCCGCAGCCGGGCCGGCAAATGCTGCACAGGTCTACCTTAGTGGTACAGCTAAGGAAGATGTGTCCAGCGTGACTTCCTCGTGGACCCTGTTGGTGAACTACACGCCAACCACTCTTCCCGCAATTACAGCACCTATCACTTCGGCTGATTTCAGAATCAACCGAGGTGGTACGATTTATCAGTGGAACGTGCTGAAGCCCTCCAGCCAAAATCGCATCCGGATTGCCGGAGCACAGACCGCCTATGACCTCAGCCTTCGGTTTCAGGGGCCTGCAAACGCCCCCGCCGGGTCAACCACAGGCCAGTTCCAGGCCGATGTCAACCTCACCGTTGGTGGTGGAACAACGTTGCTCAATCAGGAAGCTTCAGAGGCGAATATCGCACTGCTGACCTCCACTTCCACCGTTTTGCAGGGTAAGTTCCTTGTCGACACCGAATTCCCGTTCAGCACCGACGGTGTTCTCACCCTCGACGGAACTCCGGCATCTGCCATTCCCGAACCCGGCTCGATGGTCCTGCTCAGCGGACTGGGCCTCGTCGCCGGCCGTCGCGTGATGGCTCGTCGCCGTCAGCAGAAGGCCAACGTTGAACCAGAGACCGCCGCCTGATTACTGGCCTTTGCCACGCCCTGCAGAAAATATCCACCAGGCAGCGGTGCCCCCCCGCTGTCCGGTGTTCTGCCGGTCACAGGATTCTGTAAGACTGAAGGAGTCAACTCGATGGAAAGTTCCAGCCTGGTGTTGTGTCCGGGCCCGGTAACATCGCCCACGAACTCCCGAAAGTAAACTCCGCGGCCTTCACAGAACGCTCGTCTGACCCGCTGAACAGGATGCTCAGCAAGGCAGACCAGCCAATCAGTATTCGCCGGGCTGGGGAACCCCGGCGTTCTCTCTCGCAATTCCGGTCACGTGCCTCTCTCACCGCGTCTGCTTCAAAACCCGGCATGTGAACCAACAACTCGTTCTGCCCCGAAGAAGTTTTGCTTCCTCGGGGTTTTTTCTTGCGCCGGACCGACGTTGCAGATTCGGGACGTATCGCCTCAATCACTCCTGCCGCTCAACGCCGGATTTGGCCGCTTCTCACTGGTGATCGGCTGGTGGGCCCTCAAACGCCCAGCCGAGCCGCCGCTTTCTGGTCTGCGCTGTGAGCCTCTTCAAGTGTTTTTGGGGAGCTGCGCGGATCGATGCAGTGCTCGTGGCCGGGATGTGGCTCAGCAGGAGCTTCGCCCTCCCGGCAGCGCGCTTTGCCGGACACTCGAGACGATTCGGCGTCCGCCGGTCCGTTCAATGACCGAACCATCCATCAGGCTCGGGCCTGCGGACTGCCGCCTGGTGACGTTGCGGATGGCTGGACCACTGGTCGCAGCCGTGCTGAAAGGCTCGCCGAAACGCGGCCCAGCCACTGCTTTGCATCCATCACAAGACTGAATCCCGCCGGGATCAGCACCAGCGTAAACACAGTTGAAACCACCATACCACCCAGCACCACCGCGCCCAGACCCTGATACAGCTCGCTTCCCGCACCCACGCTCCACACCCAGGCTCCATCTGCATAGATCGGAATCGGCACCACCAGTGGGAGCATTCCAAGGACGGTCGACAAAGTGCTCATCACGATTGGCCGCATCCGGGTTCGAACCGTCTCGCAGACCGCGTCCACCGGCGTCCGCCCCTCATCCCGCATGTACTGCAGCGCCTGGTGCACAATCAGAATTGCATTGTTGGCCACTGTGCCGATCAGGATCACAAAACCCAGCATGGTGAGCATATCAAGGGGCTGAAACTGAAACTGATTCATCACCTTCAGTCCGCCAAGGCCACCCACCAGCGCCAGCGCGACACTGATCATCACGACCAGCGGATAAATAAACGATTCAAACAAGGCTGCCATCAGCAGGTAACTCAACAGCAGAGCCAGCAGCAGATTCCACTTCAGATCAAACCACGTGTCTGCGAGCTTATCGGCCGTTCCTGCCAGCCGCATCTGATACAGGCCACTCTGAAACCGCGGTGATTCCATCAGCACTTTGCGGACCTTGTCATCCATCAGCTGCATGGCTGTTTCCAGAGGAATGCCGTCTGCCGGCTTGAGCTGGATGGTGATGGACCGCTGACGTTCCGAATGATTCACCTGCTCAGGGCCACGGCTGAGGAGCACATCGGCGACGGCCGACAGTCTGACGGTCTGTCCGGTGGGAGTCCGAAACGGCAGGTTTTCAATGTCATGAGAATGTGCCGCGTAATTCTGATCACCACAGATCACGAGGTCGATTCGACGACCTTCGTGCCAGTAATCGCCGGCAAAGGCGCCGTCAACGAGGGCATTCACGGCGTAGCCCAGAGAGGCCGTTGAGACTCCCAGTTCAGACGCCGCTTCCGGCTTCGGCACCACATGCAGTTCGGGGCTGGAAAGGTCCAGCCCTGGAATAGGCCGCAGCTGATTGCCGGCCGTCATGGGGAACTGAGCCATGCAGAGGCCAAAGGCTTTCTGGGCCTCCTGCACCAGCTCTTCCAGGTCCGGTCCCGTGATTTCCAGGTCAATCGTCCGCCCGCCGCTCAGACCGCTGTCAAACAAACTCGACTGACTCACAATCGGAATCACGCCGGGCTGAGATCCTGCGGCCTGGGCAAGCACAGGAATCAGTTCTGCAGCGCGCAGTTCGTCCACAGCTTTGGCGCCCATGAACAGGCTGCGTCCGCGCGCTACGAAGAAGAAGTCATTGATCCGGGGCTGGCCTGGAGCTGCCTCGCCGGTCCACCAGGGAGCCAGGCGACGTTCGATGTTGTCACCGAGCGAAATCATCTGATCAATGTTGTAGCCCGGAGGTGGCAGCAGGATGGCGATGATCAGATTGCGATTGCCGTTCGGCAGATATTCCGTGGCCGGCCACAGGAGCAGACTGGCCCAGAGACTTCCCGCGCTGAAGCCGGCAACCACCAGCGTGCGCCAGATCCAGCTGCCGCGGGCGGACATCATCGCCCGCATGGCGCTGGCCAGCAGTTCATTGAGCCAGTGACTGAATCGAACCAGCCCGAACAGTCCCGATGGTCCGTAGCTGGTGTCGTACTCAAGCTGCATGGCAGAGCTGCTGCTGAGGAGCCACGCGGCCGCGGCTGGAATCACCGTGATCGAAACAATCAGCGAAATGCCCACCGAACAGGCGATGGCCAGCGAAATATCCCGAAACAGCTGCCCTGCCTGACCCTCCACAAAAATCACCGGCACGAAGACCACGATCATCGTCAGTGTCGCTGCAAGGACCGCACCCCAGACCTCCTGCGTGCCTTCAATTGCAGCCTGCCGCGCCGGTTTCCCCATCTGAAAGTGCCGGTAGATATTCTCAAGAACGGTGATCGCATTGTCCGCGACCATCCCCACCGCAAACGCCATCCCCGCCAGACTGATCACGTTGATGCTGCGACCGAACAGCTTCATGAAAATAAAGGTGGCTACCACGCTGATCGGAATCGACAGACCGATAATCAGCACCGTTCGCACACTCTTCAGAAAGAGCAGCAGAATCACAATCGCCAGAGCCCCGCCGGAGTAGACGTTGCTCTCGACCAGCGCCGTGGCGGAATCAAGGTAAATCGTCTGGTCGTAGACCTGTTCCATGTACAGGCCTTTCGTCTGCAGAATGCCCTGATTCAGCTCTTCACAGGCAATTCGCAGGTTGCGTCCGTAGAGTTGGGTGCATTGAGCCAGTTCCAGCGGAGTGATTTGGCCGTCGCGGTCCAGATCCAGCGCTGCACGAGGCGGGCCCATGATCTCCTTCACATTGGTGTTCGGAGCCTGCTGGGCATTCACCGCCAAAGCGTTCAGTCCCATCTGCCGCACTACCCCGTCCGGCTTCTTGTACGCCACACCAACCGTTGCCACATCACTCACCCGCACCGGTGAATTGTCCCGCACCGCAATGATCGTCTCTGCTACCTGTTCCGGACTCGTGAACTGGCCGAGGGTGCGGACGACATTGCGCTGTTTCCCTTCAGGAATGTCGCCCGCTGATGTGTTCTGGTTCTGTGCCACCAGCGCGGCCCGCAGCTCGTCGATGGTGATGCCAAGAGCTGCCAGTCGTGTTGGATTCACTTCCACCCGAAATTCCTGCTCCTGCCCGCCGAAGACATTCGCATTCGCAATCCCGTCAATCCGCTCAAACTCCGCCTCGATAAAGTCCTCCGCGAACTTCCGCATCAGCGCCGGGTTGTTCCGGCCTTCCGTGAAGGAACGCAGCACAGGATAGTCCTGAGCCAGCAGATTGATCTTTGGCAGACTGATTGGACCGGGTTGGGCCATCAGGCGTTCGAGCGGTTCGCGGAGTTCGGGGTGCTGTGCAATCAGGTTGCCAAGGTCTTCACGCGTGGGGGGAATGGGTTTCAGAATGAACCACGCAATTGCGTTGGTGTTGGCATTCACCGTGGAAATCACAGGCTCGCGGGCGTCGTCGGGGTAGTTGGGCACCTGGTTGAGCTTCTCTGCGACGCGGGCACGGGCGTCCGCCAGATTAGTGCCGACTGTGAATTTCAACAGGATCATGCCCATTGAATCCGAGCTCTCGCTTTTGAACTCTTCCAGCCCCTCGATGCTCTTGAGCTGCTCTTCCTGCTCGTCCACGATTTCCTTTTCCACCTCCTGAGCACTCGCGCCGGGCCAGAACGTGCTGATCGTAATCTCAGGCTCGGTAACGTCCGGCGTGAGCTGCACCGGTGTGGCGAAATAAGCAATGCTGCCAAACAGCATCGCCAGAATCACACCGACTGTCAGCTTGACGGGGTTCTCGATTGAAAAGCGGATCAGATCCATGGGGTGGGCCGTGCTCGGAGTGTTATGGAAGATCGATTCAGCATGCACCGCAGGACAACTCCTGCGTTCTCACCGCTCAGCCGCCCGCGGCCGCCTTGCCGCCATCCTCAGGTTGTGACGCTGCTTTTTCGCCGGGTGCTCCCTGACCTCCACCCGCTGCCTGTTCGGTGGCGGCTGCTGGATCGAGGATCGTAATTGCCTGAAACGCCCGCAGACGCTCCGCTCCTTCCGTGACGACCTGCTGTCCGGCTGCGAGTGATTCTCCGGTCACCTGCATCCACGTGCCGGTGCCCAGTCCAGGTTCCACCATCACCTGACGCACACTGAGCGGCTGGCCCTCAGCTGGCGGATTGACCGCGAACACAAACGCTCCACGGGATGTGCGGACGATGGAGTCCTTCGGCACAAGTAACCCCTCAACAGGCTGCCCGGAAAAACTGGCTTCCGCCATCATCCCTTCTCGCAGCGCCGGGAGTGGCGGTGTGATCCGTGTGTTCAGTTCGTTTTGAATGCGGACGATCACCGGGAAACTGCGCGAGCCCTGCTCCCAGTTGCTGCGGGGAACAACAGTGGCAACCACGCCTTTCCACTCCCGTCGCCCTGGACCTTCCCCTGAACCGCTCCCCTGTATGCTCAGCGTCACTTCGCGACCCGGCAGAATCTGGTCAATGTACTGCTGATCGATGAGCACTTCCACTTCGACTTCATCGAGCCGCGCAAGTGTCAGCACAGGAGCACCTTTGGAAAGCCACTGGCCCACATAGGTGTGCTCTTCCACAATAAACCCATCGAACGGGGCTCGCGTCATCCGCTTTTCCCGCTCGGCTTTCAGGTATTCCACGTGCTTCCGCTGGGCCTCAAGTCGCGCCGCAGCCTGCTGCCGGACTTCCTCCCGCGCACCAGACGTGACTTTCTGGCAGACGGCTTTGGCGGCCACCAGGTTCTGGCGAGCTGCGTCATAGGCGTCTTCCCCGTCCTTTACCTCAGACGGATTGGCCGCATTGCGGCGACTGAGCGCCCGCAGTTCTTCCAGACGTCGCTGAGCATTGGCGGCGGTGACTTCAAGCGACTCCACTCTGGCCTGAGCTTCCTCCACATCCTCCGGACGCGGCGTCTGCAGCTCGGCCAGCTCCGCCTCACGCACCCGCACCAATGCATCCTGCTCTGCCAGCTCCAGATCCGTGGATTCCATCCGCAGCTTTGAAAGCAGAGTGCCTGACTGAACGAAATCACCGACTTCCATCGGGAAATCCGCAACCACACCGTCGGCCCCCGAAGCCACTTTGCTGAAGTGCCGCGGACGGATATTGCCCACCGCGCGGAACACAGGTGCCACCGGCTCCTGACGAATCACGGCCACTCGCACGAGCGCCGGTGGCGGTGCAGCACCACCCCCGGGCCCCGACTTCTGCGCGGCGCCAGTTTCAGCCGGCACGGAATTGCCGGAACAGCCGCCAAGCAGCAGGCAGAGCGCGAGGAGCGGAAATATCGCCATCCGGCTGGGGGGAAGTTCGGGTTGCATAGACGTTTTCTGCAGCGTGAAAAGAGAATTTCGATGGGCGCAGCGTATCCCGAAAACCAGGGAGATGCCAACATCGTTTTGCAGCAAACACAGGATTCCTCAGGGAATTGAAAGGCACCATACCCCCCGCCCCGCTCACGCCAAAGCAGGACGGCCACTGGCGTACGGCCACTGTCAATCGGCCGGTGCGGCTTTGGTGCGTGTCTGATGCGGTTCTGGCCGCGCGGACACGCGTCGTCACCGGGGGATTGATAGCCACCGCGTGCCATGTCGCGCGGAAATGGTCCAGTTTGGCGGTTGGTGTTGGTGTTCGTGGCAATGATGCGGCTCAGCAGGAGCTTCGCCCTCCCGGACGCAGTCTCCGGCAGAAAATCGACGCTATGGGTGCCGCGGAATCGGCTCCGCAGGGACTGTCCCCGACAGGACCAGCAACAACGGACTTCTCAGCTCACCATTTTCAACGGGGTGCAGGGCGTTTGCTGCGTATTGCAATGGCCTGGCGTTTTTGTCGCTGCAGCAAGCGCCTGTGACTGCAGCAACACACTCCCCAGTCGCGCGTCTGCTCGTTGACCGTCCCTTGCAGAGTTGCCGGGATAAATCCTGTTTTTTGTGTCACAGGCGAACCCCGCTGGGATACAGGTTGTCTGAATCCCTGTGATTCAGCGAAAAAAAAAGGGCCATGGTCAACGGGACTGCCGCAGCAGCCAACGGCTGTTAATCCGTCACTCCGGGGAGGTCGGTGGCTGCGTCAAAGGATTCTTTCAAGACTGAAAGGAGCAGTATTCAGGCCGAGAGCTTACGTTGTTCAAGGCCGCAGGCAGAGAGTGCAGGATTGAAGGGCAAAATGTTCCGCCAGACAATTCGGAATCACCGGTTTTTTCCGGACACGGGTTCCGATCAGTGAAGAAAGCAGAGTTCAGGAGGCCGGGCGTTCGGGCTCAGCAGGCAGCTCAGTGCTGCAGCTGGGTCAGCCGTATTCGGATTGTAAACCTCTGTCGGTCCTCGTTTCGGGGGCAAAGGAGCCCGATGTTTCGGGCGTGGGGGATGACGGTCTTGTCGGTATGTCGGCGAGAGCCATGTACAGCCGACCGTATTTGTTGACCTTGTCGGCTTTTGCGAAGTCCGGTTGCTGTTTAAGCACCCTGTCTGATCGATTCACCGCTGGGCGTGGCGGCGCCTCTTCTCACTCCTGCATGAGTGATTCAGCGAGCGACGGCTTTTAACGGTCGCGTGTGCGGAACCGAATCCATGAGGTTCTGGTACGGTGACGTATCAGTGCTGGGTAAGTTTTCCTGCCAGCTTCATCGTGATTTCTTCGGAGATCGCTCCTGAAGTTGCGTGGGTGAGTCTTTAGTCACCGGGAGTGCCGTCATCAGAGACTGCCGCAGAGACGTTGAAGCCGTGTTGCACAGGAGATTCCGATCCGGGCCGATGACCTGGGGCAGACGAAAGTCAGAGGACCCCACGAGGCACAGTGGAATCCGGTGTGACAGGGTGGGGTGGCAGGATTGACGGCCGAGTTCCATCCGTTTCGGCGGACAGGCCGTGGCAGTGAAGGTGTTTGCCTTCAGGGGTCCAGCGTCCGGAGCGTTCCCGTTGACCGTGTGCCTTTCGCTGGAGTGTGTCTTCGGGGCTGAGTGATCGAGGCTGTGGTCAGAACATCGGGGTCATTAATTTTTGAGGGGTGTCGTGATGGTTCAGCAGACATTTACTCGCCAGAAGCATGAGTTGGCAAAGGCCGCGGCGCTGCTGGAGAAGATTCGGGCGCAGGAGGTGCGGCAGATCCTGCGTTCACCAGGCGGCGATGTGCTGGAGGTGACAAAGGATAGTTATGTCGATTTCCCTCCCGAGGCAATTGCGAGACAGGTGTTCGAGATTGCTGAGCGTGTCGTGGCGCAGCATGGTGCGCGTCAGCAGGCCAATTCTCGCAACACCGGTCGTTTTGCGTGGTGCGGGATTGAAGCGGATCTGACGGTGCCGCAGCTGCGTGCGCTGCAGGATGTCTGCGGGCTATTGTCTGACCTGAGCACACGGCTGCCGCGCCGGAATCCGAAAATGGTCGCGAACACGATGGTCGACAACCGTCCGGCCTGTGCTCGCAAACCGGTGGAAAACCGTCGCCGCGAGACGCGGTACGTGCCGTATGAAGAAGGTTCGACCACGCGAGTGCGCACCTATGAGACTCACGTGGAGTTTCTCCTGAGCACCACTCAGCAGGTTGAAATTGATTTCGGTCTGCCGATTGAAGTGATTGAGCGCCTGAAGGAGCTGGTGGGGGATTTGAAGATCGCGGTGCAGGTTGCGATTGATGATGCCAATGCGAAGGGGCATCAGAACGACAGCGTTCTGGAACGGGTCATAGCGGGCATCCGAGAGAAGCTGGATTCGGCATTGCCCGTCTGCGAAGTGACGGTGTCTCAGGAGTAGTCTGATGGGAGCGGGCGTATCCGTGGGCCTGAGTCTGCTGGGCGACGGTCGAGTGCTGCAGTTGACGCGGCGGAACGTGCGCACGGCCATCAGCCAGCTGAAGTCGACGTCGACTTCTTCGATGCGGCAGATCCGCGATCTTGTGTCCGGTGTTGACAGTTCGCCCGGGGCTGCGGTGCCGGTTGTGGATCGATTGCTGACGGAGAGACGCGGGACGCTGACACGGTGCGAGCTGCGAGGACTGGAACGTGTGCTGAACAGGGGGCTGATCAGCGGGGTCCTGCGACTTCCGCCGTTTCAGCCGGAGTTTCTGGAGGGGGCAATCTGCAGTGGCTCTGGTGGCCAAAAGCAGCGCCGCGGGTTCGGACTGTTGTATAACGGCGTACTGTTCGAGGTCCGGCAGATTTCAAGGGGTGAGATGGTGTCGGGCGGGCCACGTGATGTGCTGCTGGAGGACCGCAGTGGAGGTCTGCATTTTCTCCGCTTCCTGGCGGTGAAGATGACGCGGGACTTCCTCGCGATTCAATCCAGCAGCCGATATGACCTGCACAGCTCAAAACTTCAGAATTTGCGGCTGCTGGATCCGCTGGCGATCTACTCTGTGCTCCGAGCACAGCCGGTACCCGGTTTTCATTTCACGGGCTGTGCGCCGTTTTTGGGTGGCGGTTGAGTTGTTCGGGGTTCAATGAATTTTCTTCCGCGTTTCCTCCTGCCAGGTTGTCGGTGCGCGGCCACGTTGCTGTGCAGGAAAGCGCGGGCGTCAGCCCAACGGACATGCTTCCCGGCAGAATGTGTCCCCGGGAGGGCGAAGCTGGGATGGCGAAACGGTGTTAAGGACACCTGATTTCGTACTTTGGATCCGCTCCTCCGTGACAAGGCGTTCGGGGGATGTCAATCCCCCGGTAACGGTGCGTGCCCGCGCGGCCAGAACCGCATCAGGAACGCAACAGGAACGCACCAAAAACCTTACCGGCCGATTGCGTTTCGGCAGCGTTTCGGTGCCATGCACCTTTGCTGTTCTGCCGGTTGTGGAGAACGCCAGACGACACCGGAGCCCCGCGTTGCGGGGACAGTCCCTGCGGCGAGACCGAGGCGGAGCGTCAGATTTGACTGCCCTTATTGGAACGATTGTTCGGTTTGTGATGATTTGGGCAGTTGCAGCGATAGCCGCGATTGCTGAGCCAGTGGAAGGCGGCCGAAATCCGGCCCGCGAGACCGCTGGAGACAGTCCCTGCAGAACCGACAACGCCGTCTCTGTGGCGTTCCACTGCCGGCGAAGGCAATTGCCGGGAGGGCGAAGCTCCTGCTGAGCCGCCGTCGTAAAAGATATCCAACAAACACCTTCTGCGTTTCGGTGCCATGCACCTTTGCCGGGGTTTCAGGCCTGCCGGGGACAGTCCCCGCAGGCTGCGGACGGAGACGTTCTGCCGGTCGTGGAGTCGGCCTGACGACACCGGAACCCCGCGTTGCGGGGACAGTCCCTGCGGCGAGAGCGAGTCGGAGCGTCTGATCCGACTGCCCCGTTTGGAA
>JBJTOM010000439.1:0-1368 GCA_046074585.1 Planctomycetota bacterium | reverse complement strand
CCTCTCCCCTTCCAGGGGAGAGGGGTCGGGGGTGAGGGGTCAACCGCCCAGCAACGCCCCACTTCCCACTTCCCACTTCCCACTTCGCAACGCAGCCCGTGCTGGGGGGGGCGCCCGCTTCCTCACGGGCGCGGCTCGGGTGGGCGTTTTGCGTCATGGGACAGTTGGGACCTCTGCGACTCATGAGACGGATGGCCAGCGCTACGGACCGGGGCTCCGTTCCTGTCCCTCGCTGGCAACTCTTCGTTTCGCCCCAGCGACACACGCATGTCTTGGCAGCGCCGTTGCCCGCGGACTGCCGTCCGGCGGCTCAGTTGCTTTTTACCGGGGGATTGACATCCACTGCACGCCGATTTTTTCACGGCACCTGCACTTTTCAAAAAATTCCGCAGGATTTTCGGGAAGTTTTTTCAGCCGTGTCCGTTTCCATGATCAGAGGCAGCTGACGTGCTGCCGGATTCACACCTGTTTCAGGAGAAACTGATCATGTTCCAGACGTTGCGTGTTCTGCGCGGATGTGTGCTTCCCATGGCTCTGGCAGCCGTGCTGTCCGCCAGCGGGGCCTCTGCCGCGATGGGCGGGGATCATCGTGTTTGCGGGTATCGCACAATCACCGTCTGCGAATACGTTCGCAAGCCTGTGTGCGTGACCGTCACCCGCTACGATCACTGTGGCCGTCCGTACCATGTGGAAGTCACCGAATACCGCACGGTCAAGGTGTATGTGACGAAGCGCGTGCCCGTGTATCACTAAATTCCAGCATCGCTGACGGGCCGTTTACTTGCCAACTCGAATCGCCGACCGGAGAATTCCTATTCTCCGGCTGGCTTTTTTTCATTCACTGCTGCGGAGTCCTTTGCCATGCATCGCCCGCGCCCCTCCCTGCTTCTGCTGCTGTGTCTCGGCCTGTCGCTCACACCGTGTGCGGCTGCAGACAAGTACGCCCTGCTGATTGGCGTGACGACGTACCAGAAACCGCAGAACAGCAATCGCCCGCCGCGACTCACCAACAGCATCGGTCAGGACCTGGTGCTGATCCCCGCCGGCAACTTCCTGATGGGTTCGCCGGAAGGGGAGCAGGGGCGCTACGACGATGAAGGTCCGCAGCACCGCGTGGAGATCAGCAAGCCCTTCTACATGGGCCGCACAGAGGTGACGCAGGGTCAGTGGAAAGCGGTGATGGGGAAGGAACCGTGGAAGGGACAGAGCTTTGTTCAGGAAGGCGATCAGAACGCCGCCAGTTACATCAGCTGGGACGATGCGACGGAGTTCTGCCGTCGGCTGAGTCAGAAGGAAGGCAAAACATATCGTCTGCCGACGGAAGCGGAATGGGAATAGGCGTGCCGTGCTGGGACGACGACGCGGTTT
>JBJTOM010000438.1:0-13941 GCA_046074585.1 Planctomycetota bacterium | reverse complement strand
AATTCAGGATCTGCACACGCACAATTCGTGGGTATCCCCCCAGCACCGCATTCAGAAGGCAAATGGTGAGCCGCGGATGCAGTTCGTTCCCGAAGAGCATCTTGAAGGCAAAATCCACAAGCAGGTTGATTCCAAGGACCATGGGTGACTTTCTGAGTGTTGGTTGGCAGGCATGAGCGTTGAGGTAAAATTTATGGAGAGTTTGTGTACATATTACCGCGACAATGAATACAATACCACCCTTTATTCATGGAAATGCTGCCTAGACCGCTTTTCGCCTGCGCGACTGCCCTGCGTCGGCCTTGATATTCTCTCGAATCCATCGCAAAGGCTGGCGACGTTGAAGGGGCCAGGGAATCAAAGGGACATCAAAGGGCAGAAATCCTCCGAGCCCGCTTTCCTCGCCCTGCTCGCAAGACATCCCGCGACGCATTCGCTACCATCCTCGTCTCTCTCTGGTCCTCCGCCCGCCATGACGTGTTCTGTCGGAGTCACTTTCGATGAAGCCCGCCCTCGTCCTGCGTCGTCATACCTGTTCCCGGATCGCTCATCAGTTCGCATCCTCTTCCATCCGCCCTGGTTCCTGGTTTGGTCATTGGTTCGCCGTGTGGATTGTTTGCACCGGGATTCTCTCGGCTGCTGCAAGCGGCTCCGACCGGCTCAACTGGCCCAGTCGCTCAGGGCCCACGCTGAACAGTCTGATTTCGCCAGCCGACGCTGCCGGACTGCCCGTCACGTGGTCTGAACAGACCGGAGAGAACATCGCCTGGAAAATCTCGCTCGAGGGTTCTGGTCACTCCACGCCGATCATCGGCCACGGGCGCATCTGGCTTACCGCGGCAACGAAGGATGGAAAACAGCAGTTTATTTACTGCATCGATCAGCAGTCCGGAAAGGTGCTGCATCATCGCCTGCTCTTCGAAAACCCCGACCCGGAACCGCTCAAGAACGAAGTCAACACCTACGCGTCCCCGTCCTGTGCCCTTGAGGATGGCGCCGTGTATGTGCACTTTGGCACCTACGGGACCGCGCGTCTGAATCCCGTCACCTTTGAAACGGTCTGGGAACGTCGCGACATTCGCTGTCGGCATTTCCGCGGGCCCGGGTCATCACCGATTCTCTGGCAGAACCTGCTGATCCTGACGTTCGACGGAGTTGACGCGCAGTTCGTCACGGCGCTCGACAAAACCACCGGCCAGACCGTCTGGCGAACGGACCGCACCACGGACTACGGGGACCTTGATGAAAACGGCAAACCCAAACTTGACGGTGACCTCCGCAAAGCCTACGGCACCCCATCACTCGTCGAAGTCAACGGGCACTGGCAGGTGGTCTCCATCGGCTCCCGCGCTGCCTTCGCCTACGACGCCCGGACCGGCAAAGAGCTCTGGACCATCCGCCACGACGACTTCAACGCCTCCTCGCCACCACTCTTCCACAACGGGCACGCCATTCTGAACACGGGTTCCCGCAGCAGCAATCTGCTGTCCGTCAGACTGGAAGAATCCACGCGTGGTGATGTGTCCGGTTCGCACGTCGTCTGGAACCGTGACAAGGGCAATTCGGATCTCAGTGCCCCTGTTCTCGTCGGCAATCGCATCTACAGCACGGCAAATAACGGTGTCGTGACCAGCGTCAGTGCTGACACGGGCGAAGAGATCTGGAAAGGGCGTATCGACGGCACTTTCACCGCCTCCCCGATTGCTGCGGAGGATCGGGTTTACTTCTGCAATGAAGAAGGCATCACGTATGTTATCCGGGCAGCTGACACGTTTGAGGTGCTTGCGCGGGGGACGCTCAGCGAAGGCCAGCGAGCCTCACCGGCTGCCGCCGACGGCCGTTTGTTTCTCAGAACCTTCAACAGCCTCTACGCCATCGGCAGGTGAGTGCGCGGATCCATGAAGATTAAAGCCATCCAAACATTTGTCTGCCATGCCCGCATGCGCAACTGGATCTTCGTGAAAGTGCTCACGGACCAGCCAGGCCTGTTCGGCTGGGGTGAAGCCACTCTGGAATGGCACACGCGGAGTGTCGTCGGCGCCATCGAAGATCTCTCACAACTGCTCATCGGCGAAGATCCCACGCGCATTGAATATCTGTGGCAAATGATGCATCGCCAGCATTTCTGGCATGGCAGCGGCATTGTTCGGGCCACTGCCATGGCGGGCATTGACTTGGCGCTTTGGGATATTCTGGGCAAAGTCACCGGCCAGCCCTGCTCAAAACTCTGGGGTGGCCCCGTCCGTGACCACATCCGCACTTACTGTCATCTGGGCGGAGGCCGCATGGAAGATTTCTACGAAACCGCAGCTGAGGACGCTGCACGCTTCGCAGACCTCGCTGCCGCCGCCGTCGCCAACGGATTTACGGCCTTCAAATCCATGGCTGTGCCCTCCACCATGCCGCTCGAAGGGCGTCGGCCCATTCGTGCCGCAGAAAACGCCGTGGCCGCCATGCGGGAAGCCGTCGGCGAATCCATCGATATCATGGTAGACTGCCATGCAAGGCCCTCACCCGCCATGGGACTGCAGTTCGCCAAAGCACTTGAACCCTACGGCCTGTACTTCCTCGAAGAACCCTGCTGGCCGGAAAGCGTCGACGGACTTGCCGCCATCGCCGCTTCTGTCTCCACTCCCATAGCCACCGGAGAACGCGTCACTCATCTGGCGGCCTTCCGGGATCTCTTCGCGGCGCGGGCCTGTGCCGTCTGCCAGCTGGATATCACGCACTGCGGCGGACTGAGTGAAGCACGTCGCATCGCTGCGCTCGCCGAAGCCTGGCGACTCTCGCTGGCCCCACACAACCCCCAGGGCCCGGTCAGCACCGCTGCGTCACTCGAATTTGGCTTCTCACAGCCATCCTATATCATCTGCGAAACCGTCCACGAAGACGTTCCCTGGCGAAAGGACGTCGTGCAGGAAGGGTTCACGGTTGAACGGGAGGGGCGTCTGGTTCGCCCCAACACACGACCGGGACTGGGAATTGACATCAACGAAGACGAAGTCCGCCGGCACCCGTTCCAGCAGGAAATCCTGCAGCGGTGCTTCGGTGCAGACGGCAGTATCACTGACTGGTGAAAGGCAGACTCCATGATTCAGCCCCGAAACGTCCGCTCCCCGGAAATTCCCACGAGTATCCTCCGTGGGATCGTCGCGGCCACAGTCATCAGCATCACCGCTCTCACTCCGCTGCCTGCGCATGCCCAGGAACCTCTCCAGTTCAACCGCGACATTCGCCCGATCCTCTCTGCACTCTGCTTCCAGTGTCACGGTTTTGATCAGAAGACCCGTCAGGGCGGTCTGCGTCTGGATACCCGCGACGGCGCCGTTGCCGAGCACGACGGGCTGGCCGCCATTCGCCCCGGTCATCCGGAAACCAGCGAACTCCTGCAGCGGATCACCAGCAGCGATCCAGACATCGTCATGCCACCTCCCGAATCCAAAAAGTCCATCACCCCCGCTCAGGTTGAGATCCTCCGTCGCTGGATCGCCGAGGGCGCTCCCTATCAGCAGCACTGGGCCTTCGAACCGCCCCGGCAGGTCCCCTCGATCTCCGTCCACAACGTGGACTGGATTCGCAATCCGATCGATGCCTTCATCCTGCAGCGTCTGGAACAGGCGAATCTGCAGCCCCAGCCCGAAGCCAGCCGCGAAACCCTCATTCGCCGCGTCGCGCTGACTCTCACCGGACTCCCCCCCGCCGTCACCGACGTCGAACGGTTTCTTGCGGATTCTTCACCTTCCGCATTCGAGACCATGCTGAATCAGTACCTCCAGTCGCCTCGCTATGGCGAAGAGCAGGCGCGGTACTGGCTGGATGCCGCCCGCTACGCCGATACGCACGGCCTGCATCTGGATAACGAACGCGAAATGTGGGCTTGGCGCGACTGGGTGATCGATGCCTTCAATCGCAATCTTCCGTTCGACCAGTTCACCATCTGGCAACTCGCCGGCGACCTGCTTCCCAACCCCACGCTCGAACAGCGAATCGCCACGGGATTCAATCGCTGCAACGTCACCACCAGCGAAGGTGGCGCCATCAACGAAGAATGGGTCTATCGCTATGCGGTGGATCGCACCAGTACCACCATGCAGACCTGGATGGGACTCACCGCCGGCTGCGCTGTGTGCCACGATCACAAGTACGATCCCATCACCACACGCGACTTCTACTCCATGTACTCCTTTTTCTATTCCGCGGCCGATCCGGGAATGGATGGCAATATCCGCAACACGAACCCGTTCACACTCGTTCCCACCGCCGCCCAGCAGCAGACGCTTGACGCTGCCCCCATCAGCGCATCCCAAACCGCCTCCATGCTCACCCTGGCCCTCACGTCGCTTACTCCCGTGGAACCCGCCGCGGACGCGCCCGCACAGCCAGTGAGCAATCTCGTCTTCGATGACCTCTTTCCCCTCGGTCACCGCTCCCGCAACACATCCCGTGACAAAGCCGTGTGGGTGCAGCCGGAATTTCCCGCAAAGTCCGGTGAACGCGTGCTCGAACTGGCCTTCGGTGGCCCCTATGACCTCAATCTTGAACTCCCGCTGATCCCCGTGGTCGTCCCCGATCAGGCACAGCTGACATTCTGGATTCGCGTCGATCCCCTCCAGCCCCCCCAATCCTTCTCGCTGCAGATTGAAGCAGGGCGCGGACGAAAACTTGTCTGGGACTCCGCCGACGACAACGGCCGAAAGGGTGGCGGGGATCGCCAGGGCCCGCTGCCCGCCGGTGGCCAGTGGACTCAGCTGACCGTGTCGCTGGATCATCCCGCGTCCCGACCCGGAGATCGCATTCGCAGCCTCCAGCTGGCGCTCACTGGCGGCCGCGTCTGGATTGACGCCGTCCGCGTCACCGGCATGCAGGTCCCCGCAAAGGATCCGCTCGCGTCCTTCAATGCCTGGTGGTTGCTCAGCAAAGGCACCAATCCCGGTACACTCCCGCCAGACCTCAACGTCCTGCTCAACGCCGGTCCCAAACCCGACGCTGACCCCGCACTTCTGAAACGCCTCCAGCAGTACTGGATGGCACACGTCCAGCGTGCCGCTGAATCGCCGGTCGCTCCTGCCAGAATCGCTGCCGATGCCGCCCGGGAGCGGCGTGCCATTCTGGAAGACCAGCTGCCAGGTACGTTCACCTTCGCCGACATGCCGCAGCCGCGGCAGGCACATGTGATGCTCCGCGGTCAGTACGACCGCCCTGCCGATGCAGTTGAACCTGCCGTTCCTGCCATCTTTCCCGGGCTCCGCGAAGCCTCCGGTGAACCACTCACCGGTCGACGTCCAAATCGCCTCGACCTTGCCCGCTGGCTGGTCTCTCCAGACAACCCGCTGACAGCTCGAGTGACCGTCAATCGGATCTGGCAGCAGGTGTTCGGCACGGGACTGGTGGCCACCAGTGATGACTTTGGCACCCGCGGCGATCTGCCTTCGCACCCGGAACTCCTCGACTGGCTCGCCGTCGAATTCCGCCGCAGTGGCTGGGACATTCGCGCCCTTTATCGACTGCTGCTCACTTCGTCCACCTTCCGCCAGGACTCCGCCGCCAGCGAAGCACTGCTCACCATCGATCCCGCCAATCGACTGCTTGCCCGCGGGCCTCGATTCCGACTGGATGCCGAGCAGCTCCGCGACAACGCTCTGTGGGTGAGCGGGCTGATGGATCTGACCATGGGTGGTCGCGGCGTGCGTCCCTATCAGCCGGCTGATATCTGGGAACCTGTGGGCTACGAAAACAGCAACACGCGATTCTACCTTCAGGACCACGGTTCGGCGCTGTATCGCCGCAGTGTCTACACGTTCATCAAACGCACGGCACCGCCGCCGTTTATGACCAACTTCGATGCTCCGAATCGCGAACAGTTCTGTGCGCGGCGGGAACGCAGCAATACGCCCCTGCAGGCCCTGCAACTGATGAATGATGTGCAGCATTTCGAAGCCGCGCGCGCACTGGCTCAGCGAATCCTTTTGGAAAGCGGCCCGGCCGATCACCAGCGGCTGCTGCTGCTCTACCGCATCGTCCTTTCCCGTTCCCCCGCAGACGCTGAATTCCCGCTCCTCCAGCAGGCACTCCAGCGCCAGCGGGAACACTATCAGGCCCACCCCGACGATGCCCGCACCCTGATCCGCAACGGCGAATCCATCTCCGCCGAATCACTCGATGCCGTCGAACTTGCAGCCTGGACCATGCTCTGTAATCTGGTTCTCAATCTCGACGAAACCGTGTGTCGAAACTGACCTCCCCAAAGATCCTTTGTCCCCCGAGCTTTCCGCCACAGGAGCCACCATGCGGCCTTCCAGTGCTCTCTTCCGTCTCTCTGCAGCCTGTCTTCTGCTGTCGGCCTTTGCCATCGAACACCTCAAGGCCCAGGACGTCGCCAGCCCGCGTCGCCCGAATATCCTGTTTATCTTCTGCGACGACCTGACCTGCCAGGCCATCAGTGCCTACGGCGAAAGTCGTCAACTGCTGCAGACGCCCCACATGGATCGGCTTGCCGCTGAAGGTGTGCGATTCGACCGCTGCCTCGTGACCAATTCCATCTGTGGTCCCAGTCGGGCCACGATCCTCACCGGCAAATACTCACATCGCAACGGCTTCTACAACAACAGCAACAGCACCTTCGATTCCTCGCAGCAGACCTTTGTAAAGCTCCTGCAGCAGTCAGGCTATCAGACCGGCATTGTGGGAAAATGGCATCTGGTGTCTGATCCTGCTGGCTTTGATTTCTGGCACATCCTTCCCGGACAGGGCCTTTACTACAATCCCCCCATGATTCGCAACGGCGAAAAAGTGGCTCAGTCCGGCTACGTCACAGATATCGTCACTGACATCTCCGCAGACTGGCTCAAAAATCGCGATCGCTCCAAACCGTTTCTGCTCATGAGCCAGCACAAGGCGCCCCATCGCGAATGGGCACCACCGCTGCGTTACCTTGGCTGGGACAACGACCGCAAATACCCTGAACCACCGACACTGTTCGACGATTTTTCCGGTCGCAGTCGAGCCGTGGCGGACCATGACATGGGCATCGACCGCACCTTCACCGAGCTGGATGCAAAGCTTCGTCCGGCCCCCAACATGACTCCCGAACAGCTGGAAACGTGGAACGCCTATTACCAGCCTCGAAATGCGCAATTCCAGGCTGCAAAACTCGCCGGTCAGGATCTCGTTCGCTGGCGTTACAACCGCTACATGCACGACTATCTCGCCTGCGTCAAGGCCGTTGACGACAGTGTCGGTCGCATGCTTCAGGCCCTGGATGACGCCGGGGAAACCGACAATACGATCGTGGTCTTTTCCAGCGATCAGGGATTTTTTCTGGGTGAACACGGCTGGTTCGATAAACGCTGGATCTTCGAAGAATCGCTCCGCACACCGCTGCTTGTCCGCTGGCCCAAAGTCGCCGAGCCAGGCTCGGTCCGCGGCGAAATCGTCTCACTTGTCGACTTCGCTCAGACGTTTCTGGACATCGCAGGTGTCCCGGCACAGCCCGACATGCAGGGACGCAGCATCCTGCCGCTGCTCAAAGGCCCTGCCCCGAAGGATTGGCGGCAAAGTCTTTACTACCACTATTACGAATACCCTGTGCCCCACCGCGTGCGTCCCCACGTTGGCGTCATCACCGACCGTTATAAACTGGTGCACTACTACAAACCTGACATCGATGAATGGGAACTGCTCGATCGCCAGGCGGATCCGCTCGAAACCAGAAACTTCCTTGCACAGCCGGGCTATGAAGCCGTGGTCGCAGACCTGAAGAAGGAACTTGAACGGCTGCGAATCGAAGTCGGCGATGATCAGCCGACACCCCGTGCGGCCTATGGAAACCAACCATTCGACAACGAACCGGCTCCTGCAAAGAAGTCGAAAAAAGGCAGGAACTGACCTCAGCAGCGGGGCATTGGATTCGCTCCACACGCCCCGGCGATTGTCTCGCCCGCGAACATCACGCCCTCCACCATCAACGCCGGATCGCTTCATGCTGGCCACTGAATTTCTGGCCGACAAGGCCCCCTTCAAACCCGTCCCGGTGGTCGCCATGTACGGCCCGGAACGGTATTTCCGCACGGAGATCCTGAAACGCATCCCCGGTCTTTCCGGCGAAGACGCCGAAAGCAGCCTGACCCGTCTGCAGGGCCCCACGGCTGATTTCCGCAGTGTCATCAGCGAGCTGAAAACCGTGTCGATGTTCGGCGATGCTCGCGTGGTGCTGATCGAAGACGCTGACACCTTTGTGTCGGCCAATCGGTCCGCCCTGGAAAAATACGTGCAGTCCCCGTCCCGCACGTCCATTCTGATCCTCGATGTCAAAGCCTGGAAAAAAACCGAGAAACTCTGCAAGCTGGTCGAACAGCACGGGCTCAATCTGGAGTGCAACGAACTCTCCGGTGCGGCGCTCACAGGCTGGATGCAGAAACTCGCAAAAGAACAATTCGGGAAGAAGCTGGATCGAGAATCCGCAGCACTGATCCTCACCCTCGCCGGTGAAGGCCTCTCAATGCTCTCTTCTGAAATCGCCAAACTCGCGTCGCTGGTGGGTGAGGCTGACAGCATTTCAAAGGAAGACGTTGCCAAAGTGGTGGGGGGCTGGAGAATGGAGACCACCTGGAACATGCTCGATGCCGTCCGCGACGGCCAGCCCGCACGTGCCCTGCAGAACCTCGAGAAACTTCTCAAATCCGGGGAAAGCCCCATCAAAATCCTCGCCGGTGTGACCTATTCCTTTCGTAAATTTGCCGAAGCCACCGAACTTGCCCGCCAGCGACAACCACTCCGCGAAGCACTCATCAATGCGGGCGTCTTCCCTGCAAGCGCAGGCCCGGCAGAACACTATCTGAAACGCATGGGCTTCGAACGGGCCAGTCGCATCCTGCAATGGCTCATGGAAGCCGACGCTGACATGAAAGGCGGCAGCCGCGTCGATCCCGCGGTTCTCCTGGAACGACTCTTCATTCGTCTTGCCGGAGAACCCGTCGGAGCCGGATGACGTGCCGGACGGTGCCTGTTCAGGAACTGCAGCTGAGCATCGAACAGCCGGCACGTTCACGCGCCCATTCCGGGCGTTTCAACCCCAGATGCTCTTTCTCCGGCTGTTCGTCGTAGGGGCGCCGCAGCACTTCCAGCAGTTCCATGAGCAGTCCTGTATCGCCCTGTTCCGCCCGGTCAATCGCCAGCTGCGCAAGATAGTTGCGGAACACATACTTCGGATTGACCTGATTCATCCGGTCGCGCCGCGCTGACTCCTGCACATCCTCTCGCTGCAGCACCGCAGCATACCGCAGCAGCCAGTCCTGCCACGCCGACTGCAGATCCCCACGCACCTCAGCCGGCTGGTACCAGGCCGGCCGGAGCCGTTCAAGGATTTCGGCCCAGTCGTCCGCTGTCGGCTGTCCGATGCTCGCTGCCGGCAGAGTGGCCAGCGACCGGAAGAGAATTGTCAGATCGGTTTCCGTCTGCTGCATGAGCTCCTGCAGGGTGTTCGCGACCTGTGTCGCCTCATCTGTCGGCTCTGCCATTCCGCCGGGCGACCACAATCCCAGTTTTGCGGCCATCATTCGCCGGTAGTCGCGATTGAACCGCGTTACGTACGCATCGATTCCGGCCTGCAGCTGAGACTCATCCGCCACCACCAGGTGGAGTGCGTTGGCCAGCTGCACCAGATTCCACAGGGCGATCTGCGGCTGTCGCCCATAAGCGTAACGCCGCCCGGAGGCATCCGTGGTATTGGGAGTCCAATCCGGGTCGAAGCCCTCCAGCCAGCCGTAGGGACCATAGTCAATTGTCAATCCGGTGATGGACATATTGTCCGTATTCATCACGCCGTGCACGAAACCCACGCGCATCCAGTGCACAATGAGTTCTGCCGTGCGTTCGCACACCTCCCGAAACCACATTCCGTCACGATCCGTCGGCGTTGCCGAGAGATCCGGGAAGTCGGTGGTGATCGTGTAGTCGATCAGCTGCCGCAGGAGCTGTGATTCCCTGCGTGCGGCGAGGATCTGGAAGTTGCCAAAACGAGTGAAGGAAGGGGCCACACGGCAGACGATGGCCCCAGGCTCCTGACGCGGATTGCCGTCATAAAACATATCCCGCGTCACCTGCTCGCCCGTTGCCGTCAGACTTAACGCGCGAGTGGTCGGCACACCCAGATGATGCATGGCCTCGCTGCACAAAAACTCACGCAGGCTGGAACGCAGAACCGCCAGACCATCGGCTGTTCTGGAATATGGTGTGGGACCGGCCCCTTTGAGCTGAAGCATCCAGCGAACGCCACGGCGAGTGACCACCTCGCCCAGATTGATCGCTCGACCATCCCCCAGCTGTCCGGCCCAGTTGCCAAACTGATGACCCCCGTAGCACATGGCAAAGGGATCCATTCCGGCGAGCAGTCGATTGCCGGAAAACACGTCGGCAGCGGAACCATCTCGAAACTCGTCCGCTCCCAGATCCAGTTCGGTCACCATCTGGGCGGACCATCCCAGCAGCCGCGGGGCTGCCACTCGCGCGGGCCGCACCCGGGACCAGCAGGCACCGCGGACCTGCCGACGGAAGTTCGCCGGTTCTGAGTCGCCCGGGAGCAGCCGCGTGAAACGATTATCGAACTGCAGTTCGTCCAGACGCAGCGGTCCCATCGGCACTTTCCTGACTGACGTCCTGTGGGATATTGAACAGGTCTGCGAACATCAGCGAACCTGAACCCGAATTTCGTTGACTTCCGGTCACAACACGGAGATGACTTCCGGGAGCACCTTGAGCAGTGTGTCGAGCTCAGCATCCGTACCGATGGTGATTCGCAGGCCATCCAGCAGTTCGCCGGCTGGAGTGGCGTTGGGAAACCGCATGTAGCGGACAAGAATTTTTCGCGATTTCAGCTGCTCGTAAATCTCTCGATGCCGGCCGCTGGGATGCGTGGTCCATAGAAAATTGGCTTCGCTGGGATGCACCAGAAACCCGAATGACGGGAGCGCTGCCGCAAGTCGGTTGCGTCCGCTGAGAATTCGCTGGCGATTGGTCTGCATCCACGCCTGATCCTCCAGCGCCGCTGTGGCCGCTGCAATGGAAACACTGTCACAATTGTAACTGTCCTTGACTTTCCGCATGCCGCTGATCACATCCGGGTGCCCCAGGGCAAAGCCAAACCGAATTCCGGCCAGGCTGTAGGCCTTGCTGAACGTCCGTGTCACAATCAGGCGATTGTCAAATCGCGGGTCCCGCAGCAACTGGCCACGATGTGGCTGAGCGGCAAAGTCGCCGTAGGCTTCATCCAGCACCAGCACTCCGCGGTCAGGGAGCAGCTGCAGGAGTTCTTCAGGAGTCCACAGCGTGCCGGTGGGCGAATTGGGATTGGGGACGAACACAATCCGCACCTGCCCCCGCAGCGCAGAGGCCTCCGCAGCGTCCCAGCGCCAGCCCCGAGAAGCATCCAGGAGCAGCCGCTGCACTGCACAGCCCTGAATCTGCGCCAGCGATTCGTAAAGCACGTAACTTGGATACGGGTAGGCGATGCTTTGATTCGCATCACAAAAGGAACGCGTGATGATCGTGAGATTTTCGTCGCTGCCGTTTGCCGGGAGCACCCAGTCAGGGTCGACACCAAACAGGCTTGCTGCCACCCGCCGAAACGTGCCAGCGTCCGGATCGGGATACTTGTTCAAGGCCCCGGTTGCCTGCAGCTGGATCGCACGTACCACAGCCGGCGATGGAGGATAGGGGTTTTCATTGGTATTCAGCTTGACCCAGCCCTGCTCCTGCGGCTGTTCGCCCGGAACGTAACCAGCCATCGCGTCAATCGCAGGACGAAACACGGATTTCATGACACTGCCTGAAAGATGCCTGTCAATCACGGCGCTGCTTCCCGTCGCGGCCAGCCGCCGAACGCCGCCAAAACGACGAATTCTAGGCTGCAAGGCTCGCATTGGATACATACCGCCCGAAAGCACTCCCGAAGACCCGGCAAATTCCATCAACCCGGAATGGCAACCCACCCACGTGACGCTTCCATGTGAACAGTGGTCCCCTTCTGTACTCGGAAGCGGCATTGCCTCACGCAAAGGCGCAAAGGGAAGCCCATTTGGATTTCACATCCCAGTCAACTTTCAACCTTTGCGTCCTGGCGGCTTTGCGTGAGACCAGCAGTCCTCGCAGTGGCCGACAAAGCTCTGCAGGGCTGCACCGGCCGATTGACATCGGTCGCACGCCGCACGCCGCACGCCGGATGCCGGACGCCTGCCTTTCTGACGTCACCGGGCTGAGGGGCGTAAACACAGGAGATGCCAGCGAGCTTCAAGGGCACCCGGCGTCAGCCGAACGGACGGTTCTTCAGCAAGTCATTCAGGGGCCGGGAACGACGGGCATGGCTGTTGGCTTGTACGGCAGATGAACTCTGGCAAAGCGATGCCCGGTGGCGTCGTAGAAGAGCAGATCATTTGAGGATTCTGCCCAGACGGCGGCCAGTTTCACGCTGCGGGGACCGTGAAGAACAAACTGCACACCGCAGCGACGACCGGCCTGCTGCAGTTCAAGTTCAGTCATGGGGAAGTGAAATTCCAGCAGATTTTCGCGGCGGCAGAGCGTGAGGTGAATAAACTGCCGCAGCTGTTCCCAGTTCCGGACATCGGTGGGCGATCTGGGGGGTGCTGCCGTGGCCGTAGACGTCATTCAGCTGGATCCTTGTTCCCGCGATTACCGGGGAGTGCCTGATACCTCCCGCCGCAAGTTGACGGTGTTTGCGGTATCGGTCGACGGGCTTTGGGCTCTTCCGAAATTGGCTGCGGGGTGGCTCACAGTGCATGGCTGGAACAATCGGCCGAGCCGTGCGAATTTTTGCTGAATCTGCCGGGATGTTGAGGATTAGTCTTGATTTGGCTGGGTGTCCTGATCGCTGGCGACGGGCTGGTCATTGACCATTAATTCTGCGATGCGGTTGATGACCAGGGGCAGGTAGAGGACGCCGGAGTAATGATCGGCGGCCAGCTCGATATGGTGTTCCGGAGGGAGTTTTGCGGCGTCGACGAGGGCTTTTGAGCAGGCTGGGGGGACGACATCGTCGTAGCGTCCACTATACAGCCAGGTTGACGCCGGCTGAAGCCGATGGGCCAGTCGCAGCGGTTCGACGGGTCGGGCAAGGCTGCGAATCTGTTCGGGGGTCACGCCGATGGATTCCAGACGCTGGCGGACTTTGGCGGCGTCGCGTTTTCCTTCCAGCACGACGTTGTGCAGGTTGCCGCCTGCCAGCAGGATGAAGACGCGGTTGAAGGTGGCGTCCAGCCCGGCTGCAGTGGAGGTCACAAAGCCCCCGAGGCTGGTGCCCTGAACTCCGACGACGTCCGACTGAATGGCGGGCAGTGCAATGGCGGCATCGCGAGCCCGGCGAACGTCCGCGACAGCCTGCTTCATGCTGTCGAGGATCCGTTCGGGCCGGTTGGCTGCCGCGGTGTAGCGTGCTCCGTAGCCAGGGAGGTGGATCAGGAATGTGTGCAGTCCGCGAGCGTTCAGGCCTCGTGCAAAGACGCGACCGACCGTCATGCCGCGACCGGATTCATGGACCACGATCACAGAGCGCGCCGGGACGGGACGTTTTTCGGCATCGCGCGCGACGTACCATTCCATGGAGACCCGGTCATTGACGGCATCACCTGAATTGATAGGGGAGGGGAAGCGGATGAGCAGGTCACCTTCAGATTCTTTCGGGGCTTCACATTCCACCTGAAACCTGCCGGCTTTCCAGCGCAGTCCTTTGAGGCAGTCTTCTGCGTCGGGAACGGGGTCGGCGGTGGAATTGAGCGTATCCGCAGCGGGAAATGTGGCCCCAACGGGCGGAATCTGCAGGGGGGCTTGCTGACAGGCCGCGTTGGTGCAGAATGCGGTGAATGTGATCAGCACGGCGCTGAGGGATGTGGCGCGAGGCGAAAGGCAGGCCATGAGACGACTCCACGTGTGGTC
>JBJTOM010000437.1:0-9923 GCA_046074585.1 Planctomycetota bacterium | reverse complement strand
GAAATTGGGTTCTGACCAGGGATGGTCATGAGCGGACCATCGGATAATCAGCTGCGACCAGCATTGCCAGCCCGGATTGCGGGATGGTTCACTGGGCTCGCCTGCGCCCGCCCCCGACTCATGCTCTGGCTCGTACTCAGCCTCGCCTGCGCCGCCGTAGGCTATACTGTCACTGCCCTGAAGCTCACCACCAGCCACTCCGGGCTGACTCCCAGCCAGTCTCAGTTTGCTCAGAACTGGCAACAGTACTCCGACGCCTTCGGAGCGGACTCCGATGTCCTGATTGTCGTGCAGTCCACCTCACCCAACCGCAATCTGCTCCGCGCCCTCATCGATGACGTGGGCACGCGGCTGAAGAGGGAACCGCAGAACTTCAGAAATGTACTCGCCAGCGTGGATCTCTCCACCATGCGCCGCAAAGCGCTGCAATTCCTCAGTCAGCGTGAAGTGCAGCGAACCGCGTCCCTGCTCAAAACCTACGATCGCGTGGTGCGGGATCAGAACTGGAGCCTGATCCGGGCCGACAAAATCGCCGGAACTCTCGGTGATCAGATTCAGCGTTCCCGCGAGAATGGCGTCGTTCCGGATTCCACATGGACCTCCACCGAACGCTTCGCAGAAAGCATCAGCACTTATCTCCGCAACGCGCGGCAGACCGGCAGCCCCGAACGCAACGCCTTTCAATCCCCCCTGCCGGATCTGATGAGTGTTGCCGGGGATCAGCGCCTGACCGACGAACCTGAGTCGAGGGTGCTCAATGCCGAAGGCACCATCGGCGTTGTTCAGGTCGGCCTCTCCAAAGATGCTCCGGCCGCATCCATGCTGCGGTTGCGTCAGATCCTTGCCGAAGTACGCACCGCCAATGCCGATCACCCGGACCTGCGACTGTCACTCACCGGACTCCCGGCACTTGAAGATGACGAACTGCGGACCAGCAGCATCGATATGAAGAACGCGGGCCTGCTGGCAGTGCTCGTCGTGGGAACGCTCCTGCTGCTGGTGTTCCGCGGCATGCGTTATCCCATGCTGGTGCTCACGACTCTGTTGATCTCCCTGTGCTGGACATTCGGCGCCGCGACTCTGATTGTCGGTCACCTGAATCTGGTGAGCGTCTGCTTCACCGTGTTTCTCATCGGACTCAGCGTCGACTTCTCTGTTTCGCTCATCAATCGCTATCTGGCGTTGCGGCAGGAACTGCAGGAACTCCCGGACGCCATCCTGAATGCGGCCCGCAGCACCGGCGGAAGCATCATCACGTCAGCTCTGACCGCTGCCCTCGCCTTCTCCACCACACTGCTCACCGGGTTCCCGGGACTCGCGGAACTTGGACTGATCTCCGCCGTTGGCGCTCTGCTTTCCGCTGCCGCCGTCTTCGTCTTCCTCCCGGCGCTGATTGCCATCAGTGATGCTGAAGTCGAGTTTGACGCTCTGCCAGCCCCCTTCTCGCCCGCGCGCTTTCGAAAACTGCTGGTCACATGGCCCGCCCCCACCGCCGCCGTCGCCGCAGTGCTCGTCCTGATCTTCGCTTTTCAGGCCTTCCGATACTCCGATGGTCAGGTCCGCAGTCGCGTCTCCTACAACCCGAATCTCATCCGACTGCAGGATCCTCAGGCGGAATCCGTGCAGGCCGAACAGAGCCTGGCAGCCGCCGGGACAGACACCGTCCTGCATGCCGTCGCCCTCGCAGATTCCTGGGAGCAGGCGGTGAGGCTGCGCGAAAAATTTCTGCGGCTGGGAACGGTGTCCCGCGTGAGCGATGCAGCCAGTAAGCTTCCCGAACCCCCCGATCCGCAAACCGTGCAACTGCTGCGGTCTCTCCAGCAGCAGGCCGCTTCCATTTCCGGCAGTACGCCAGGGCTGGATCCCGCTGACCATCTGGCCGTCGGCCGTGAAGTCGACCGCCTGTACTCATTGGTGAAGACGTCCAGCAATCCGCAGGCACAGAAGGCCGCTGCAAAACTCGATCAGTTCCTCAATGATCTTTCCGGTACCCCGGGCCGTGAAGCCCGCGGCATTCTGGGCGCCTGGAACGCCATGGTCGCCCGCTGGCTGCTCATGGAATACGCCGAAGTCGCCGCTGCGGACAGCTTCGACCCCGTCTACCTCAGAGATCTGCCGCCGGAACTCAAAAGCCGCTATCTTCGCATCCGCCCGGATGAAACACAGCAGTGGGCCCTCAGAATCTATCCGCGCGGCAGCGTCTGGGACGGTGCTGCGCTGCAGGCATTCGTGGCGGAGCTGCGGACCGTGGACCCCAGCGTCACCGGACTCCCCGTGCAGATCCTCGAATCTGCCGGACGCATGAGCTCCATGTGGGGATCGATCGGACTGTATTCCATCGCTGTGATCTCCATGGTGCTGCTGTTCCGAAACCTTCGCCCCGGCCAGAAACTGCTCACCATCGCTCCACCCATTGCCGTCGCAGCCTTCATCGGCTACACGCTCCAGCAGCGCAGCGGAACACTCAACCTGCCTCTGATCGTTGCCATCGCCCTGTCTCTTGTCGTCCTCATCTCCGCAGTTCTCGACTACCGGAATCTGCGAGACACCGTCCTGATGCTGCTGCCGGCATTCGGAGGCGGGCTGCTGCTGCTGGGCATCATGGCCACCGCCGGGCTCGAACTGAATCCCCTCAATCTGATCGCACTGCCCCTGGTCTTCGCCATCGGCATCGACAATGGCATCTATCTCGTCGCTGACTGTCGTCGACAGATTGCCGAAGGACGCGAACAGTACGAAATGTCGCCCGAAACATTCAGCAGCGTGCTGGTGACATCGCTGACTTCCATCGCCGGGTTCGGAAGTCTGCTGATCGCCTCGCACCGCGGCCTCTTCGGCATGGGACTGCTGCTGGCTGTCGGTGTGGCCTCGTGCCTGATCGTGGCCGTGCTGCTGATGCCCGCTCTGCTCACACTGGTCGCCCGTCATCAGCCCGCTTCGATGTCCCCCGTACGAATCATTCGCAGCGAGAAGCAGGCTGACGAAGCCGAGCCCGCTCCAGCCACACGGGATGCTCAAAAACAAGCGTCCAAAACGAAGAAGGCCGCCTGAAACCGGTGAAGGGCGAGTCTGCTGCTCATGCCGCCCTGCAAAGCGAGGCCCGCCGTGCTGCCTGTCGATCTGATTGCCGCCAAACGCGATGGCCACGAACTCACCACCGAACAGATCTCCGAGTTTATTCGCGGCACAGCCACGGATGACATTCCCGATTATCAGGTGGCCGCCATGGCCATGGCCGTGTATCTCCAGGGAATGACGTCCGCCGAAACCACGGCACTCACCCACGCCATGCTCAACTCCGGTTCCCGGCTCGAATGGCCGGATGATGGCAGAGTGCGAGTCGACAAGCACTCCACCGGCGGTATCGGCGACAAAACGTCCCTGATCCTCGCACCACTCCTCGCTGCCATCGGACTGCAGGTCCCCATGCTCTCCGGTCGGGGACTCGGGCCCACCGGAGGCACCCTCGATAAACTGGAAGCCATCCCCGGATTTCGAACCAATCTGAGCATTTCAGAGATTCACAGACTGACGCTGGAGGTCGGCTGCGTCATCACCGGAACCACCCGCGAACTGGCTCCCGCTGATCGCAGGCTCTATGCCATCCGCGATGTCACAGCCACTGTCCCGTCAATTCCGCTCATCACCAGCAGCATTCTCAGCAAAAAGCTCGCTGAATCCCTGCAGGGACTCGTGCTCGATGTGAAATTCGGCAGCGGCGCCTTTATGAAGACACCACAGGCCGCCCGTGCACTCGCCCGTTCACTCGTCGACGTCTGCTCCAGACTGGGCACCCCCGCTACGGCACTGCTCACCAACATGAACCACCCACTCGGCAGCATGTGCGGCAACGCACTCGAAGTCCGTGAATGTCTCGATGTGCTCTCCGGAAAGGGCCCGGCTGACGTTCGCACGCTGACCCTCGAACTCGCCGCCGAACTGCTCCTGCTCTCCCGATTCCGCACCCGTCATCACGAAGCCCTCGCCGTCGCCACAAAATTCCTCGACTCCGGACACGCCATGGACGTCTTCCAGCGCATGGTGCATTCCCAGGGCGGACAACTGGATCACCTCCCGCAGACTCCCGCCACCTCTGAATTCGTCGCCTGGAAAAGCGGTTCCGTAGAAGCCATCGACACTGAACAACTCGGACTGGCACTGATTGAACTGGGCGCAGGCCGCAGACGCCTGAATGATGTCATCAATCCTTCCGCCGGCCTCGAAATGCTCATCACACCCGGCAGCCCTGTCACCGCCGGTCAACCCCTCGTCCGCATCTTCTCTCAATACCCCGAACCCGCCAGCCAGCGACTCAGACAGGCCATTCACATCGGTGACGGCCCCCCAACGGAACTGCCGCCCCTGATCCTCGAACGACTCGCCGGCAACACCTGAACACGTCAGGCACTCCATGGACCCCACGTCCGCCTCAGCAACTGATCCCATGCCACAGCACCAGCTCCGCAATCGGCTGGCACTGCTGGTACACCAGTCGCTGTTTCGCGTCGCCTGGATCTTCAAAACCGAGAGCGTGATCATGCCGGCGTTCCTGGACAGCATCTCCGAGTCAGGTTTGATCCGCGGAGCCCTGCCACTGCTCAATCGCACCGGCCAGTCACTCGCACCCCTGCTGCTCGCCAGACCCCTCGCCGCCGCCCCCCGAAAATCTGCATGGCTCAGCCGCACCACCTTTCTGATGGGATTCCCCTTCCTGTTCCTGTCCGCCAGCATCGCTGTGGCTGATGCTATGCTTCCCGAATGGTTTGCCGCCGTCTTTCTGCTGGCCTACGTCGCCTTCTTCTGCCTCCATGGCGTCAATGACATGACCCTCAGCACCGTGCTGGGAAAACTCATCGAAGCCCGACAACGCGGACGGCTGCAGGCAGCCGCCAGCACCGTGGGCACCACTGTCGCCGTCACTCTCGCCCTGCTCCTCCTGCCTCGCTGGCTGCAAACACCCGGACAGGCTCCGTTTCAACCCATCTTCCTGTTCGTCGGTTCCGCCATGATGCTCGCCGGCGTCTCCTCAAAACTGCTCCGCGAACAACCCGATGCCAGCCTCTCCGCCGCAACCCCGCTGCCCATCACCGAAGCACTGAAGCAGGCCGCCTCACGACTCCGACGAGATCCCGTGCTCAGACGCCTGTGCCTTGTCGCCGTACTCTTCGTGTTCTCGCAGACTCTCTTCCCCCACTACCAGAAAATCGGACTGGCACGCCAGGGCGATTCCCGACGCGTACTCATGGACTGGGTTGTCGCACAACACCTCGGAGCCGTCTGTTTCAGCATGGCCTCCGGACTCCTCGCCGATCGCTTCGGAACCCGCTCCGCCCTGAGACTGCTCCTGCCCTGCGCCGCCGCCGCACCCCTCCTCGCCCTCGGCCTCGAACAAGCCGCACCCCCAGCCTGGTTCTGGATCACCTTCTTCTGGATCGGACTTGTCCCCGTCACACTCCGCGTGCAGGTCAACTACGTGATCGAAATCGTCACCCGCGAACGACACCCGGAATACATCAGCACCCTCAACCTCTGCATGGCCCTCCCATTCCTCTGCTCACCCCTCCTCGGAGCCCTTGTTGACTGGACCGGTCATCAGCTCCCCTTCCTCCTTGTCTCCGCTGTCGTCGGTACCGGCGCCGCACTCACATGGACCATTCGCGAACCCCGCGAACTGGAAACCTCCGGTGAGTGATGCCTCGTGCGACAGACTTCCAGTCCGGCGTACTGTTCGAAAACCGCAAAACAGAAAAACCGGCCGGGTGAATCACTGGCACCGGCCGATGTCAGTCGGACGGTGCTCGTAATCGGATTCGACACTCGCTTTGACGACGGTGCAGTCCCGAACAGAGTCCACGCGACTGTTATCCGGGAACACCGGGGGCGTCACCCGCAATTTCACCGGTTTGAGGCTCAGCCCTCAGCAGGGCTTCTGTTGGGTACGTCAATAGCCGGGCTCGTCGCAGGTGGTCGACGCTTGCGGAGCCTCGTTGCATCACTTGTGTCAGCGTTCGGACGGGCGGACAACCCACGGGCACAGCGCGCTTAATCCGGTCGCTGCAGCCAGCGACCGGCATTCGTCTCCGTGACTCGACGGAGCACGGCGAGCAGCACACCCATCGCGGCCAGCCCGATGAAAAGTGATGTGCAGGCGGCAAAGGCGCCGGCATCGCCGCCTGCCATTCTGTCATTCAGGATCAGCACCATGCCAACCAGCGGAGCCAATGCGATGAGGTCTGCAAGGCCCGTTGTTCCTAAGAGATAATCGAGCATCGTCACCCCGAGCACATGCAGCATGCAGTAGCCAAGCAGGATGCCGAGTGTCAGAGCGGCGGATCGAAGTGTGGTGTGTGTGATCAGGGAACAGAGTCCCCCAAGTCGCAGGGCAAGCGTCAGGTGCTGCCAGTAAATCAGCAGCAGCAGCAGGTGGGAAATCGGCGCTCCGAAGGAATCGCCAAACAGATCGAACTGCACCGGGCGATATCCGATCTGCGAATACGAAGTTCCGAAGAGCAGTGAGATCAGGAGCAGCACGCCCATCGGCAGCAGCAGCAGAGTGCGAAATCGGGAAGCGGCGGCGAGCTTCTGGCGGATGATTTCAGCGGAGCTGATCGGGACGGTGAGCAGCACGGGGAGCGTCTCCCGCTCCCGCTCAGCGCCGATTGACCGCGAGGCCAGACTCTGCACCTGCAGCACTCCCAGAATCAGCACGCACATCTGCAGCGTCACACTCGCCTGATACACCGTCATCCGCACATCAGAATTGACCAGCAGCCACAGCAGCACGATCAGAATTCCGCTGAGTACGACATGAGTGGGCACGAGGGATGTGACCGACGCACTGCACTCACGCGCCGCCAGCGGTCGATCGGGGAACAGAGCAAACTTTCTGGCAGGGTCACGCGCGGTCTGTATGTCGCCTGAACGGGCCGGCGACGCCCCGCTGATTGGTCCCGGAGAATTCTGAGGGGCGGGCGGCGGCGACGACTTCCAGACGCGAAGGGCCTGTCGGAGCAGTGTCAGCGGCGCTTCCCAGCGGTAACGCGACACCACAATCCCACTGAGAATCAGCAGTGTGAACGAAACAAACAACGGAGGAACCACGCTGATCAATGCCACCAGCAGCGTGTCCGCGGAAAACAAATCAGCTCCCGCAAGGCTGGGCTCGGTCAGTCTCCAGAAGGAACAGAACAAGGCAGCCATGGGCAGACCGCCAAACAAGTTCTCCTGAAACGGCCAGACCTCTGCGACGAAGAGCAGCACCGTTCCCAGCAACAGCAGTAGCAGTGTGAGCAGCGTTCCCCAGAAGGCCTGAAGCGAACTGCCACACAGGCTCGACCAGAAAATGCCTGCGGAATTCACCTGGAGTGCCGCGACAAACATCACCGCGACGCCCATCAGCAGCTGCACACCGGAAAGACCACCGAGCGTGTAGGCCAGCGCCATCGCAGGCAGACTCACCGCGATGGCCGAAAACACCAGCTGCAGACTCCAGAGAAACTTCTCCAGGATCAGACCGGCCGGGGAAATCCTGGAAATCAACAGCAGCGGCAGGGTCTGCCGTTCTCGTTCAGAGGAAATTGCAGCACAGGCGGACAGGGGCTGCAGGAGGTAGATCAGGACGAGATTACAGATCAGCAGGACAGACGTCAGCTGACCGCCTGTTCCCAGAGCAGAAATGCCATCTTGACTTATGCTCGACCCATAGATGGGGAGCACAAATACCAGCTGCGTGATCGCCAGGATTGCTCGCGTCAGCCACAATCTTCGCCGCTGCGATAACTGGATCGCATGGCGTTTGAGCAGCGGGAATTCGATGGCGAGTTTCATGGCAGGCCGCAGCCGATCAATAGCCGACCGGAAGAGGGTCGGTGTTTTCGAGTCGTTGCGAGAGGTTCTGGATTTCGTCGAGCAGTCCGGAACGCCGGCGCGTGTCTTCGGCGGAGGGCTCGCGGGTTTCCAGCATTACGGCGCTGCGGACGTAGCGGAGTCCGCGGAGCAGCACGTCGCGTTCGTGGGATGTGAGTTCGATCTGCAGCAGTCCATCCATCGCAGGGAATCCGATGCCGGCCGGCGGAAGTTGCAGCGTCCCTGTGCTGTTCTGCTGGCTGTTGAAGGTGAGGTGGCGGAGCGAATTCCTGCCATGGCCACTCAGTGAAGTCTCTGCAAGTCTACGCCCGGATCGGGGCCTTCTCAAGCGATGTTCGGTAATTGAGGCGTAAGCAAACGGATCGGGCACGGGTCACACCGATTGGTGAGTGCCGGGAAATCGGGGAAACCTGACCAGACGTGACTGCGCGAGTAAAAAAATACGGCGAATCAACGGGCCAGAAGGAAAATCGATTCAAGTTGCTTTCTTGACGGTCCGCAGTACCCCGCGACGGTAGGCTCCGGCCATCGCGCGGGGCACTTCAGCTTCTGCCAAAAGCACTTCGGCCTGATTTTCCTGGGTGAGCGCTCGCATTTCCTGTTCGTGAGCGACGGCGGCCGCACGGCGCTCTTCTGCAAGCGCTCGAGCGATTCGCATGTCTGCTTCGGCCTGGTCCGCCTGCAGTCTGGCCCCGACGTTGTCGCCAACATCAATATCAGCAATGTCGATGGACACGATCTCGTAAGCGGTTTGTGAATCCAGCCCCTTGGCGAGCACGGCTTTGGCAATGAGCATGGGGTTGGCGAGCACTTCCTTGTGAGTTTCGCAGGAACCGATGGCAGAAACGATCCCCTCACCCACACGGGCAATCACCGTCTCTTCCGTCGCACCGCCGATCAGCTGAGTGATATTGGTGCGGACTGTGACACGGGCCTTGGCCTTGAGTTGAATGCCGTCTTTGGCGATGCCGTCCAGGGTGGGGCGTGCAGGATTGCGAGCCGCGTCCGGGCAGTCAATGACTTTGGTGCGGACACTGGTCTGAACCGCTTCGAGCACGTTGCGGCCAGCCAGATCAATGGCGGCAGCCGTGTTCCAGTCAAGCAGAATACGGGCGCCTTTGGCGGCAATCATCGCCTTCACCACCAGCGGCACACGGCCACCAGCAAGCATGTGAGATTCCATCGCGTTCGTCGAAATCATCTCTCCCAGACCCGCCTGAACGGACATAATTCGCGAATCCACAATCACCTGCGGACTGATCTTTTTCAGATTCATGATCACCAGCTGCACCGGTCCGATGGCAGCGCCCGACATGTAGGCGCGAAACCAAAGCGACGCGACGGAGGCGAACATAATGAGGAACGCGAGCATCAGCAGGCCAAAGAAGCCGATCAGCACGGCAATAAAGACCTGCAGAAAACTGGCGTTCTCGAGAAATCCCAGCACGCCGGCATGTTCGAGGATGGACGGCAGCATGCAGGGCTCCTTCAGGGTTCCGGATGAACGTTATTGAACGGGTAAGGCTGGATACCGCGATGACGACGAAATTTTAGCGGGCGGTTTTCAAGTGGAAAAGCGTCCGAGGCTGACTTTTCGTAGCATTTACCCGCCCAATTCTCAATTTCGCTGGATCAGGGACGACTTTCTGCCGATCACGCTGGAAATCTTCCCGGCCCCCGGATAAACTGACGGGTTCCCAAGTGAGCGGCTGAAGCCGTTCCCCCGCTTTCCGGTCCGTTTTCCTTGAATTCAGCCACACCGTTATGCCCAATTCAGCGTCCGCCGAAAAGTCTCTTCGTAAAGCCAATGCCCGCCGCGAACGGAACCGTCAGCAACGTTCCGCCCTGCGCACCACTGTCAAACGCTTCCGCGCCCTCCTGGCTTCAAAGCCAACCCAGGAAACTGCCGACGCCCAGTTCTCACTCGTCACCAAAGCACTCGATCAGGCCGCCGCAAAGAAACTCATTCACAAAAACACCGCCTCTCGCGTCAAGTCCCGCCTCGCAGCTCTCAAAAGGAAAACCTTCGTCGGCTGACGCCCCCCCCCCTAAAAAAA
>JBJTOM010000436.1:0-8154 GCA_046074585.1 Planctomycetota bacterium | reverse complement strand
TGCCTGATGCGTGTATTCCGATCTTTGCAAATGGCTCAAAACTCCATCGCCCCCGCCATCCGAAACTCTGACACGGACTGTTGCCTGTTCGCAACTGGTCCGTCTGCTGTGCAGGCGCTGCGCCGATCCGTCACGGAATTGCCGGACGGCCCGAGTTCTTCTTGACTCCGCCTTTCCAGCCGTTATTTTCCCTGCAATGGATTGCTGCGCTGTGATTTCAGTCTTCTGCAGTCTTTTCAGTTCCGATCGGCAGTCCGTCGGGAAGAGGTCAACATGGCGTCCAAAGACAATAACGGTCTGGTGATTTCGCTGTCAGTGTTCGTGCTCCTGACCGTGGGGCTCGGCGTTGCATGGTATATGACCTGGACGCACAGCACGGATCTTACCCGCGACCTGGCCGCTGCCCGCAAAGCCGAATCTGACAGCAAGGGCATCATTACGGGGCTCAATCAGGACCTGGATTCGCTCAAACGCGCCATCGGCCGTCCGGAACCTGACGTCGACGACATCGTCAACAACGCCAAACTGGAAATCGCCAACCGCGCCGGGAACGGCACCACGATCCCGGACACCATCGAAGCTGCGATGGTCATGAATGCCACCGAACGTGATGCCAATCGCGCCACGGCCGAAGACCGTCGCACACAGCTGGAGGCCAAAATTGGTGAACTGTCGGCCGCCGTTGCCAATCATCAGGTGGCCATGCAGTCTCTGCAAAAGCAGGTGACCGACAAGGAAGCCCAGCTTCTGGCTCAGGAAAAACAGCACGGCGAAGAACTCAAGCAGCGCGAAGATCAGATCGACGCGCTGAACCTGAAGGTCAACACTACGGAAACAGCCTTCTCCAACTACCGCGACGAAAAAGAACGTGAAATCGCCACACTCCGGGATGAAATCAGCCTGCAGCGCGACACCCTGAAAAAGCTCCGCGCCGCCAAATTCAGCCTGGAAAATCTCAACTTCGAACGCCCCGCCGGCAAAATTGTCTTTGTTGAACAGAATACCGGCACCGCCTCTGTTGACCTCGGCACCCGTGACCAGCTCCGCATCGGCACCACGTTCTCCGTCTACAAGCAGCCCAACAGCGGCGTCGGTCTGCCCCAAAGCGACAAAGACATCAAGGGCAAACTCGTGATCACCGAAATTCTCGGCCCCGGTCTTTCCCGCGCGTCCATCGTCGACCCGAAACTTGGTGAGCCCATGGCCGTCGGTGATGCCATCTACTCTCCCATCTTTACTCCCGGACGTGCTATGGAAATTGCCGTCGTCGGGGGCCTGGACTTCGACGGAAACCCCGGCAGCGATCGCGAAGAATTTCGGCGAATGGTGGCTACGAACGGCGCCACCATCACTCTCGAAGTCAACGACGAAGCCAAGGTTCTGGGACGTGACGCCCAGCAGATCAGCGAAGCCGACATCTACTCCAGCATCAGCTCTTCCACCCGCTTCGTTCTCATCGGGGACCTCGGTGACGACAACACCCGCGACACCGTGCAGCTGGAGATCAACAACCGCATCCGGGCGATCAAGGTGAAGCTGGAACAGGCCGCCACTGACAACGGCGTCTACATCCTCAGCCTCTCCCGGTTCCTCGACTACATCGGCTACTCCCGCAAATCGCTCGCCTGGAGCCAGACGCGTCCCTTCCCCGCCACGCTTCCCAACGGTGCCAAAAGCACATCCGTCAATGCCACCTTCGGCTCCCGCCAAAGCTCATCTGTAATCTCCGGAGCCTTCAGTGGTGCCCCCAAACGCCCGCTGACCTCAACCGGATCCACCAGCGGTCTCTATAAGAACACCAAACCTCCGGAATAAACCCGGTGCAGCAGCCGGCAACGCACTCCACAAATTTCCCAACGCCTGCCCCCCGGCAGGCGTTTTTTGTTGCCCACCCGTGCGGAATGTGCTGCAATGACCGGTTGCAGGCGACCAGCCCCGGCCGACATGTCCTTCCTCCTCTCCACCTTTCGAGCCCATTCATGATCTGCATCACTGTCACCCCAACGTCCCGCACCCTGGCTCCGGCTGACCTGCTCAATGCCAGCCGTCACTGCGATCTGATCGAACTCTGCCTGGATCACTTCATCAACGAACCGAATGTGGGTGAACTGCTGCGGTGCGTGGACAAGCCGATCCTCGTGTCCTGTCGCAGCGAAAAGGACGGAGGCAAGTGGAAGGGGAGCGAACAGGAGCGGGTGCAGCTGCTGCGGGAAGCCATTGTCGCAGGTCCCGCCTACATTGAACTGGATCTCGACATCGCCGGTGGTATCCCGCGATTCGGGAAGACAAAACGCGTGATTTCCTGGACCAGCCTCAACCGCCCGCTGCTGAAGTTTGACGAGGCTTACCAGAAGTGCCGGGATGCAAAGGCGGATGTGGTGAAGTTCACGTGGCTCACAGAAGACCTCGATGCCGCCTGGCCATTGCTCGCCGCAGCCACTCAGCCCCGCGAAGTTCCCATCGTGGGACTTGGTGTGGGCCGGGCCGGCCTGACGTTCTCTTTGCTGGGCCGCAAATATGGTTCCCCCTGGATCTATGCGGCGCTCGAACGCGGCATGGAAGCCTTTCCAGCCCAATCAACCGTCTGGCAGCTGCGTGAGGATTATCACTGGAACGACATCGACACCCGCACGCGGTTTCTGGGCATCATCGGCTCGGGCGAATCCGAGAACATCGCTGCACGAGTGCTCAATGCAGCCTTTAAGTCCATGGAGCGACCGATTCTCTGCCTGCCACTGCTCCCCGGAGATCTCACCCGCTTCCCCAAAATGCTCGAAAAAATGAAAATCAACGGGTTGATTATCGACCCGGCCTGCAACCTTGATCTGACCCCGCTCGCTGCCAGCTCAGACGAGTCGGCGACGGCTTCCGGACGACTGGATGTGCTCATGGAAACACCTCAGGGCTGGCGCGGCGTGGGCTGCACGTTCGCGGCCGTCGAGGAAGCTGGTCGACAGACGCTGGGATCCCCCGACTGGGCAAGTCGCGGCGCTGTCACGGTGCTTGGCACCAGCAGCATGGCCCGCGGTGCTGCCCGGTTCTTTGCTTCAAAGGGAGCCGCCGTCAGTCTTGCGGGCATGTCTGACAACGCCGCCGCCTCGATGGCCCGCCAGGCCGATGTACGCCACGTACCCTGGGCAGCAGTCTATGACCTCCGCGCCGACACGCTCGTCATCGCCGATTACGGCACCCCCTGTGGCCTGACCAAAGGCTGCCTGAACCCCTCAATCATTCGCGAACGGCAAACCGTGGTGGATTTGAGTGTCGGGCTGCGGGGTTCTGATTTTGCGGTCGAAGCGACGGCCCGCGGAGCGCGCTATATCGACCCGGTCACCGTCTTCGCTGCCCGACTGGACCTGCAATTCCGTCAGCTCACCGGCCGCAGCCTGCCCCCGGACGCGTTCCAGCTGGGGCTGGGCGGGTGAAGAGTTGAGGATCGTGGCCAGATTCGCAGCCACGCAGACAGTCGTTTTTTATCTGAAGACTTCCAGCACCAGCGACGGGGCAGTTGAGATACCCGGCGGGATTCTCGTCGGGAATCCGCCAGGGTTTTGACGCACCCTATCTCTTCTGACGCGTTCTCCATTAAGTGTGATGGATTCTTCAATCGTGGAGAGGACGCGCACTCTTCGACTGACGTAGCTGGAAATCTCCTCAAAATCCAGTTGCCCATCCTTCCTCAGCGTTTTCACGTCCTCCATGGCCAGCTCGTACTGTTGCTCGCGTTTCAATGCATCTTTAACCGGTCCTGTGATTTCCGTTTTCTCTGCTCTGAACTGTCTGAGCAGGTCGACTGTCACGGCAGGCAGCACGACCTTTCCTGAGAGGGCTTCAAGCAGCGCCAGAGTGAACGCCCCATGTCCATTGTCTGCCGATTCAAACTGCCAGTATGTGCTCTCAAGACTTTTTTCATCAGGCGACGACGACCACAGCACCTGCCGCATGGAGTGAATCCCGGCACTTTCACGAATCGCCGCTTTGTGAGCTGCTTCAGACTGAGCAGCCCCGGAATGGCAGGCATCAACAGCCCAAAGCACATGACAGGGGGCCTTGTTCAGCTGTCTGGCAATTGAGCTCCAGGGAATGCTGATGTTGTAATTGGTGGTTTCATCCTTCGCCGTCAGTGGCACGGCCTGTTGTCGAGCAATAATCGGTGCAGTTGGAACAATATAACAAAACTCCCCGTTGTAGACTTCGCCGTGTCCTGCTGCGATGAACACGATCAGATCGTTAGGATTCTGTCGCTCTCCGACTTTTTTCAGTGTCTTCAGGATCGCCTCCTGCACACTTTCCCTGGTAATCTGATGCTCTTTAAGAGTCGCTTCGAATTCTGAGCTCCTGCGGTACTGCAGGCGCTTGAGCCACTTCTGCAGCTCATCCAGATCATGAGTCGTGTAGTTCAGAGGCGGCATTGCCTGATATTTCGTGCCTGCCAGTCCAATCAGGAACATCTGGCCTGGTTCTATCGAATGCCTTGTCGTGGTGGCAACATTCAGCTGGCGTGTGGACTGGCGTGAGTCAACAACCTGTCTGTTCTTTTCCCGGTATCCGACGCTGACAGCATGCACCTGCTCAGCACTGACCAGCCCCCATGTGAACGTAGTCGAGCCATCCGGACTGCTTTGAATGTCCGGCTCCGGCAGTACACGACCATTGTCTGTCGCCTGCAGATCCAGGTCATCTTTCTTCAGGGCGTCTGTAAACCGGACCGTGGCGCGAATTTCAATCCGGGCACCGGGTGGCTGTGGCGAAAAAGCCATCGGGGAACTGAGCTGAATTTCCGGGAGTTCCTCGATGCGTGCAATCACATTCGGGTCCGGTGGAAGGTTGAGTGCAGCAAGTGCATCAGGCACATTTCCAAGCTGCAGCACCCGTCTGATCACGTCCGGCTTTTCAAACTCCTTCTGCAAAGCGGCAGCTTTTTCAAACCGCACACTCTGATTGCGTCCGCGATTCAGCTGCCAGCCAAACAGATTCTGCCCTGCGCGGGAGGCGTTGAAATAGCCTTCAGCGGTAAACACAGCCCATTCGCCGGTGCGGTCAAAAACGAATGTCAGCAGCTGTTCCCACGCCGGAAAAAACTTTGCCTGTTTCAACTGGTTATTGCGGACGAAATCCACCACAAGTTCTCGAAAGAATGGTTCAGGTTCACCGGTCAGCAGGAATTCATGAATTTCCTCGGGCGTTGTTTTCGTTCTGGTTCCAGTGATTTTCTGAATGACGTCGCCTTCGCGAAGACCTCGTGCGTAAGCAATGCCCGCTCGGGTAACATTCTGAAGCACAACGCCCGCCGGCGTGACCTGCAGTGACGCACCGTAGATTGTCTGATCCGTGGCGACCCGCGATCCGTCCAGACGCTCCATGCTCCAGATGCGGACAGTACAGTCTCTGGAGGTGGACAGCAGGTAGCGACCATCAGCAGAACAGGACAGCCCGATGGGTTCTCCGCCGTGGCCGCGGAATGTGCGGAGAATCGGCAGACCTGCAGATAAACCCAGCACATGAATCAGGTCGCTTCGTTGAGCAGCGATGGCGACCGCGTATGGTTGTCCGGTGTTGTTGGGAATAAAGGCGTGAATCCCGCGATATTCTCCGGTAAAGCCTGCGACGAGCGTTCGTTCCAGCGTTCGACCTGTCCCGTCCGTCAGACAAATTTTCTGCTGGTTATTCGTTTGTGGAGCGAAATGCTGAATTTTCCAGCCGTCTGCAAATGCATCGCCCAATTGGAGCGATGCTTTCGGCTGTTCGGGAGTTCCCAGTCTGCCTTCAGATGCATCAAAGATCTGTTCGCCGTTTGCGAGTGTGGTGATGGAGAATGCATACCCCTGTTCCGCGCGGGAGCGGTTCGTCAGAAAGGCTGTGCTGAGGACCATTGATCCGCGGCCGCTGATCTGAAACGGCTGCGTCTGTGAAAGAGGTTTATCCAGCCAGTTGCCCTGCTTGTCTGTCAGTTGCCAGACAAGGAGTGTCAGGTTTTCGTTATCGTTGACCAGGAGCTGGCGGCCCTCGGGGTCGAAGGCGATCGCATGATGTCGAAACAGATTCTCACTGGGACTCAGCTGACTCTCGGATTCGAAGACATCCAGCTCCTCAAGAGTCCGCGCATCAAGAATCCTGACATAGGATCGGCCTGCAGCAGCTTCACCGCAGACGGCCAGATACCGTCCGTCGCCGGTAATGGCAACGTCGGTGATGGCAACTCGCGGATCGTTCACGGCCACTTCACAAACCCTGCCACTCCACTGTCCGCCCCTCGCGTTCACCACAAGTTGTCCATCCATGTCGGCGGAGACGACGGTCTGCCCGTCCGGAGTTGACACGAGGGCGGTGACAGCGCGGCGATAGACGGCGGGGTTCAGAAAGTCGGTGCTGCCTGTCCTGAGGTCATAATAGCGCACACGGTAGCTCCCTTGTTCTGCCGCAGCGGAGGCAAACAGGACGCGAGTGGGCCCGGCAAAGGTCACAGGCCACGCGATGGCACTGGCCGGTTGCGGGGCCTGGATGCGCTGGCCGTCGATCCGGGGGTGAATCAACCTGTTTTGACCACCCCGCCAGAGCCATGTCTGACCGTCCGATCCGGAGGATGCCAGCAACACACCATCCGGGCTTGCCGCCAGATCCCGGATCACTTCCTCCTGCTGACTGAGATGTGCCAGCGTATCGGTGCGTCCATTGGGATCAGGATTCGCCCTCGACTCTGGCAGAGAGGATTTCAGGGTGTTCGTGGCGATGTCAAACACTGCAAGATCACTGTTTTTGCCGAATGTGGAGCTTCCACCGATTGCCAGCCAATTGCCCTGTGCACTGAGGGCAACCGCATTCACGACTCCAACATTTCCGCGGCTGACCGGCCAGCGGATGGATTCCGCCATGACGGCCGTGCGAATGGATCCGTCGGGATTTCGTTCAAGATCCCACAGATCCACTGTCTTTCCGGTACCGGCGGCATAAATGCGGTAGGAAGTTCCGGCGAACCCCAGGGCGAATGTGTAGCCCGCCGGGCCCTGCAGGTTCAGGACGGGGCGAACCGGATCTGCAGGCACGGCCGGAATCTGCCCGCAGGCTGCCGGCGAAAAGGCGACTGCCAGGCGGCAAAGCATCAAAATGCGGGCGAATGCTGTGGAGGCCTGCAGGCAAATTCGGCACATAGGCACCTCAAATGGGTATCAATAAAAAAGGGCGTGCGCCGCAGAACACGGAAGCACGCCCGGAACCTCGACCGTACCTTGGCCCTGACCTTAGTTTCCTGGGGGGGCGTCTTCGGGGGGATTGTCATAGCGTACTGTAATCAATGCCAGCGGGTCAGCGCCGAAGACAGCATCCCGGATTTGAACATTATTATCGATGGATTGACCTTTCGCGGTAAACCCGCCGCCTTTGGCTGTGCCACCGGCGAGGATTTGATCAATCTCAGGCGCTGCCGTGCTTTTCTCACGGGCGGTGAAGAAACGAGCCTGGATCATGCCTGTGTTATGTGCTTCTCCCAGTTGTACGGCAACAGCCGCATCGGCGTTACTGACCTTGAAGCGGTCGGTGCCGAGTACACCTGGCTTCCGGAACCAGCCGGTGATCCGGCGCGGGGCTGATCCAGGCGGAGTGGGAGGCATGAGCCATTTTCCGCTGGCTCTGATCGCGTCGTTCTCGTTGAACCGCAGTACATTAATGCCGTCAATAATCACTTCAACTCCAACGTGTACAGGAGAAGAATTGATGATCTGTACTTCGTAGTACCAGTTCTCCTGCAAGTCAACGCGAGCGAGCCCATCTGCGTTTTTGACCGGGACTGGCTGGAATCCGCCGGTCGGGCTTTCCGACGTCCAGATGGTCATGCCGAAAAGGCTTTCGGGAGTTGGGCGCACCAGGGTGTTCTGCACATCAACGCTGGGCTTCTCAAACGAGGCGATTCGGACTTGCTCAACGATCCTGCCACCGATTCCTGGGGGCAGTGTGCTTTCGGCCGACTTTTCACCGGGGACCGGAGGCTTAATGAGTTCAGCCGGCGATTTGCCCTCCTGCTTTGCCACCTCGACAAGAACGTCCTGACTGCGTCCGGTGACAACATCAGCACCATCTCCCGTAATGGGGAGTGTGGTGGGGTCCTTCTTTACGGCTTCGGCAGGAGCCAGTTTCTGGGCTTCCTGTATCTGACTCCCG
>JBJTOM010000435.1:0-5523 GCA_046074585.1 Planctomycetota bacterium | reverse complement strand
TGTCAGCAGCACGGGGGCGAGACGGGAGAACAGGGCAAACCAGCCGGGGACGCAGGGCTGTGGATAATGAACGCGGCAGGGGGATTCAGCGATGGGCATGACTGGTTCCGGCGCGGCTGGGTTTCCGGGAGGTGGGGACGGGGGCGGATGAATCGACCCGCATGGTGAATCGATCGGCATATGGTAACGTGAATTGCTGAGGACGCGGTGAAAAAATGGTTGAGGAGTCGGGAAATCGGGACGTGGAAACCAGGGCTCAGACGAGCGATCTCTGAGTCAGTGCGAGCAGCAGTGCGGCCCAGAGTGCTGCGGCCTGATCATCCGCCATGATCCCGAATCCGCCGTGGAGGCGTTCGAGGCGGTTCACTGGCCATGGTTTGGCGATGTCAAAGATTCTGAAGAGAACAAAGGCGGCGAGGAGTCCCTGCCAGCCGGGTTTGGCCACTGCAGCCAGCAGCGCGAAGGCCGTGATTTCGTCCCAGACAACGCTCCCGGGATCGGGCTTGCCACGGAGTTCTGCGGCGCGGCGGCAGAGGGGGATACCGAAGAGGAAACAGAGCAGCCAGACGGCCAGACATGGGAGCTGACCTGCGTGCAGCCACTGCAGTCCGCCCATCAGCAGCACCCCCGGGAGGCTTCCGAACGTCCCGGGGGCAAATCGGGTTCGTCCCAGTCCAAAGCCTTCGGCAACAAACAGGAGCCAGCGTTCCCGGCGGGAGCAGGGCGGTGTTTGCGTCGGACGTGACTGGGGGCTGGGAGAGGGCAGATTCATGAGGAGCTGCTGAAGTCAAGGAAAATCCGCTTCGATTTTTCGCAAGCCACTGACGGGGCTTTCGGTTGGACGGCTGGCCACCGCATGATAACCTGCGGGACTCAACATAAGCCAGCGGTCCGGAAGAGGCCGGCAGACGGGCCACGGTCGGCTGGTGATTCAAAACGGTAAATGGCATGCAGGCACCAGCAACCGCCGGTGAATTTTTTCAGCTGCTGGAAAAGAGCGGACTGCTGAACAGCGAGCAGATCCGGCGGGTGCGGCACGCGCTGAATCTGCCTGCCACCGAACCGGCTCGGACCGTTGCCGCGCAGCTGATTCACGAACGCATCCTCACCCCCTTTCAGGCGGAACGGATTCTTGAAGGTCGGTATCGCGGGCTGGTGATTGACGGCTACCGCATTCGCGAACTCCTGGGATTTGGCGGTATGGGGGCGGTGTATATTGCGGAATCGCCGGAGCACGAGGGCAAGGTGGCCGTGAAGGTCCTCTCCAGCGAACACGCCCTTGACAATGGCATGCTGTCTCGACTGAAACTGGAAGCTGTCGCTGGCATGAAGCTGCAGCATCCCGGCATCATCCACACCCATCGCCTTGCAAATACGGGCGCCGTGCATTATCTGGTGATGGATCTGGTTCGCGGGATCAGCCTGCACGAACAGGTCGCGCTGCACGGACCGCTCCCATACGCCAGTGCCTGTGATGTGGGAGTGCAGGCCTGCGAGGCACTCCATGCGGCTCATTCAGCAGGCATCATTCATCGCGATCTGAAGCCAGCCAACTTTCTGATTGAAGCGGACGGACGCGTTCGGATTCTGGATTTTGGCCTGGCTCTGATTCAGGGGATGTCAGAACAGGAATTCTCGCTGTCCATGGTGTTCGGCCATGACTGTCTTGGCACGCCCGACTTTATTTCCCCCGAACAGTCGCTCGACAGCAGTCGTGTGGATGCCCGCACCGATCTGTATTCGCTTGGCGCCAGTCTCTATGTGGCACTCACAGCCCGCGTCCCGTTTCCGGACAAAAGCAATCGTGCAAAGCTGGAGGCTCACCGCACGCGAGCACCGCGAAATGTCTGCGAACTGCGTCCGGAAATCCCGGCAGGTGTCGGCACAGTCATTCAGAAACTCATGGAAAAAGATCCCGCACGCCGCTACCGCACCGCACTTGAAGCCGCCGCAGCCCTCCGCCCCTTCGCCGAACAACAACCCGTAAAGTTCGACTTTCGCGAACTGATTACACTCCGCGCAAAACTCGCCAAAGCCCGCGCCGACAGCGTTCCTCGAAAAGCCGCCGCACCACGCTCCTCCATCACCCACTCCAACGACTGGCTCCGTGCCGAAAGCTCCCTGCCGGAAGGTTCAGAGAGCTTCGCAATGGAAGATTCACGCGAAATTCCCTCCACCAGAACCTCAGCGTCAGCACCGGGTCCGGCAAATCTTCCGACACCACGCGCTGTCAGAGGTGCCGGGGCGGCATCAGAACCCGCCGCGGACGCCGCTGCACCCAGACGCAAAACCCCGGCCGCCAGAAGTCCCGGAAACACACCGCTCACCCACCCAGGAAAAACCGACGACCACACAGCCGCTGCTGCCCCCCCCCCCAAAGCCAGACGCTGGAAAATTATCGCCGTAATCGCCGTGATCTTCATACTTGCTGCGATTGTCGCCGCCCTCATGTTTCTGTCTCCGTCACTTCGCAGCAGTCTTCCCGGGCTGCAGCGATGAACGACCTCACTCCTCACACCGCGACCATCGATGACCCCGCTGCCCAGCCACCGCGATACGTCGTGGGCATCGATCTGGGCACCACCAACTGTGCTCTCTGCTGGATCGACTCCCACTGCGATCCGCAAACCGTCCGTGTCTTCCGCATTCCACAGGTGTGCGGGCCCGGTCAGACCGAACGACTCGAAACCCTGCCGTCCTTCTGCTGGTTCGGCACCGACCAGGAAATCACCTCAGCACTCCTGCAGCTCCCCTGGCAGACTCAGCCCCCCGCCGAAGCCGTTGGTGTGTACGCGCGGGAACAGGGGCGGTTGTCAGCAGGTCGACTCATCGAATCCGCAAAAAGCTGGCTCTGCCATGCCGGTGTGGACCGTCGCGCCGCGCTGCTGCCATGGCATGGGGCTCCTGATGTCCCCCGCATCTCCCCCGTCACCGCAAGCGCTCGATATCTGCGGCACCTGCGTGAAGCCTGGAATGCAGACCACCCCACAGATCTGCTGGAACACCAGGATGTCATCGTCACAATCCCCGCCTCCTTCGACGAAGTCGCTCGTGAACTCACCGTGCAGGCAGCACGCGAAGCCGGCTTACCACGCATGATTCTGCTGGAAGAACCACAGGCCGCCTTTTATGCCTGGGTTCACGAACATCGCGACAGCTGGGAACAGCAGGTGTCGCCCGGCCAGAGAATCCTCGTGTGCGATATCGGTGGTGGCACCAGCGACTTCAGCCTGATCCAGGTCCGTCGCGGGGAAGATGGTCGCGTGCAGTTTCATCGAGCTGCTGTCGGTGATCATCTGCTGCTCGGCGGAGATAACCTCGATCTTGCTCTGGCCCATCACGTCGAGCAGCTGCTGGAACGACGCATCACCGACGCGCGGCAATGGGGTCAGCTGACCGCCTCATGCCGACATGCCAAGGAAACACTGCTGGGACCGGCCGCTCCGGAAAGCCTCACTCTTCACCTGTCCACTGGTGGTTCCAGACTGATTGGCGGTTCGCTGCAGGTGCAGCTGACGCGCAAGTCGGTCATCACACAGCTGCTCACCGGCTTCCTTCCCGATGTGAAATGGGGTGACGAGCCACAGCGGAAGCAATCAGGCTTTCAGGAATACGGATTGCCCTATGCGGCGGATGCGGCCATCAGTCGCTATCTGGCCGGCTTCCTCAGAAATTTTGCAGCGTTCACGTGCAGCGCATCCACAGCTCCCCCGGATCCACTCGCTGCCCGACCCGATCTGGTGCTCTTCAACGGTGGCTTCTTTGAATCCCCCATCCTGCGGGACCGCATGCTGGAAGTGCTGCAGCAGCTGTTCGCGGAGTTCGACGCCGCATGGACGCCAGCCGTGCTGCGCAATGATCGGCTGGACCTCGCTGTCGCTCAGGGAGCCGCCGTTTTTGGAATGGTTCGTCGCGGCCACGGCACGAAAATCTCCGCCGGTCTCGCACGGACATGGTACGTCGCCGTGGAACAGGCCGACGGCCGCCGCGCTGCAGTCTGCCTGGCCGCTGCCGGGACCGAAGCCGGGGACCAGCTGCAGACGCTGGATCGCGAATTCCGCGTGCGAACCTGGGAGCCGGTTGAATTTCCAATTCTGGTTTCGGGGACGCGGCTGAGCGATCAGCCGGGGCAGCTTGTCGACATCAACCCGGAACAGCTCACCAGCCTGCCTCCCATCCGCACCGTGCTCACCGGCCGCCACCGCATGGACGCCGCGGAAGTTTCTGCTCAGCTGGCTGTACGGCTCACCGAAATCGGCACACTCGAACTCTGGTGCCGCCAGACAGACGCCTCACGTCGCTGGCAACTCCAGTTCGACGTCCGCGCCGCCACACAAACTGACCGCACCATGCACAGCGGAGAAGCCGAACGCGCCGGGTTTGTCGACGATGAAACCGTCCTCGCAGCCACCGCCGTGCTGCACGACATCTTCGGACCGCAAGGCCACGGGAAACCGGACCAAACCATCACCAGACTGTCCGCAGCAATCGACATGCCCCGCACTCAGTGGCCCCCCTCTCTGCTCCGAGCCATCTGGAACGAACTCCTGCAGCTCGCCGAAGGCCGCCGCAAAAGCCCCGCGCACGAATCCCGCTGGCTCAACCTCACCGGCTACTGCCTGCGCCCCGGCTTCGGGCTGGCTGCAGACGACTGGCGCGTCGAAGAAACCTGGCGCGCCATCTCCGCACGCCCCGTGCATGGAGTCCCAGCCTGCCTCGCCGAAGTCCGCACCCTCTTTCGCCGCATCGCCGGTGGTCTGTCAGCCGGACGCCAGAATCAACTGGCCTCGTCCGTCCTTCCAGCGATTCGTCAGCGGGTTCGTCAGGTTCAGACCGGGCGCGGCCGCGCCGCACCCTATGCTTCCGGAAATCATGAAGCCGCTGAAATCTGGCGAATGCTGGGAGCCCTCGAACTCCTTGAACTGCCGCTGCGCAGAGAACTCGGAGACACCGCCCTTGAACTCTTCGCCCGCCCTGGCTTTGAACCGGTTCGCAACGCCCTGATCTGGATGCTCGGACGAGTCGGCAGCCGCGTCCCCTCCTATGGTCCGCTCAATCTGGTCGTGCCCGTGGAAGTTGTCAGCGTCTGGGTTGAGAAACTGTTGAAGTCCGCAGACGTCACCGACGCAATCGTGCAGCTGACTCTGATGCAGTTGTCCAGAAAAACCGGAGACCGATTTCGCGACATTCCGGAATCCCTGCGTTCCAGACTGCTCCAGCACCTGCGGTCCGTCGACGCCAGCCCAGGCTTTCTGCAGCTGATCGCTGAAGGCGGCGGGCTGGCTGACGAAGAGGCCGGACTGGTGTTCGGAGAAAGCCTTCCCGCCGGACTGCGACTGGGAAGCTGAATTCCCCGCAAGCAATGGACGTCTCTGACTCCCCTCTCCCCTCCCAGCAGGCTGTCGTCGTAGGCCGATTTGAGGGCCTTAGCCCCCCCGGAGAATTTTTAAAATCCACCCAAAAACAATGACGTTTTGGTTTCTGAGAGCTACCAGGGGCTCAGGAGGGACTTATTAGGGCGAT
>JBJTOM010000434.1:0-48951 GCA_046074585.1 Planctomycetota bacterium | reverse complement strand
CCACCGAGCCGCGCCCGTGAGGAAGCGGGGTACCCATGCCCTGCCCTGCGGACAACACGCCGCTGAGCCGCCGGACGGCCGTCCGCGGGCAACGGCGCTGCCACGGCTTGCATGGGACGCCGCGGGAGATGCAGAGGCGGCAAGACGCAACCAGGAGCTCACCCCAGCGCCGCCGCGCTGGCCATGCGTCCATGAGTTTCACCGGTCCCATGGGCCCTTCACACAGCCACGCCAAACGCAACCACCGAGCCGCGCCCGTGAGGAAGCGGGGTAGCCGGTCACCCCCGAGGACGTTTTGAAGTGCGAAGTGAGAAGTGGACTGCAGGAGCGTGGACGCAGTTGAAGCGTCAACTTTGCGCCGCCTGCCGCCTGCTTCCTGCCGCCTGCTTCCTGCTTCCTGCTTCCTGCTTCCTGCTTCCTGCTTCCTGCTTCCTACTGGCTACTGGCTACTGGCTGGTTTTCCCCCTCACCCCCGGCCCCTCTCCCCTGGGAGTGGAGAGGGGGGAGCGATCGGTTATTTGTCTTCGGGGGTGATGAGCATCCAGCAGAGTCGGGTGCGATCGGCGGTTGAGTGGAGGTGATGGAGGAGGTCGGTGAGTGAGGGTTCGAAGGGGATTTGTCGGGTTTTGCGTCCGTCGGCGATGCGAATGGGGCGAGCGGGGTCGAAGTTGGGGAATTCGGGAGAGAAGGCGACGCTGAAAGTTCCGGGTGCGGACGTGACGCGGAGGAGGTTGCGTTCGGAGAAGCGGGCGGTGAGTGTGGCGGGGCGGAAGGCGTCGGCGTCGGGTTCGGAGGGTGGGTCGAGTTGAGCGAACTGTTCGGGGAGTTGCGTGAGCTGGATCCAGCCCCAGTCCAGATCGGTGGAGCGGAGCAGTCTGGCGTGAACCTGTTCGGGGAAGCGAATTCGGCGATGAAGTTTCATCCAGCGGAAGATGTCATCGGCTTCTTCGTAGAAGCTTTCGGCTCCGCGGTTGGGGTATTTGACGAAGAGCACATCAAAATTGACGGGGATTTCATCGCCGCGGCGGAAGAGTTTGGCAGCGAGGAGCTGCATGCGATCGAACCAGAGGGGATGAGCATCGCCGAGGACGACGTACCAGGGGATCTGAATGGCGTTTCCGGCTGTCCACTGGATATGTCGGCGTCCGGTGCTGCTGATGGCGGCGATACCGGCGAGGAGGTGGGGGTGTGAGCAGGCGATGTCCATGGCGGCATCACCTCCGAGGCCATGTCCGGCGACGAACACGCGGTCATCGTCGATGCGCAGTCCGAGTTTCAGTTTGCGGACGAGGCTGAGGAGGCGGCGGTGGTGATCAGCGGATGCATTCCATTTGTCATCCGCGGGTTGATCGGGGGATTGGATCCGGGGGACGACGACGATCCAGCCGTGCATTTCGGCCTGGGCCTGCCACCACTGGAGCCAGACGGCCGGGTCGCTCCCAGGCTGCGGGAAAGCGATCAGGAGCGGCCACGAGCGGGTTTCGTGATATTCCGGGGGCGCCAGGCCGATGGCACCGAGGGTGTCGGCAGTGGGTTCGAGTACGAAGGGCATGCCGGCCTTGTTTTCGGGGGGACTCAGGGGAATGGGGCTGGGGGACGGGAGGAGGTTGATGAGAGCGGCGGCGCGTTCGACGGTGAGCGGGGTGATTTTTGTGAGCTGATCGAGGAGGCTGTTTTTTTCGGCGAGTGCATCCGGGGGGGTGGCGAGGAAGTCCAGCAGGAGCTGTCGGGCTTCTGTGAGCTGCAGCGACTCCGTGAGCGACTGGAGTGTCTGATCGGTTCCCATGAGCCAGCCGGAGAGAGCGATGGCGAGTTGTTCATCAGCTGCGGGTCGATCGGCCGGGGGTTGGGTCTGGACAAGTTCGAAGGCGGCCATGCGGGGGACGGAGTCGGGGTCGAGTTCCGCGAGAGCGGAGCGGACGGCATCCATGGCGATGTTGCGGAGGTCGGGATCGGGGAGTTCGGCGGCCAGAGCGGGGAGGAGTTGTCGGAGGCGTTCGATTCTCTGATTGATTTCGTCGTAGTCGCGGACGATGCGTTCGACGCGGACGATGGTTTCGGGAGTGAGGTCGGATTTGGGATGCAGTCGGGCTCCATTGGAGGCCAGTTGATGCTGTCCGGACGCGCCGCGTTCTTCGAGGGCCTGAGTGATTCGGACAGCGAGTTGTTCGCGGACCTGCTGGATTTGCCGGGCCGCACGATCCTCAAGCGGCGGGAAGTCGGCGAGGGTGGCCTGGAGCAGGAGTCCGGCTTCGGGGAGTCGATCGGCGAGTATCAGCATGCGCGCGAGTTCAAGTCGTCGTGTGGGATTTGCGGCATAGTCATCGACCTGACTGAGCAGGCTCAGGAGGTGCTGGCGCGGGATCGCATCCAGTTGCACGGCATATTCCCAGTCATGGGTGGAGCTGGTGACGACGGCGTAAAGTTCGTTGATGGAGGTGACGGCGGCCATGATGTCGCGGGATTCGCCGTTGGCGCGGGTGGTTTTGCCGCGTGCGATGCCCAGTTCATCAAAAGTGCTCAGCTGTGGCAGGAGGAGTGGACGAACATCGCGCCGCTGGCGGGTGCGTGGGATGGAGAAAGACTGGGCGGGCCAGGCATTGACATCCGGGACCGGGGGATCGGTGCGGCGTGTGGGCACATAGATCTCGCGGGATCCCTGGTAGATCAGCCGCATGAGCAGTTTCTGTTCGATTCGATCCACCGCTCGACCACTGGCGGGGAGCGGTGCGAGGCTTGTAGCGGGGGAGACCATACCGTTGAGGATCAGGCCATTGCGGAGTCTGACGGAGGCAGCCTGGGGCTTTTCGCGTTCGACGGGCAGGATCCGAATTTCGCCTGGGGGCTGATCAGGTTCATCGGCTGTGAGGGAGCCGGCCGTGAGCAGAGTGCAGAGCGTGGCAAAGAGCAGACGTGTGATGCGGATCGACGGCGGGGGAGTGGCGGGGAACGCGACAGCGGCCTGCCCCTCTGCCCCGGCCTCTGGTGTGGTGGAGGCGGAACGCGAATCCTGAACGCGGGACATGCTGATTTCTCCGAGTCAACGCCATCGGGACGCCATCCGTGGTGGGAACGGAGTTTAGCGGAGGCGGACAGCGGTTGCGAATGCAAAGCCACCCAGGCCGCCCGAGGGGCGGGCGGACTGGGTGGCAGCGGCGTGTCTGGAGCTCGAGGACGGCGTGGCGATTACTTCATGAAGAAATCGGTGGGTCCGCGGAGCGTATAGTAAGGGTACTGGTAGAGTGCGGGTGGAAGATTATCAGGAGGATACATCAGTCCATCGGGCACGGAGTAGGTGTGGAAGTTGCGGTGCACGGGAACGAAGGGCAGGTTGCAGTTGCCCTGAGCGTGTCCCGGGTGGACAGTCTGGCAATCTGGGCAGGGAGCGGCCGCGGGTGCTGAGACCCATTCGCCGGGGCCCTGGCCACGGATTGCCGGGGTGCTGGAGGCGCACCCGGAGAGAACGACGCAGATAGCGGATGAAAACAGAAGTGCGACGGTTGTTCGCTGCATGAAAGGATCCCCCCGAAATTTTGCCGGTGGCCTGAAGTGCAAATTTTTCGGCCTGCCGTACTCACGTTGAATCTGTTATCGGCAATTCATTCGCTGAATCCAGCAGGATCCCTGCGACCGGCGGCAGAAAATTGCGGAAATTCAGAAGATCTTGCGAAATCGCTGGTTGCGGCATACAGTGGGCGTCCAGAGCGGACGGGGTGTCCGAGTGGCTGTTACCGAACGGAGTATTGCTGTGCAATTGGCTGCTTCCACACGAAGTCTGTGGGATCTTTCCTTCCCCGACGCCTGCATTCAGTTGCAGGAGCTGGGGTTTGACAGTGTGGAAATCTGTCTGGACGAACGACTGGATCATCTGAAACCATCCAAGGTGATTGGTGACCCGGAATCGGTGTCTCTGCAAATGAAGGATGCTTCGCGTCTGGCAGCCTCCAGTGTGTTTCTCGAAGGAGAAACGGATCGAGCGACCTTCGAGGGTGTTGTGAATCTGGCGCGGCACCTGCGTGTGGCACAGCTCACCATTGAAGCCTCTCCGCGAGGCACACCCTTCAATTCAGAAGTGGACCGCCTGCGGGACTGCCATGCCATCTGCCATCGAGCCGGTGTCCGTCTGGGAATACTCACACAAGCCGGTCGGCTGACAGACGACCCGCACACATCGGTCGAGCTGTGCCAGGCCGCGCCTGGAGTAGGGATCACTCTGGACCCCAGCTATTTCATCTGCCGTCCGGGTGGCCCGGTGGATTTTGAAGTGGTCTTTCCACACGTGCTGCATGTGCATCTGCGGGACACGTCGCGAACGGAGTTGCAGGTACCGGCTGGCCTTGGTGAGGTGGACTACAACCGCCTGATCACGCTCCTGCGGCAGTATCATTTTCGTCGGACGATGAGTGTGGACCTGTTCCCCAAAACACTCGCAGGCGAAGAGCGTCTGCGGGAATTGCGGAAGCTGCGACTGCTGCTGACGAGCATGCTGTAGCGGACGGGCGGAAGCCCAATGGCCTTGACTTTCTGGCGGAAGGCGACAAAGGTGCATGGCACCGAAACGCGGAGGGCGTTTGGTGGATATCCTATACGGCGACGGCTCAGCAGGAGCTTCGCCCTCCCGGCCAACGGCCTTCGCCGGAAATGGAACGCCACGGAGGTGGCGGCGTTGGTTCTGCGGGGACTGTCCCCAGAGGCCTTGCGGGCTGGATTTCGGCCGACCCCCGTAGCTCTGCAATCGCGGTGATCGCTGCAACTGCCCAAATCACCACAATCCGAACAATCGTCCCAATCAGGGCAGTCAAATCTGATGCTCCACCCTGCTTTCGCCGCAGGGACTGTCCCCGCAACCCGGGGCTTCGGGGTCGTCAGGCGGTCTCCACGACCGGCAGAACGTCTCCGTCCGCAGCCTGCGGGGACTGTCCCCGACAGGCCAGGTGCACGACGAAGGTGCATGCACCGAAACGCGTGTGATGGGACACATGGGACGCAGGGGGCTCATGAGACGGATGGCCCGCGTGGCGAAACAGGGGTGAGTTCCAGGGTCCTTTTCGTTGCGTCCCCAGTCCACTGAGGGTCCCGCGAAGGCCTTGGCAGTGCTGTTGCCCGCGGACTGCCGTCCGGCGGCTCGGCAGTGTTACCGGGGGATGGATGCCGGTGTGTGGGCAGGGTTCGTGGCCCGCGGACTGCCGTCCGGCGGCTCTGAGACGCTGGGGGTTGTTGGAGATTGTTGTGGACATACTGGCCGGGCGGCGCATTCCCAACACTGGGAATAGCGGGGGTTCAGTCGGGGGGATTGTTCGGTTGTGAGCAGCTTTTGCCCTCGAAGTCCGGCACTTCCGGCTTTGGGCAGTCGTTCCTCAGCGGTTTCCCGTTATAATTGCGGCCAAGCCCACCCGCAACTTGCACTGTCGGGCGTTAACAGACCATTGGAGTGAAAGCACGTGTCCGGGACCATTTCGCAGCGGAAGTCGGTATTGATCGTAGAGGACGAGCCCATCATTCGTGAGACGCTGGCTGAGTTTCTGACGAGCGAGGGGTTTGAGGTGCGGACGGCGCCGACGGCGGCCGAGGCGATCCGGACGGCTCAGGAGCGTGACTTCGACGTCGGGATCTGTGACATTCAGCTGCCGGACGGTGATGGGGTGCGTGTTCTGCGACAGCTCCACCGGATCAATCCGGCGATGTTTGTGATGATTATATCGGCCTACGCGACGGTGGAAAACGCGGTTGAAGCGTTCACGGCGGGTGCATTTGATTATCTGGTGAAGCCGGTGCGGTTTGAAGAGCTTGTCAAGCGGATGCAGCGGCTCTTCAAGTTTCAGGACCTGTTCAGAGAGAACCAGCGACTGCGGAAGGATTTGGCTCGCAGTTCGGGTTTTGATCAGGTGGTTGGTTCCAGCACGATCGTTCAGGATCTGCTCAAGACAATCCGCAAGGTGGCTGCGACAAATTCCAACGTCTTGCTGGTGGGTGAGACGGGGACTGGGAAAGAGCTCTTCGCCCGAGAGATTCATCTGGCGGGCCCGAACCGGGACGACCAGTTCATGGCGATCAACTGCGGCACGCGTCCGATCGAACTTTTAGAGGCGCAGCTGTTTGGCACGGGCGACGGTCAGGACGGGGCATTGGTGGCAGCGGGGGGTGGGACGGTGTTTCTGGACGAAGTCTCGATGCTTCCCGCGGGGACTCAGTCGGAAATCCTGCGAGCGATCGAGTATTCGGAGGTGACACCGGCGGGTGGATCGCGTCCTGTGAAGGTGCAGGCGCGAATCATCGCCGCCACCTCAAAAGAGCTCAGCCAGGAAGTGAGTGAGGGGCAGTTTCAGGAGGACCTGTTTTATCGTCTGGACGGGGTGAAGATTCGGATTCCCTCGCTGCGTGAGCGTCTGGACGACGTTCCGGAGCTTGTGGAGTACTTCATTGTGCGTCACCGTGAGGCGATGGGCAAACGAGTGACGGGCGCGACCAGTGAGACGATTCGCACGCTGATGGCCGCGCACTGGAAGGGCAACGTGCGTCAGCTGGACAACGCGATTGAGCGGGCGGTGATGATGTGTGAGGGGGAAGAGATCACGCCTGCGGACCTCCCACCGGATCTGCTGGGGGGCGCTGCGGCGCTCCCGGACACTGACGACCTGCGACTGGCACTGCGGCACTACGAGCGTCTGCATATCACGCGAGTGCTGCGACAGTGCCCCGACAAAAAAGAAGCTGCGCGTCGGCTGGTACTGGGGCTCAGCAGTCTGTACCGCAAGATTGAAGAGCTGAAGATTGAGGTCTGACGCTGGTTAGTCCGGCGTTATCTGTGGTGTGACCCGGGGATTCCGGCTGCAAAGGGTTGGTGGTGAATAAAGCTGAGATTGAGCAGTGCATTCCGCATCGGGATCCATTTTTGTGGCTGGACGAGGTGACAGAGATTTCATCCAGCCGAATTGTGGCTCGCAAGCACCTGTCTGAGCAGCTCCCGGTGTTCCAGGGGCACTACCCCGCCTTTCCGGTGTTCCCTGGGGTGCTGCAGTGTGAGTCCTGTTTTCAGGCTGGCGCGGTGCTCATTTCACGTCTGGTGCCAACGGGTTCCAACGAGGTCCCGGTGGTCACTCGCGTGAATAACGTGCAGTTCCGCCGAATGCTTCGACCGGGCGAGACGATTGAGATTGACGTGGAGCTGACGGAGCGGGTGTCGAACGCGTTTTATCTGAAGGGACGTGTGTCTGTGGACGGCAAGGTGAGTGCTCGTCTGGAGTTTGTCTGCACGGCCGCTCCAGCCCCGTGATTTGGTTTTCAACAGTTCAGGGAGCACCGGCACATGTCAACTCGTCTGCCAACCGACATTGTGGAATGCAGTTCAGCGGTGAAATTCGAGCAGGTGCCATACCGTGCACCGCTCAAATTCGGTGGCCGCATTGTCAGCAGTGGCTGGCTGATGAACGTGCAGATCCAGGTGGTGACTCGCAGTGGCCGTGCGGCCTCGGGCCGTGGCAGCATGCCCTGCGGCAATGTCTGGGCCTGGCCCTCAGCGGTGCTCAGCCCGGACCAGACCGAACAGGCAATGCTCAAATTTGCCACCGCATTGTCGAGTCGTCTGCAGGGACGTTCCCTGGAGGCCGGGCATCCGCTGGAGCTGGCTGCACAGATCCACGGGATGATGGCGCAGCTTGCGGTTGAGGTACCTGAGAGCCTGGGGCTCCCGGAATCGCTCCCACCACTGGCCCAGCTGGTGGCGGCCAGTCCGTTCGATGCTGCGATTCACGACGGCTACGGTCGGGCGCTCCAGCGCAACGCCTTCGACGCGCTGACATCTGAATTCTGTTCGCGGGATTTGGGTGCGTATCTGGACGAGCAGTTTGCGGGTGAATATGCGGACCGCTACACGCTGCGGACACCGGTCGCGACGCTCCCGTTGTATCACCTTGTGGGGGCGTTGGATCCGCTGACTCCTCAGGACGTGACATCCCGTCCGGCAGACCTGCTCCCGGTAACACTGGGAGAATGGATTCTGGCGGATGAGCTGACGCATCTGAAGATCAAGCTGGCGGGTGATCAGCTGGACTGGGACGTCGCGCGGGTGCTGGCCGTTGAGTCGGTAGCATCTGAGGCTCAGGCGGCTCGCGGCTGTGATTCCTGGTATTACTCCTGCGATTTCAACGAAAAATGCAGCAGTGCGGATTACGTGGTTGAGTTTTTGCGGCGGGTGCAGGCGGGCAGTCATCGGGCATTTGAGCGGATCCAGTACATTGAGCAGCCGACGAGCCGCAACCTGGCGGCTGCGAATGCTCCGAAGATGCATGCGGCTGCCGCCATCCGCCCGGTTGTGATCGACGAGGCGCTGGTCTCGTATGAATCACTGCTGCTGGCACGTGACCAGGGTTATTCGGGAATTGCGTTGAAGGCCTGCAAGGGTCAATCGGATTCGCTGCTGATGGCCGCGGCCGCTCAGAAGTTCGGCATGTTTCTCTGTGTTCAGGACCTGACCTGCCCGGGGGCATCATTTCTGCATTCCTGTGCGTTGTCGGCTCGTATCCCGGGTGTGGCGGCCGTCGAAGGCAACGCCCGTCAGTATTGTCCGGGGGCCAACGCGGCATGGGCGGAGCGTTTTCCGGGAATCTTCCGTGTGCAGGGGGGGCGGGTGCGGACGGGTTGTCTGACGGGGGAGGGGCTGGGCTTCTGAAAAGTGGGCGCGTGCGGATGATGCGGACTTGAGCGGTGGATGGAGCTGGGACGAGGGTGCAGACCATACCGGGCCTGAGACGGCTGTCAGGTTATTCCGACGAGGCAATCGCGGAGTTTTCTTTCGGGACGGAATCCGTACAGACGATGGATCGTTGAGGAAATTTGTTCCAAACGGTGGATATTGCGCGCAGAATGTCAGGGAGCGGCATTGCTGCATTCGTTGCTGGAATCTCTTCCCGGGACATTTCTAAGATGAACAGTCCGTCCAGAATTACTCTGCTGCTGTTTCTGTTCACTCTGGCCAGCGGCACCGTGGCGGCTCAGGACGGTGCTGCCGAGGCGGCCGGTCAGGCGCCCTCGGAGGCACCGCAGTCGGTTTCGGCAGGGACTGGTCCGCTGATTGTGTCGATGCCGATCCTGAAAAAGCTCTGGGACGCTCAGGCGGTGCTCAACCAGCGCAACGACAAGGCTGTGTGGATTACGTCAGACGAATACGTTGTGGTGGCACAGTCGATGCGAGGTCTGGTGACGGTGCTGAATGCCGAGAACGGCCGCGAGTACTGGTCTACGCAGGTTGGTTCACCGGACGACGTGAGTCTTCCGGCGGTGACGGATCGCGAGTTGGTGTGCATTGTCTGCGGTCCGACGCTGCACGTATTTGCCAAGTTTTCCGGGAAGCGTCTGTTCAGCTGGCGATTACCGGAGATGCCATCGAGCGCTCCGACGCTGGTGCGTCGGGAGGTCGTGCGGGGTGGTTTAACGCGAATTGTGCGGTGGATGTTTGTGCCGCTGCTGGACGGTTCTGTTGTTTCGTACGACATCGACATTCTCGAGCGTTTTGGTCGTCTGGGGACGTTGCCTAAGGATGTCTGGCGGGCGGAGCAGTGGCGTTTTGTGGCTGGCGAGGGCATTCGGAACGGTCTGACCGTGGGGGACGATCGGATCGCGTTTGCGACTTCGGTTGGCAACGTGTTTGCATTGGACATGTTCGGCTCCCGGGCCGGCAAGGCTCGTTTCCAGCTGCTCACACGCAGTTCCAGCAGCACGGCAACGCTGCTCTCGAAGCGTGAGAACACAGAAACGCTCTTTGCGACCACGTCTGACGGCCGGCTGTTTTCGGTGGATTTGCGGAGCAGTGGCAAAGTGTTGTGGAGTCTGGGGCTGCAGAGTTCGGTGCGGCATCCGATGTTTACTTCGGGACGTGACCTGTTTCTGCTGATGGAAGACGGGGTGCTGGCGAAGCTGGACGTCAGAAGCGGCGATGCGGCTCCGAAGCGTTCCGGCACTGGCGTTGTGCTGTCACATGCCCAGCCGCGTGCGGGAGAACTGCGAGCCTACGGTGCGTCGCTTGAACTGGCGATCGATGGCTTCAGCAGCTTTCATCCGCTGAAGATAGCCAATCGGTCCGCCGGTCAGGAAGTACGATCGCTCAGCCTGAATCTTGCCCGAACACCGCTCACCTTCACCGCAACCGCCGACGACCCGGCAGTGCCTTCCTTCGAGTCGCTGGGGAATGGCAGTGAAGCGACGGGCCTCAGTTCGTCCACGCTCAGTGCCGACCGAAAGCAGATGACGCTGAACTTTACCAGCTTCCAGCCTGATGATTTGCTGTATTTGAAGCTGCAGGTTGAACATCCGGACATGCCGTCGTGGAAGATCAGTGATTCCAGCTTCGCTGGCATTGACGTGTCCGCGCAGGTTGCGCCTGTCCGGTCACCCGTGAACGACGCTGGTGATGTGGTGCTCCAGTCATTTCCCCCGCAGACCATCAGTGGTCGCACGGCATCCCGACTGGATCCGTGGCAGGTTCCCGGGATCACTCAGGTGCTTGCATTCACCGACAACGCGGTCTACTGTGTGGACCGCAATGGTAGGGTACTGGCAGTGAATCGCGAGACGGCGAAGGTGATGGGTGAGCAGCGGCTTCCGGATGCTGACATTCGGATTTTCAATGACCGGACGGATCGTGTGATTGTCAGTTCGCTGTCCGGACGCGTTTCTGCGTGGGCTGAATCGCGGGTGATGCTGGGTTTGATGCCGGTGCCGACACCTGCCGGCCTCACCTGGGTGCTGGGACCGGAGGCTGAGGTGGGTGCCGAGTTTGCAAAATTCCACAGCAGTCCTCAGGCGCGGCCGGTGATGCCTGACGTGCCGAATCAGGATCCGCAGCCAGAAGGTGCTGTTGAGGCGGGTTCTGAAGAGTAAGTTGCGGGGCAGGCTTTTGTCATCCGAGGATTCGTTTGGCGTCGTCAGGTGACGTTCCGGCTGGACCCGGTCGTGGCTGGATTTGCAACTGGCGTGTGGCCGACGTCAATTGGCCGGTGCGGGCTGTGGGGTGGCCTGCGGGGGTGGGTTATTCGAATGTGAGTTCGAGTTCCTGAGATTCGCGAAGTCTTTTGGAGCGGATGGAGATGCGGTCTCGGACCTGACGTGCGCCGCCGGGGATGCGGACGATGATTTGGGCGCGGTTGGATTCGACAGCGAGTGAGGTGCTGGATTCGAGCTGCAGAATTTTGCCTTTTGAGGGATAGCGGGCGGCGGAGGGGAAGCGGCTGTCGACGGGAAGTTTCTGTTCGTAGCCATCGCTGCCTTTGACAAAACCGCTGAGATCGGAGGCGCGATAGGTTTTGACACCATCGGGGAGTTTGATTTCGATGACGATGAGGTAGGCCTGTTTTTCGGCGGGCCGGGCGGGGATTGTGAAGGCGGTGAAGCTGCCTTTGGTGACGGCGAGTCCGCCTTCGGGAACTTTGAGGAGTACACCTGAGCCGCTGGAGGCATCGGCTTCGGATCCGCGGGACGCATTGGTGCTGCTCCAGATGTCATCGACTGAGGATTTGAGCCATGCGGCATCGGAGACCTGCAGGCGAGCGGCGAGTTGTTCGGGGCTTGCGGAGGCAGCGACGTCGGAGCTGGGGAGGTCTGCGGTGACTTCGAAGCGTGCGGCATCGTCGAGGATATTTTCGTCACCGAGCGCGGCCTGGAGGGGGGGCTGTTCTTCGGTGAGCAGTTCGCTGAAGTCGAAGCCGAGGAGTGGGAGGAGAACGAGTGCAGAGAGCCAGAGGAACAGGTGCAGTGTGAGTGAGCTGTAGAAACCGACGGCGGTGGTGGTGGCGAGTGCTTCGACGACGTTCCCGGAATCCTGATCGTCATCTGTGTGGTCAGGGTTTTCGAAGGTCAATTCGGGGTGGAGGGGAGCGGGGGGAGCGGGGGGAGCGGGGGGAGCGGGAACGGCGACGGGGGTTCTGCGGCGACGGGGTGTCGGCCGAGCGGTGGGGTGAGGAGTGTTGTCCGGCGACTGGGTCATCGGGAATCCTGGCGGGAGGGAGCGACAGCTCCAATTTCGCAAATTATAACGCGGATTTGGAGAAAAGGACAATTGATGTACGACGTGATTGGTGACATTCATGGGTGTGCTGACGAGCTGGTGCAGCTTCTGGAGGTGCTGGGGTATCGTGAGCAGCACGGGATTTATCGGCATCCATCGCGTCAGGTGATGTTCTGTGGCGACTTTATTGACCGTGGGCCGCGGATTCGTGACGTTGTGCGAATTTGTCGGGGGATGTGGTAAAACGGTGCCGCGCTGGCGGGGCTGGGGAATCACGAGCTGAATGCTCTGGCCTTCCATACTCCGCATCCGGAGCTGGGCGGCGGCTGGCTGCGACCGCGAACGGAGCAGAACGTGCGTCAGCATCAGGCGACACTGGACCAGCTGGATGCTGCGGACCTTTCCGGGGCGCTCGATTGGTTTCGGCTCCTGCCGGCGAGTCTGGATCTTGGGGAATTACGAGCTGTGCACGCCTGCTGGGACCCGGTTGACCTGAGTTTGATATCGGATCGGGCGGCGATGGAAGGGTGGCTGAGTGCGGGGTATCTGCGGAGTGCGTTTGATCCGAATGACAGGCTGTTTGGGGCCGTGGAGCGGATTTTAAAGGGGCCGGAGGTGCAGTTGCCCGGGGGTGTGCGACTGCTGGATCGCGAGGGTCATTCGCGGGGTCGGGCGAGGATTCGGTGGTATGAGGAGCCGGGGTTGAGAAGTTGTGGGGCGTACTTGTTTCCGGCGGTTGAGCATCCGGAGCTGGGGGAGGTGGGAGTGCCGTCGACGGTGCGTCCGTGCCCCTACCCTGCCGACGCACCGCCGCTGTTTTTTGGACATTACTGGCTGGCCGCTCCGACGCCTGCTCCTTTGGCCCCCAATCTGGCATGTCTGGATTACAGTGTGGCGCGTGGTGGGCAGCTGGTGGCGTATCGGTTTACGGGTGAGCGGGTGCTGCGAGCGGAGGCGTTTGTGGCGGTGCGGCGGGTGGAGGATCGGGGGTTGTCCAGCGGAGCAGGAGCGGGAGCATCACGAGGTCACTGACCAGCCCGCCGATCATGGACAGGCTCAGCAGGGCTCCGAAGTAGACCAGGGGGATGAATTCGGAGGCGGTAAGGACGAGGAATCCGGCGACGAGGGCGATGTGTGCGAGCACGACGGCCTTGCCGACTCCTGCCTGGGCTCGTTCGAGGGCAGCGGCGAGCCCGACTTCGGGGAGAGCGGAGCGGAACACGGCGATGTAGTGAACGGAACAGGTGAAGCCCATGGACACGCTGGCGATCATGGCGGTGCCGATATTGACGGGGACCTGCAGGAGTCCGAGGAGCCCGGTGACGACGGCGATGGGGAACACATTGGGTACGAGGGAGATGAGTCCGATTTTGAGACTGCGAAACGCGGCGGCCGTGCAGAGCATGGTACCGAGGGAGGCCCAGAGGAAGCTGCGGAACTGGTCGGCAAGCAGACTGTCGATGATCCGAGCCATGAGGACGAAGAGTCCTGTGGCGGATTCGCGGGCCTGCCAGGGGGTGCCTTCCGTTTGTGGCTGGCCGTTGTCGAGGGAGACGGTTCTGAGTTCTTTTTCCAGTTCGCGGAAGTGGCTGGCGACGACTGTTCGGACCTGTCGGATCTGATCCAGTTTCAGATCGGTGGTTTGCTGTTCGGGGGAACGCAGCACAATCCGCATACGGCGATTGCGGGTGTTATGGAAGCTGTTGACGAGGTCAGGTTGTCGACGGCGGATGAGTTCGAGTCGTTTGACGGCGGTACCAAGTCGGGGCGGGACATTGAGAGCATCGGTGAGGGAGACCACTTCGAGGGGCAGTCCACTGTCGGCGAGTTGTCGGAGCTTTTTAGTCAGTTCATCGATGCGGTCGAGAAAGAGCGGTGTGAGGGGGGCGGGCACATCGAAGGAGACGTCCCAGGTACCGGCGGGTCCCAGGGTGGATTCGACAAAACGCAGTGCCTTGAGGACGGGGGACGAGTCGCGGAAGTTGCGGCTGAAGTCGGTTTCGACCTGCATGAGCAGCAGCCCGGGGGTGGTAACGGCGAGGAGCAGGCAGCAGGCGAGCGTTGCGCGGCGGGGATGGTGAACGATGAACTGTGCGATCCGTCCGAGTGTCTGATCGAGGTGATCTTCGAGGGCGACGCGGCCGGGAATGGGAATCGTCTGTCCGCCGGCGAGTGCAGCGGGCATCACGAGCACAGTGAGCAGCAGCGTCATCAGGGTACCGAGTGTCATCATGATGGCGAAGGAGCGAACGGGCACGATTTGTGAAACCAGCAGTGCGGCGAAGCCAACGGCGATGGTGACGACAGTCCAGAACACGGGGTGCCACAGTTCCCGCAGGGTTTGCTGGCAGGCAGCGGCTGGTGTGAGGCGTTGGGTGGTGCGGAGTTCGCGATAGTGCACGATAATGTGGGTGCTGGTACCGATGGCGATGATGGTGACCATGGAGTTGAGCATGGAGCTGACCATGCTGAGTCGGGCGCCGACGAGGACCAGTGCGGCGCGGGTGCAGAGGACGGAACCCACAACGATCAGCAGTGGAGCGACGACCCAGCGGGGGCTGCGGAAAATGAGCAGCAGCATGAGAGCAAGTACGCCCAGGGAAGCGAGATACAGGGTGTGTCCGTCACGTTCGACGAGATCGAACATTTCCTGAACCTGAACGGGTTCGCCAGCGACGAAGGGGTTGAGTCCGGATTTGATCGCGGTCTGTCGGATCCCGCGGATGGCAGCGGCGCGGGTGATTCCGGAGTGTTCGGGGGGCAGGAGTTGCAGGATGATGGCCGTGGTTTGCTGATCGGGGCCGATGAGCAGTCCCTGGAAGATCCTGAGCATCGCAGCACGGCTGTTGCGATTGCGGAGGGAGGAATTGAGGAGTTTGCAGAGGTCGCGGGTCCGCGGGCCATCGACACCTGGGAGTGCTGAGAGGCGATCGGAGAGTTGCTGGATGGTGGCTGATGCTGCGGGAGTGAGTTCGTCGTAGTCGCCGTCGGAATTTTTTTGAAGCAGATCCGGCTGTTGCCAGGCGACAATGACGAATTCGTCACCACCGAAGTCCTGTCGCGTCTGCTGCAGTTGGAGGATATCGGGGTGTTGCGGGGGAAAGAAGGATTCGATGGTTTGATCGAACGCGAGTTGCCGTGAGAGGGGGAAGGCGACTGCGGTGATCAGGAGCGCGGCTGCGAACAGGGAGAATCGCAGAGCGGCATCGCGTGCAGGAAGCATGAAATCAGTCGGCCTGCGCTTCGGAGGAGACATCGTGCCATTTCATGGCATTTCGCATGGGTTCGATGCGGAGCACGATGCGGCCGTCCTGGAAGACGCGGACGGTACCTGTGGATTCGGAGACGGCGATGGCGATGGCCCCGGCAGCGCGGGAGATTTCAGCGGCGGCCCAGTGTCTGGAGCCGAGACCTTTGGAGAGCGTGAGTCCATCGGCGGAGGCGCGGAGATGTCGACCGGCGGCGATGGCGATGCCATCGGAGGAGATGACGAAGGCGCCGTCGATCTGTGCGAGTTCTTTGATGCTTTCGCGAACGCGGGGATTGCGAATGATGCGTTCGGAGCGTGGGTAGCCGCGGAATGGGTCGTGCACCTGTTCGGTGGACAGTTCCATGACTTTGCGATGGTTACCGACGACGAAGAGAGTACCGACGGGTTTGCCTTCGCGGCCTTCGCGGCCGATTTCGCAGGCGAGGTCGACGACGATGCGGAGTGTTTCGAGGGGGACTTTGGTTTCCAGCCGCTGCAGATCGCGGGAGGTGAGTCGGGAGAGTTGTTCGGCGAGGTGAACGACGGTGGCGGTGTCGCAGACGTCTTTTTCGAAGGCGGAGTAGACAACGACAGCGACATCACCGGTCTGGAGGAGTTCGTCAGCGATGGCTTCGAGGAGGACCTGGGAGACCTGGAACTGTCGGGTCTGGGGTTCGTGCTGGATGCTGATGATGTCGACGTCATCACGTTTGGCGGCTTCGAGAACGTCTTTCTGGTCGGAGGCGACGATGACGCGGAAGGAAGCATCGGCCGGGCGGAGTTTGGCGAATTCGAGTGGCTGTTCGGCGATGACGACGAGCGCGGCGGCCTGGACGTCCTGGGTGAGCCGGGCAGCGGCCAGGAGGAGTTTATGGAAGTCTTTGGTGATTTCCTGTCGAGTCATGCCCGGAGTGTATGCCGGGGCGGATGAAGGTCAACAGCACAAGGGCAGGAATTGGCAGATCAGAGCCGCACATGCGTATCCGGGGCTGGATTGGAGATCCAGCGGAGTCGATCGCGGGAGTTGACGGTGGGAGTTTTGTTGCTGGACGGGGAGTGACTGGCGGGGAGTGCGCGGAGGGAGGGGGCCAGGCGTTTGGGTGCTGTGACTTCGGCGAGCTGTGAGGATTGGGAGGTGGGGGAGCGACGGGTTTGGGGCCCATTGGCTGGTGGTTGGGAGTTGTCGGGGTCGGGTGCACCGAAGCTGTCGGCGGGTGGGTTTGGGTCGTTGGTGGGGTTGGGTGAATTTGTTTCGGCAGGGTCTGTGACGGGGGGTTTGTTGGAGATGGATTCGTTGGCGTCGAATGGGGCGGGCGTGGCGTTGTCTGCGGGAGCGCTGAAGCTGTCGGCAGGTGCGGCCGGTTGTCGGCGAGGCGGGGGGGTGAACGTATCGGTCGGCGTGGTGTCGGCGGGCTGAGAAAGATTTTCGACGGGCGGGAGTGTGCGACTGGAGGGGGGGACATCGTCGTTTGCGGGTGTGGAGCGACGTTCCTGGAAGGCGGGGTCGGTTTGGGGTTTGCGACTTCCGGAGGTGCCGCTGGTGTTTTGCGTGGGAGTGCCGCAGGCGGATGTGGAGCAGTTGTTACAGGGGTCGCAGCAGGTGGTGGGGCAGCAGGCGTTCCACGCGGGCATTACGGGATTGGGGTACCATGGAGCGTAGGAGGCGGAATAGGTTCCCCAGCCGGGAGCGGCCATGGGATAGGCAGGTCCGTAGCCCATTCCCCAACCGCAGAAGGGCCACAGGCAGCAGGCATGAGCGGAGTTTGCAGCGAGAGCCAGCCAGCAGGTGGCGAGCATCCGGGCGACCTGGATTTTCATGACAGGACCTTTGGAAGGATTTTGAAGTCGTTGGGGGTAGGCGGAGGGATTGCGCAGCTTTTCCAGTCTGCCACGGCGGATTATCCAGGCGTGAGTGGCGAAGTCAAATGAAACCGGGGATTGTCGGCAATGGGTTTTCAGGGTTTTGCAGCCGGATGCAGTTCCTGTGAAAATGGTACGACTGGGCGTGCATTGGGACTCCTGCCTGCTAAAATTTTCATGCAACAAACAGCCGTCGCTGCATGATGTGACGTGTGAAGTTACTAAATTCTGGCATACGGTCCGTCACCATCAACGGCGGCCCGAAGATTTGTTGCAAACTGGGGTGTCATGTTTACGGGGCTCGTGGAAGGTCAGGGGACGATTCAGGCGATCGATTCGCTGCCGGCGGGTGTGCGTCTGTCAGTGGTGCCGGACAGCACGTGTTTCGGTCCCTCAGACGTGCGTCCAGGCGACAGCATTTCGATTTCCGGCTGTTGCCTGACGGTGGTTTCGCAGCTGTCCGGGGCGCTCCAGTTTGAGGCAGGACTCGAAACCCTCTCGAAGACTCACCTGGGGAGTCTGCGGGCTGGCAGTCGCGTGAATCTTGAACGATCGCTGCGGGCCGATTCCCGGCTGGGGGGGCATTTTGTCCAGGGCCACGTGGACGGTACCGCGAGGGTGCTGGCTGTGGACCGCGACGGAGACTGGATCACGATGTGGTTTCAGCCGCATCCGGCGCAGCTGCGATTGCTGGTCCCCAAAGGTTCTGTTGCGATTGACGGAGTCAGCCTGACAGTGGTGGCAGTGGAACACGATCGGTTCTCTGTGGCCCTGATCCCGCACACGCTTGCCGTGACAACTCTGGGCCAGCGGACAGCGGATGACCTGGTCAATCTTGAAAATGACATTCTTGGCAAATACGTGGATCACCTGCTGCAGGGACGGCTTTCATCAGCTGGTGTCTCTGCCGTCCCTGATTCCGGTTTATCGGCAGAAGGCGTGGCAACTTCATGAAGGACGTGCAGCGTCAGACCCGAACGCATCTGCTGGAACTGTTCCGCCAGCACGGGCTCAACCCGCGTGGTGATCTTGGTCAGAACTTTCTCATCGACGTGAACCTGATCGAGTTTGTGGTGCGTCACGGAGATCTGCGTCCTGAGGATGTGGTTCTTGAGGTGGGCACCGGGACAGGCGGGATGACCGCCTTTCTTGCTCAGGACGCGGGGCACGTGGTGTCGGTGGACATTGACCGGAACATGTCGGCGCTGGCAGCGGAAGCGGTTCGGGGCTGTCGGAATGTGACGCTGGTGAATGAAGACATCCTGAAAAACAAGAACACGCTGGCACCAGCCGTCACTGCCCTGCTCCGCCAGCACCTCGCAGCGATCCCCGGTTCGCGGCTCAAACTGGTGGCCAATCTGCCATACAGTGTCGGGACTCCGGTGATTTCCAATCTGCTGGCATCCGATCTGCCGTGGGAACGCATGGTCTGCACGATTCAGTGGGAGCTTGCTGAAAAGATGTCGGCGGAGGCGGGTGGCCGGGGATATGCGGCGTTGTCGGTCTGGGTGCAGTCGCAGGCAACGGTGCGAATTCTGCGGCGTCTGGGCCCTAAAGTCTTCTGGCCCCGACCGAAAGTGGATTCGGCGATTGTCAGCATCTGGCGAGACGACGTCGCGGCCGCTCGAATGACCGACCGCCGATTCTTCCAGGATTTTCTCAGACGGCTTTTCAGCCAGAGACGCAAGCACATCCGCGGAGTGCTCGCAGGGATGTACCGCAGACAGCTCGACAAAAGCCACGTGGACAGCCTGCTGAACCAACTGCAGATGCGCGGCGACGAACGCGCAGAACTCATGGACCCCGCAACGCTCATTCAGTTGGCCAACGGCCTGAGGGCGTTCATAGCAGAGTCGGCATCTGCCGCCGGCCCCCTGAACGCCTGGGCGGACAACGACACTGCGGACGAGGACGCATCAGAGGATTCCGCAGAGTCACAGCCTGAAGAGCGGGACGACGAAACAGAAGAAACAGAGGCATAAGGGGAGTGCACGCATGCAGGACAGGATTGTATACCGGGGGCTGACATTTGACGACGTGCTGCTGGAGCCAGGCTACAGCGAAACGATGCCATCAGAGGTCGACATCGGCTCCCAGCTCACACGCGCCATCAGCCTGAACACTCCGATCATCAGCAGTCCGATGGACACGGTGACAGAGAGTGACATGGCGATTGCGATGGCGCAGCTGGGGGGCATCGGGATCATTCACAAGAACATGTCGATTGAGCAGCAGTCGATGCAGGTGGATCGGGTGAAGCGCAGCGAACACGGGGTGATTGTTGACCCAGTGACGCTCCCACCAGAGACTCCTGTGGGTGAAGCCGCTCGGCTGATGGACGAGCGGAACATTGGCGGCGTGCCGATCACTGTCAACGGTCGGCTGGTCGGAATCCTCACACGGCGAGACCTGCGGTTTCTGGAATCGCGGGAGCGACCTGTGGCCGAAGTGATGACAAAGGATAACCTTGTCACCGCTCCGGAAGATACCAGTCTGGAGCGTGCGGAGCGGATTCTGCTGGAGAACAAAGTCGAGAAGCTGCTCCTGGTGGACGACGATTTTCAGCTCAAGGGGCTGATCACCATTCGCGATATCGACAAGAACCTGCAGTTTCCGCGGGCATCAAAGGATTCCCGGGGCCGACTGCGAGTGGGTGCGGCGGTGGGGGTGTTTGATCTTGACAGAGCAGCACTGCTGGTGGAAAAAGGCGTGGATGTGCTGGTTGTCGACAGTGCGCACGGTCATTCTCGCAATGTGATTGACACAGTTCGAGAGATCAAGCGACGATTGCAGATCGAGGTGATTGCAGGCAATGTGGCTACGGAAGCTGGTGCGCGGGCACTGGCGGAAGCCGGAGCAGATGCTGTGAAAGTAGGGATTGGCCCCGGGTCAATCTGTACGACACGCATCATTTCCGGGATTGGCGTTCCGCAATTGTCGGCAATTTCGAATGCAGCGAAGGGGCTGTCGGGAACCGATATTCCGATTATCGCAGATGGAGGGATTCGTTTCAGCGGTGACATCACGAAGGCTCTGGCTGCCGGCGCGTCAACAGTGATGATTGGCGGCTTGCTGGCGGGAGTCGACGAAAGTCCCGGTGAGATGATTCTGTTTCATGGTCGGAGCTTCAAGCGTTACCGCGGTATGGGTTCGCTTGGAGCGATGGTGCGAGGAAGCAGTGAACGCTATCGGCAGGGAAATGCCGCTGCGGCTGACCAGTCCAAGCTGGTGCCGGAGGGTGTTGAAGGCCGTGTGCCCTACAAAGGTGCTCTACAACCGCTGATGTTTCAGCTCACGGGTGGTCTGCGTTCCGGGATGGGTTATGTCGGAGCGAGGACTGTGCGGGAGCTTCGCGAGAACGCTCGATTCATCGAGATTTCCTCGGCATCAGTCAGGGAGAATCATCCACATGACATCGCAATTACTCAGGAAGCTCCCAATTACTCAGTTGAGCAGTCCTAGCGACTCCGCAGGTGCTCTGCCACCTGTGTGGCAGCGCTGCTGTCTGGCCGCGCTGGTGATCTGCACCATGACTGCCCACAGGGCATCTGCCGATCAGCCCCGGCAACGGACGCTGGGACAGGCATGGCAGGCGCAGATGGACAGGACGTTTGATGGGATGGATGACATGGTGCCTTTCGAGGGCGCTGGCAGCATGTGGGCTCAACGGCACACGCCCAAACCCCCGGCGGCCTCCGGGGGGCCGATCCGCCGATTTATCAGCAACCATACGTGGGAGCAGATGCCGGAACCGACAGTTGATGTTTATGAAACAAGGCCGGTCGCGGTGATGGGACCGGACGTTTCCCCGGCCGTACACAGACAGCAGGTGAATGACGAGCAGCCGGAATCCAGTCGGCGCCTGAAGACTGACATTCGGACGATCAAGCCATCGCTCAGCTATGCCCTGCGGGACATTGACGCCACACAGCTGCCGTCTGACTACGATTCGCGTCTGGACAAGGGTGAATATGTGGCTCGGCAGATGAGCCCTGCGGTGCTGCAGTGGGCGCCGACCAATTTTTATCACTATCCGCTGTACTTTGAGGACCCGGCGCTGGAGCGTTACGGGCACGCGTGGCACCCGCTGGTGCAGCCGGTGGTTTCGACGGGACGATTTGCAGGTCAGCTGGTCGGTTTACCGTACCAGATGGTTCTGCATCCGGTCCATTCCCGCCAGTATGCATTAGGGTATTACCGGCCTGGCGAAGTGGCCCCGAAGAAGCACTATCAGATCCCGTGGAACAACGAGGCTGTGGTGATGCAGACGGCTGTGGTGGTGGGTCTGTTTTTGATCATTCCCTGACAAAAACGCCAACAGGCCGCGGCACCAATCCTTTTGAAGGGGAGTACCTGCGGCCTGTCGCTGGAGTCGCGGGGCGGGCCAAAGTCACGCGTCTCCAGGGTCGTGAATATGCAAGCCGTGTGCCACAATTCCCGTCACTGATTTCCCGCCTTGCTGTCTCGATTTTGCTCGTGCCGCGTCACAGAATGCAGCATTCCGCAACTGTTGTGGCAATTTGCGTCAGTGGTCAATCGGGATTGGGGTCAGGCGATGACATCTGAGCGGGCAGAACTGCTGTCACCGGCGGGAGACATGACGTGTCTGCGTGCGGCCGTTGAAAACGGCGCCGACGCGGTCTATTTCGGTCTCGACTGTGGTTTTAACGCGCGCGCCCGGGCCGGGAATTTTGGGGATGCCGAGCTGGATGATGCCATTGACTACCTGCACCGCCGGGGCGTGCGTGGGTATGTGACGCTGAACACGCTGATGTTCACATCTGAGCTGCCTGAGCTGGAGCGGATTGTGCGGCGTCTGGCCCTGGCGGGCGTGGATGCAGTGCTGGTTCAGGACCCTGGTGCAGCGCGGCTGATTCGTGAGATCTGTCCGCAGCTCGCTCTGCATGCTTCGACGCAGATGACATTGACGAGTGCGGAGTGCATTGAAGAGGCAAGGGGACTGGGACTGGAGCGGGTGGTTCTGCCGCGAGAGCTGTCGATCGGCGAGATCCGGGAACTGCGGTCCGGCACGACGATGGAACTTGAGGTGTTCGTCCACGGGGCGTTGTGTGTGGCGTATTCAGGGCAGTGCCTGACGAGTGAGTCGCTGGGTGGCAGAAGTGCCAATCGCGGCCAGTGTGCTCAAGCCTGCCGCCTGCCGTGGGAAATCGTCTGCGACGGCCAGTTGAAGGACTTCGGTGACCAGAAGTACCTGCTCAGTCCCCAGGACCTGGCCGCTTACCCGCTCCTTCCGGAACTGCTTGATGCGGGCGTCTGTTCCTTCAAGATCGAGGGGCGTTTGAAGACACCGGAGTATGTTGCTCAGGCGACAAGTCATTACCGGGAGGCTCTGGACGCTGCGCTTGCCGGACAGCGGATCGAGTTTCCGCGGCGGAAGGTGCAGGAGCTGGAACAGTCGTTTTCGCGAGGTTTTTCGCCGGGCTGGCTGCAGGGCTGCGACCACAAGATGCTTGTACCGGCAGTCAGTTCAGCAAAACGCGGCGTTCTGCTGGGTGTGGTGGAAGCGGTTCGCCGGAATGCAGTGGCAGTGAGACTGGACTATTCGATTCAGGCGGGTGATGGAGTGGTCTTTGAGGGGGACAGGGCGGCGGGCGGAGAACAGGGGGGGCGAGTGTATCACGTGTCGACTGGAGGAAGCATCCGGCAGGGGGCTGTGGAAAGCGGCATTGCAGAGCTCACGTTTGAATCTTCAGCGATTGACCTGAGCCGGGTGTATCGGGGCCAGCGAATCTGGAAAACGGATGATCCGCGGCTGAATCAGCGGCTGCGGCGGACCTTTGAAACGGCAGACCCGCGGCGACGTGTCGGGCTGAATCTGAAAGTCACGGCCGCAACGGGCCTGGCGCTGCGAATCGAGGGTGTGGCCGAGAACGGCTGCCGCTGCGCGGTGCAGTCGGAGCAGGTGCTGGAGGCTGCAGTGCGGCATGCGGGCAGCAGGGAGTTGCTGGAGGAACAGCTGGGGCGTCTGGGCGGCACGGTGTTTGAGCTGCGGGGGCTGGAATGTGAATTGTCAGGGGCACCGATGATTCCCCTGAGTCTTCTTGGCCGGCTTCGTCGTGAGATGCTCCTGCAGCTGCAGTCTTCACTGCCGCGGCCCGCGCGAGTGCTGGGGGATGACCATGCGGTGATGCGTCTGCGTGGTGAGTTGGCCGCGGCGAGCGAGGACGCTGGCGATTCTGCTGACGTGTCACCACAGCTGACGCTCCTGTGCCGAACCCTGCCGCAGCTGCAGGTGGCTGTGCAGTTGGCCACCGGTGCGGATCCGGGGCTGAGGCCCGATCGTCTTGTGGCGGACTTTCAGGACCTGCGGGAATACCGCGACGCCGTTGAGCTGGCTCGTGCCGCCGGCGTCCCGCTGGATCTGGCGACGCCGCGGATCCAGAAGCCGGGTGAAACGGGAATGTTTCGGATGCTGGAGAAGGCAGCGCCGCACGGAGTGCTTGTGCGAAACCTGAGTGGTCTTGCGTGGTTTCGGGAACGCGGGGTGCCGATTTCCGGGGATTATTCGCTGAATGCTGCGAATGAACTGACAGCACTGCAGCTGAAACAGCGAGGGCTCCGCTGGCTGACACCCAGTTATGATCTCAACCGGGACCAGCTGATGGATCTGGTGCAGCTGGTTCCCGGGGCGTGGCTGGAGGTTGTGATTCACCAGCACATGCCGATGTTCCACATGGAGCACTGTGTGTACTGTGCGATGCTTTCTCCGGGAACGAATAAAACCAACTGCGGGCGACCATGTGACGTGCATGTGGTGGAATTGAGGGACCGGATGGGTCTGGCACATCCGCTGACAGCCGACATTGGCTGTCGCAACACGTTGTTCAACGCGGTGGCGCAGAGTTCGGCAGAGATTGTGCCGGAGTTGCTGCGGGCGGGAGTGAAGAAATTTCGGGTGGAGCTGCTGCGTGAGACCTCGCAAGAGCTGCGGGAGCTGGTCAGGCTTTACCGGGCGTTGCTTGGCGGGAAGGCTGAGGGCGAGTCGGTGTGGAGGTCGCTTGAGGCCATGAACCGCGTGGGGGTGACCCGGGGCACCCTGGAACCGCCGCGGAATCCGCTGGCGATTCTTTGAGGATCGATACTAGCGGACTTCGGGGCTTGCCGATTGCCTGCTTCACCCGGACGTCAATGGGAAGTTGAATTCATTGGAACCGGCTTTAACGTCCACGTCGAATCCGTCCTTCATGTATTTGGCTGGAATGTTGGCGGTGGGTTCGACGCCGGGTTCCCATTCGAAGGTGACTTTGGCCGGGCCGGTTTTGGAACCGGAGTAGCCTTCGAGGTATTTGAGTTCGTAGCGACCTTCTTCATCGGTCACTCCACCCGCCGCACGGCCTTTTTCCGGGGAGAAGAGGATATTGAGTTTGGGAACCGGTTTACCGTCAAGCGTTACCTGACCATAAACGTCACCAAGCTCAGGCATATCGCTGCGGCCACAGCCGGACGCAATGAACGCAGCAGAGATCAGCAGACAGTGAGCAATGCGATTCTTCAGCACGGTGAATTCCTGATTACGGTGTGACGCGTGCGGGCAAGGCGGACCACAAAAGCGTTCCGCCCTGCCCCTGAATGGATGTCGAACCGACATGTTTGCGGATTAGAAGTCGCCAACGATCTGGCCATCTTCGCGTACCAGCAGTCTGGCAAAGACGGAGGTGACATGCTGTGTCATATCTGTGAGGGCCGCGTTATCCGTTGAGCGATAATCGATGTTTTCGCTGATCAGTCGAACGGATCCATCGCAGAGTACAAACTGGGCACCGCCGGTATGAGCACTGCTGAAGCCGCGTGTCTGGTGCACCAGATTATTGGCGCTCCAGTTAATCCCGTTGTAACCAAGTCCGATCGCCGCCATGGCTGCGGATTTGACGTTGGCGCTGGAGCTTTGGTCGTCGATGGAGGCGCTGAAGCCGAAGACGGTGGCGGCCCCCACTGTGACCTGCCCGTACTTCCAGGCTCGTTCGCCGACGAGAAGCGTGTTGCTGCTGCCGTCGGTAATATCACGGAAGTTGATTTTGGAATTCCGGAAGGCCACTCCCACAGGTGGGCAGGCCGACGCAGCGCGATTGGTGGGGTTGGCGGCCGGCGTGGTGCTGACTCCGGTGCCAGCCACCATGACGTAGTTGGATGTGGCAATTGGCAATTGAGCGCTGCCGTTGGTGATATTCATGTTGTACCAGTTGAGAGCCGGGGCGATGCTGACGAAGTTGTTGAGCACCGGGCCGGTATCTGAGGGACAGCGATACATCGGCATGGCAGTTTGCATGATCTTCAGAGTGGTGGCGTTTGCAGCGTTGACCCAAAGCGGCGTGTTGCCGACGTTGAGCGCCTGAAAGGCGTTGGTTTGTTCCAGCTGAGGCAGGATCAGGGCCCCCCACGAGTACACTCCGACTTCGGAGGTGGTGTTGCCATTCGCGATCGGCGAGATGTACCCTGGAGGAAACGTGTTGAAGATGTCGTGGTAGTTGTGGAAGGCAATTCCAATCTGTTTGAGATTGTTCTTGCACTGCGTACGCCGGGCGGCTTCACGGGCCTGCTGGACGGCAGGCAGGAGCAGCGCGACAAGGATGGCGATGATGGCAATGACGACGAGCAGTTCGATGAGCGTGAAGCCGCGAGAACGCGACCGTCCGAATGGACGCTGTGACATGACGATTTCCCCGGAGATGGAAGAAGAGAAGACAACAGGAGCAGCTGGATGAGACTGAGGGCGCCGCGGCAGGTGGATCTTACGACCGGTGCACGAGGACACAAGCAGATGAAGAAAAGAATTTTCTGCGAATTCCGGTGCCCGGGGTGGAACAGCATGACCGGAGACACGACTCGGGAGAGTGACGCTTCTGCCGGGCCGTCAAACTCCGGTCTGGATCATGAACTGTCGGCTGAGTGTCTGCAAAACGCCGGGGATCGCCGTGGATCGGCGGGGTGCTCGCGCCGAGGATGCGGCTCAGCAGGAGCTTCGCCCTCCCGGCTGTACGCCAGGCACCAAACGAGCCGCGACCGTGAGAGAGTCGGGCGGCAATGCAACGCCGCAACCCGTTCCCGGAAATAGACTTTCGGCGTCCCGGTGCCATGCACCCTGGGGCCATGCACCTTGGGGCCGCATTCGTGGGACGCTTCGGGGAAATCAAGGTGCGGAAACCGGGAATCAGGAATTCACCCCTGTGCCGTCACGCGGGCTATCCGTCCGATGAGTCTTATACGTCCCCTGTGTCCCATCACACAACCGCGCAAAACGCACCCCCCGAGCCGCGCCCGTGAGGAAGCGGGCTACCCGAACTCCCCATCTGACGGTGGGAAGTGGGAAGTGGCGAGGGCAGGAGGGTAAGAGAGTAGACAGTGGAGAGGACACCGCAGGAGACTGCAGCGAGTCGAGAGTCTGCTCTCTCCGTTCTCCATTCTCCTGCTCTATGTCTTTGACGGCAGGTGCCGTCAAAAAATGGCCTCGCGGAGCAGAATTCCCGCAAATTCGCCCGTTCTCCTCCGGCTTCTCTGTCCCGGCTTTGGCCGCACATCAGTCAGGGAACGTCTCAGGTGGCTGGCGGGAGCAGGGTCCACCAGGCAAGGGCGAGCGGTCCAGCGTAGAGGGGGCTGTCAACGAGGTCCAGCAGACCGCCGAACCCGGGCATCAGTCCGGAGGCATCTTTTCGGCCGACATCACGTTTGATGAGCGATTCGCAGAGGTCACCGATGACACCCGCCGCACCGAGGCTGAGCCCATACCCAGCGATAATCGGCCAGGCGGAGGGCTGCGGGGCCGCCTCGAAGAGCGATCCAGCGAAGCGGAACCACAGCCAGCCACCTGCGGTGCTGCCGATAAGTGCACCGAGAAATCCCATTCCGGTTTTTCCTGGACTGAGCCTGGGCGTCACGCGCCGCTTGCCCCAGAGTCGACCGAAGGTGTAGGCACAGGAGTCGCCGCATTTGACGCAGATGATCATGGAGGCAAGGGCAAAGTAGCCGAGTTCTTCACGGGGGAACCAGCGGAGCTGTGCCGTCACTGCCGGCAGCAGTCCTGCGTAGAACAGGATCACGAGATGGCCTCCCAATGACTCCATGGAGACTCCGGGGGAGTCGAAGCGGATGGCTTCGAGCGTCAGGAGGAAGAGTGCGGCAGCGGTAAAGATAGCCGCGATGCAGCCCAGCGAGTGCAGAATGGTAACTCGGGTGTCGAGCTGCAGGTGCAGATGAATCCAGCCGAAAAGTGTGACCAGCATGGTGAGTGGGCCGACCGCAGCAAAACTGGGGCGAATACTGCGTACGGCCAGAAGATCGCAGAGTTCCCACGCAGACCGCAGGCTCACCAGTCCACAGAACAGGGCAAACAGGCTGGCGGTTCGTCCGAGAGTCTGATCAGCCATGAAGAGGGCGATGATTGAAGGGACGAGCAGACAGGACATGAGCAGTCGCCAGCGGAGCATATTGAGGGCCTTTCTCGGTCCTGCGGCAGAACATTGAGTGAAAGTCAGCCGGTGGCGTTGGGGGTCACCGACAGTCCACCGAAACGGCGGTCCCGGGTGGCGTAGTCGCGGAGCGCCTGGCGGAAGTCGTCTTCGCGAAATTCGGGCCAGAAGCAGGCGGAGACCCAAAGTTCCGCGTAGCTGATTTGCCACAGCAGAAAATTGCTCACACGAAGTTCACCGGCGGTGCGGATGACGAGATCGGGATCCGGCATGCCAGTGGTCGTCAGATGGTCGCTGATGGTTTGCTGAGTGATCTCGGCGGGCTGGATCGTGCCAGCTTTGACAGCCTCAGCGATGGAGCGGACGGCCGCGGTGATCTCCTGTCGAGCACCGTAGTTCACGGCGAGGCAGAGTGTCATGCCGGTATTTGTTGCCGCGAGTTCCTCGGTCCGGGCAATTTCCTGCTGAATGCCCGCGTCCAGTTCACTGATGGTGCCAATCACCCGAAAGCGGAGTCCCTGCCGCTGAATTTCGCGGCGTTCTTCGATGAGGTATTGCTTGAGGAGTGCCATGAGCAGTGTGAGTTCGCGGGGGGGTCGTTTCCAGTTCTCGCTGGAGAAGCAGTAGAGTGTCAGCTGCTCAAGTCCCATCCGCGACGCTTCTTCGACCATGCAGCGGACTGAACGAACACCGCGACGATGTCCTTCAATTCTAGGCAGACCGCGGCGCTGTGCCCAGCGACCGTTGCCGTCCATGATGACTGCGACGTGTCGAGGAAGAAACTCACGGGCAAGACCGAACTGCTGCAGTTGCTGGTCGGTGTAGGGGGCTTCCCTGGTCAACGGAGTGGCTCCGGATGGCAGTATCGAAGGACGGAGAGCAGAAGGAACTGGAGAAAAAAGGCAGGTGCGGGATCCTAACAGATTGGAGACTGGTTGTCCCCTTTTGTGGTGACGCGGGGACTGGAACTGTCGGAGAAACGCGATGGTTCATAAAAAAAGGGCCACGGCTGGTGCCGTGGCCCTCAGATTCGTCTGTTGCAGAGCCGCTTCAGAGTTACTCCGTTTGCGGACGAGTGCCGCGGGGGCGACCGCCCTGACCACGACCACCGTCCCCGCCGGGACCGCCGGGTCCACGACCACCGGGACCACCAGGGCCGCCGGGTCCACCGAAGCCACCACGACCGCCCATCATCGCCCGCATGTCAATGTCAAAGGCGGCGCCTTTCATTTCTTCGAGCTGGGACTTCTGAGTGTCCGTCAGCACGGCCATCGCTGCATCGCTGGTTTTCTTGCGGGCAGCTTCCATCTTTTCGCGCATTGCATCGAGACCTGCTGGCGGTCCACCGGCACCGGGAGCGCCGCCGGGAGCACCCTGTCCGCGACCACCCTGGAAGGAGGCCCGCATCTCTTCCATCATCTTCTGCATTTCTTCACGAGCGACCGTCTCGGCTGCATCGAGCTTAGCAATCTGGTCGTCGCTGATTTTGAGCTTTCCCTTGAGGTCGTCGGACTTCAGGGCCGCTACGAGTCCGCCGTTCAGTCGCATCTGCAGGGCAATCTGGTCGAGTCGGGTGATCTGGGCGGGCTCGAGCAGGGCGTTGAGCACTTCGTCAGTTTTGCGACTGAGTTCTTCGCGCTGCTTCTGCATGTCCTCGAACATCTTTGTTCGCTCTTCTTCGCTCATGTTCGCGACTGCATCCCGGTCCGGACGCGGGGCACTGTTGCGTTCTTCACGGTAGGCGTCCAGAGCCGAGTCGATAACCGCCGATTGAGATTCTTCGACTTTGAGTTCTGTGCGGACCTGGTCAATGCCAAGGAGCATCGCGCGGTCGACGCGGGGGGCCATTGCGCCACCACCAGGACCGCGATTTCCAAATCCGCCAAAGCCACCGAACCCGCCAAAGCCACCTCGCCCGCCACCCTGACGGTCTGGACGGCCTCCCTGCTGGGGAGGCTGTCCACCTTTTTGATCCTGAGGCATCTGGGCGGTGACCGCAGACGAGGCAGCAAACGCAAATGCGCTGAACACGCAAATCTGCCGCAAAACCGAACCGATGTACATGGGAAGCTCCGAGGGAAGACAGGGGAGACAGCCAGACGAAACGTGGGGCGACGGTGGGAATCAGTCAAAGCCTGCTGTCGCATTGCTGGGGTGAACACGCTCCGGCATCCACGGATTCCCGAAATCCAGCGGACTTCTGTAATTTTCAACAAAAATTGAGTCGCTGTCGACCCAAAGGCATGCGGAAGTCGTGAGAATTCTTCTGACGCCGCGGCAGGCGAGGCTCGTCATATCAACCTCCCGGGCGACTGTTCAAGCCGTTTTCGGGGGGTGCGACGGATGTGAAATGCGCTGCCCGTCCGGGTTGAGAATGCGACTTGAACGCCGACTCCCTCACGGTCGCGGCTCGAGTCAGGATCGGAATGCGGCTGTATAAACGCAATCAGCAGCCGCGGTGGACCGCGGCTGCCGGCGCTGGAAGTCAGTTCTTTGGGGGCACGTCAGTTGCCAGGTGCCCCGGGAAGTCCGGGAAGTCCCTGGAGACCGGGCAAACCAGGACCACCTGGCGGTGCATCGGTCGCCGGGGCGGCGGTTTTGGGTTCCACCACAGCAGCACGGTTCAACTGAAACTTTTCAAAACTTTCGGCCGTGATGACGTAGTACCAGCCAGAGAATCGCGTACCGAGTTCCTTGACACGTTTCTGGCCTTCTTTCGCTCGATCCTCCCACGCCTTCAGTGCACCGGGGTATGCCGCTTTCGCCGCTTCGTATTCGCCCATAGCCTGGTCATATTGTTTTTGAGCCTCAGCTTTGGGGTCTGGAGGGGCGGTCGGGGGTGCCTGCGGCGCAGCTGGGTCAGCGGGTTTTGCGGCTTCGTCGGACGCAGCCGGCTTTTCCGCCGGAGTCGTTTCTGTGGGCTTTTCAGTTGCGGGTTTTTCGTCAGTGGGCTTTGCCTCGGCTGGCGGCTGGGCTGTGGCAGGGACTGGCTCTGCGGGGGTGGCGGCCGCGGGCTTTTCATCTGTGGCCGCAGTGGCCGCGGGTTCGTCGCAGCTTCCCGGGTCAGCGGACTGCTGCGAGGAATTCTGATTGCCGGCTTCTGCCTTCGGGGCTTCAGGTGCGTTTTCGGGAGGCTTGTCTTCGGCGGGTTTTTCTTCAGCAGGCTTCTGATCAGCGGGCTTGTCGCCAGCCGGTTTGTCGCCTTCTGCGGGTTTGGGCGCGTCAGCGGGGGGTGCAGCGGGTGCGGACTCGTTCAGGATCGCGGGCTTTTCCGGGACAGCGGGCTCGGTGGGCTTTACTCCCAGGAGCGCTTCGTCGTAGTCAACCTTCACGAGCAGATAGCGGCGGGGTCCTTTCTCGGCATCTTCCGTTGAGGGCTTTTCGGCATCTGCCGGTTTGGCCTCGGCCGGTGGATCAGGTTTGGCATCGCCGTTTTCTGTGGCAGCCCCTTCCGTGGCTTTTTCAGCGAGCCCTGTTTCGATGTCTTTCGCCGAGCCACGTGCGATCTCGCCGAAGTACAGGGTGTAGCGAACACCGTTGCTGGTGCCAGCGATGACTTCACCTTCGTTGGAAACCAGCTGCACGGAGTTTTGGGGGCCGCGGGCGATAAAGAATCCCTGTCGAGCCATGTCCTGCTGGAGCACCTGTCGAAGGAGTGGATTATTGGCTACTTCTTCGGTCACGGTGAGGTCAGCATTCAATCCAGCGGGCTTTGGCCGAACGCCAACGATCTTCAGTTGGTCGAGGTTGCGAACAAGGTCGGTGATGGCGGCTTCCTTCAGTTGCTCAGATTCGGCGTTAAGGCCATCGAGTGCCCATTTGCCGGCCGTACGATCCTTGTTGAAGTCCATGACTTCACCGGGAACGATCTCACCTTTCTGCTCGTCGATGGAGTAGCGATTGACAAGTACACGATTGATATCGGGCTGATTCAGATTGAGCAGGTCGGGCTCGATCCAGTCGGCAAACTTCGTTGACAGATCCACGTTTAATTTTGCGATGTACACGGGATTCTTGTCAGGCTGGCGGACAAAGAACTGCTGTGGTCTGCCTTCGACACTGGCCCCGACGATGAGATCAACAAGGGCGTTGCCACTGCTGTCCTTAAGGGTCAGCCGAGTTCCTCGGGGATCCTTCTTTTCTTCACCCTCCTCTGCCGACGGTGCGGCGACGGCTTCGTCGGCAGGATCAGCAACACCATACCTTCCCCAGTCATCCTTGCTGCGTGACTGCAGGGCCACTTTGCGGATCCCGATCATCGATGCGGCGGTTCGGGCGAGCCGTTCTTCGGCTTCGGCAGGGTAGTCGTGGTGGGAGGGGATGGTCCAGAATCCCTTGTCATTCTTTCTGACGGAAAACGACTGGGCTTCGCGATTCTCGGAGTCGTAGCGCACGACACTGAGTTCGGATGCCTTGAGGGGGTCAAGAAATTCGGGGAAGAATTCCTGACCCACTTCGGAGAACCCTTCTGAGGTGGAGGGACGTCCGGCGTAGTTGACGGCGACAGCAAGCAGCAGGGAGACACCTGCTGTGCAGAGGAAAGCGAGTGTGCGGTTGGTTGTGTTCATGGTTCAGCTCTTCCTTCGTACCGGGCTGATGGACTGCTGTTCAGCGTAATTCCGCATGCCGAGGAACAGCATGCCGAAGCAGAGTGGAAGAACAGCAGCAACAACATAGGCGGACATGCGGACGGTGTTTTCGACGCGGCGAATTTCTCGCTTCATCTCAAGGGCAGACTTATTCACGCGGGAATTGAGTTGTCGCTGGAGTTGTTCGCGCTGAACTTCGAGTTGGCGACTGAGTTGTTCTTCCTTTTGCCGCAACTGAACTTCGCGCCCCCGATCATCCAGCGTCTGATCCTCTTCGATCCTGCGAATTTCCTCCCGCAGCGACTCTTCAGCTTTTGCCAGGTCCTTGTCCATTTGTTCCTGAGCGTCGCGTTCCTCCCTGTTCAGACTTTCGCGGAGTTTACTGGTGCGGCTCTCGACGTACTCGAGCGTTCGCATACTTTCGCGGCGGGACCGGAGCGGGATAAAGGTTTCGTCTCCGGCGAGCGCATCAACCGCATTCAGCACGAAGGTTACGTTATCGAATTTGATATCCAGCATTCCGCGATTGCGTTCCATGAAGAACCAGTCGGTGATCATGTCGATATCGGAGCAGAAAATCACATTCAGCGGGGATTCTTTTGTTTCGTTTCGGATGTGCGCGGCGATGACATGCGACTCGCCGTCGTTGCGGCGTTTGGGGTCCTGTTTGATTTCTCTGGAGGGAGACATGGTCATAGGACTGAAGGACTGGGAGGTGTAGTCATCCCAGTCGAGCAGTCCGGATTCCTTCGAGGTGCGAATGAGCGGGGTGAACTTTTGTTCCTTGCGACCGGCGCGATCGTCGAGCGTGCCGGGGTAAAGCATCACCAGATCCTGAAGTGCACTGGTGACTGCGGACTGCGAAGAGAACTGTTGTGCGCCCCGGGTTTTACGGCTGACAAACACATATTCCGGAGGCAGCGTGGCAAACTGAGTGTGCGGATTGCTTTGGTCGTAGGTGATCTGCCCTGCGTCCCATTTGACGTTCAGCAGCGTCATGAGTGCTGTGAGTTCGCCGTTATCGGCCTTCTGTTCGGGCGGGGGCCCTCCAAACATGCCACCCCCACCCTGTTTGGGAAGTCGCGGGGCCATGGCGAGTCCTCCCTGGTTCTGAAACACAAACGGACAGGGGTCGTCAAAGATGAGCGTGGGTTTGCCAGCACGGACGTATTCAAGGAGGTTATCCATCTGGGGTTGCGTCAGTGCAGACGGCATGATGGCAAGAAGCACATCAAAGTCCTGTGTGGGCTTCTTTGATTCTTCGGCCTTTTCATCGCCCTCGCCTTCGGCGTTGGCAGGCTTTTCAGCTTCGGCAGCAGTTTCCCTGAGAATTTTTTGGGAAGGATTCACGGCGATGACTTTGTACTGTTTCTCCAGTTCCCGCACGATTTCCCACTTGCCGCCGCCGGCCCCTTCGCTCATGACCTGAGCATCTGTGACGAGGACACCGACTTTCAGCCGTTTTTCCTGAGACACGGTGCGAAGAGAGCGAGTGAGTTCGTATTCAATGGGGAGCCCTTTTCCGAAGAAGGGGATCACGATTTCATCGGTGGCACTCTGGATGAAGGCTCCAAGGAACACTTCTGCTTCTTCGCGTTTGCCGTCGCGGTCGTACTGAAGCCGAGTGGGTTCGATGCCCAGGGCGCGCGCCTGTTCGGCTTCCTCGCTGAAGGGTTCCACAGAGATTTCCCGCAGGTCAATCGCCTGGCCGCTGGAGCGTTTGAATTCGCGGAGCGTGCCGAGGAGTTGCCGGCGAGTCTCTACGTAGTCCGATGGAACTTCGGGGCTGACGAATGCCTGGATCGTGATTCTCTGACTGGCTTGAACAGAGTCGAGCGTCTGCCGGGTCGCCTGTGACAGGGTGAAGAGGTTTTCTGCTGTCAGATCTGCACGAATCGGGAGTCGAGCAAGGATAATGAACAGAGCCGACCCGGCCGTCACAGCGACACACAGTGCACGAACGGCATACTGCGTTCCCATGGAGCGACTGTCTGTGTCCGCCCACCGTCGTTTGGAGATGACGACGAGGTTCAGATAGAGCATCACGGCGGCAAAGGAGGAGAACCAGAAGATCCCCGCGAATGGCACAATCCCCATCCCGAAGTCCTGCAGTTGCTGCTGCAGACTGAGTGCTGCGAGGGCATTGCGAAGGCCATAAAACTCTGATCCGCCACCGACAATTGCAGCAGCCCATTCAACCACATCGGTGACGTAGTAAAGCAGGACCGGGATGCACGAGAGAACCACGCCGAGCACAAAGGCCACAGTGGCGCTGTTGGTGAGAGCCGATGCGAGCATTCCGGCGGTGAGCAGCGCGGCTCCGGAAAACCAGTAACCGGTATACGCACTGAAAATCGCGCCCATGTCGGGCGAGCCCAGCAGCATCAGCACGAGGACGTTAATCAGCGAGAAAACGAGGGCGATGGAGTAGACACCGAGGACACCCAGGTACTTCCCGGCGAGCACTTCCGCTTCCGTGGCCGGCATCGTGAACAGCAGTTCGTCGGTGCCCAGTTTACGCTCGTCAGCCCAGACCGTCATGGTAATGGCGGGGATCACGAAGAGCAGCAGCCAGGGGAAGCCTGTGGTCAATTGATCCAGGCTGGCCTGGTTGGCTGCGAAGAAGGTTTTGGAGTATGTCATTGCAGCGGCAGCAACGCAGAATACCAGAATAAACAGATACCCGAGTATTCCGGAGAAGTAGCTGCGAAAATTTCGTTTGGCGACTGCCATCACCACAGTTTTGCGAATCATCGCTTTCACCCTGAACGAAGTCATGAAGAAACAAAGCGAAGCAGGGAACGATTTCAGGACGCAGATGCGAGCGTGCGACGGCGGAATTGTGCTTCCATGTCGACTTCGTTCTGGCCCAGATCCGAAGTGCTGCCATCGAACACCACGCGACCATTATTGATCAGCACCACTCGACTGCAGACGGCACGCACTTCCTGAAGAATGTGCGTCGAGAGCAGAACCGTTTTGGTTTTTGCCAGCTCCAGAATCAGCTCGCGGACACCATGCACCTGATTGGGATCAAGGCCACTGGTGGGTTCGTCCAGAATGAGCACATCAGGATCGTGAAGCATGGCATGCGCCATGCCGACACGCTGCCGGAAACCCCGAGACAGCTTGGAAATTGGCTTCCGCCAGACTTCAGAGAGTGAACACTTCTCTGATACCCATGCCATGCGACTGGCGAGTTGATCCCCGGACAGACCACGAACTTCGCCCATGTACTGCAGGAGAGATTCGGGGGTCATTTCGACGTACAGCGGACCGTTCTCGGGCAGGTAACCCAGGTGCTGACTGGCCTGCAGCCGATTTTCAGCCACGTTGAAACCAGCAATGAACGCCTGTCCGCGACTGGGAGAAAGAAAACCGGTGAGCATTTTCATGGTCGTGCTTTTGCCGGCGCCGTTGGGGCCGAGGAAAGCACACACCTGACCACGAGGGACAGTAAAGCTGACGTCGCGGGTGGCCGCGAAGTCACCGTAGAATTTACTGAGCCCGCGGGCCTCAATCATGAGTTCGCTGGAGGAGTTTTGTGACGTTACCATGCCTTCAACTTTACCAGAGGATTTAATTACCAGAGGATTTAACCAGCGTGGAAAACACAAACACGATGAAGGCAACCCGCCAGCACCATCAGCCTTTCTCCCACGACCGAACGTGGAGGGCTGGGGATGTGAACCGGGACGCCGTGGGGCTGATGATTCTTTGCAGGGTGCCAGAACGGCAGGCAGACGCCCCTCTCCGCCGACAGAGCAACCAACGTTCCGGATTGCCAGAAAGTGTTGCCGTGGTTTCACGGCAGACAGTGGAACAATCAACTTTTCGCCGAACCTGAGCACAATTTTCCTGTTTTTGAAAATATCGTTTGGAGGTTTCGGGGGAGTTATGACTGGGAATCTTCTCTTTTCCCACGTTCCTGCACGGGCTGCATTTGCAAGCTGCACGACCATGACGGAAAATCACATGCTGGGGAGATTGCAACAGCTTGAATCAGGCATTTCCAGTCCGGACGGAACAATCCATGGCATTGCTGGGTGTGAACATCGATCACGTGGCCACCATTCGCCAGGCTCGGCGCGGAACAGAGCCGGACCCGGTGCATGCAGCAGTGCTGGCAGAACTCGGAGGAGCGGATTCGATCACGGTGCATCTGCGTGAGGACCGTCGACACATCCAGGATCGGGACGTGCGCGTCCTGCGGCAGATGATTCGCACGCGACTGAATTTCGAGATGGCTGTTTCTGATGAAATCACCCGCATCGCCCTCGAAATCAGCCCGGATCAGGCTACACTGGTGCCTGAACGTCGCGAGGAAATCACGACGGAGGGTGGCCTGGACGTGATCACACACACACAGCGCATCCGCCAGTGCGCAGACCAGCTCCAGGGTGCCGGAATTCAGGTGAGCCTGTTCATTGATCCGGATGTGGCTCAGGTGGAGCGTGCGGCAGAACTTGGCGTACCCGCGGTGGAATTCCACACTGGCAGCTACGCCGACGCCGGAAGTGCAGCGGACCGACAGCGGGAGTATGACCGCATTCGCGAAGCGGCCTTATTCGCAGTTTCCCGCGGATTGATTGTCAATCTGGGGCATGGTCTGAACTATCAGAACGTGCAGCGCGTGGCCGGAATCCACGGAGTGCATGAACTGAACATCGGGCATTCGATTATTTCGCATGCCGTCATGGTGGGGCTGGAACGCGCTGTTCGGGAAATGAAACTGCTGTTAAGCCGTTGAAAGCTGCTGCCATGCCAGGAAATTCATTCGGAACTCTGTTCCGCATCACCACGGCTGGTGAGAGCCACGGTCCCGGGAACGTGGTGATCATCGACGGAGTCCCGCCGGGGCTTCCTTTAAGTGAGGACGATCTGCGCCCCGACCTCGCTCGGCGGCGCCCCGGCCAGAGCGCTCTGGTCACGCAGCGTCAGGAGGACGACGAGCCGGAGATTCTTTCGGGAGTCTTCGACGGGCGCACAACCGGCACCAGCATCGCGGTGCTCATCCGAAATACGGACCAGCGCAGCAGCGATTATTCGGACATCTGCGACAAATACCGTCCCGGTCATGCTGACTACACATTTGATGCCCGGTACGGCTTTCGCGACTACCGCGGTGGTGGCCGCAGCAGCGCCCGCGAGACGACTGCGCGAGTCGCAGCCGGGGCAGTGGCTAAAAAGCTGATTGCAGCGGAGTTTGGTGGTCAGGTGGTCAGCTATGTGCGACAGATCGGCGCGATCGCCGGCAACATTCCACATCCGGAACAAGTCACTCCGCAGGCCGTGGAATTCCTCGCAGACGGAAGCCCTAACTTCGTCCGCTGCCCTGACCACGCGGCCGTGCCCGCCATGATCGCCCTGATCGATGAAGTCCGTCGCGATCTGGATTCCATCGGTGGCGTCGCGGAGGTTGTCTGCAGCGGCATTCCGCCTGGGCTTGGTGATCCTGTCTTCGACAAGCTCAAGGCAGATCTCGGTAAAGCACTCTTCAGCCTGCCGGCTGTGCTGGGAGTGGAGTACGGGATTGGCTTTGGCTGCGCGACTCTGAGAGGCAGCCAGAACAACGATTTTTTCACGACAACGCCGGGTGCTCAACAGCAACCTGGAAGCCTCGCAGACGGTCGTCGCGTAGTGACCACCGAAAACCGCCACGGAGGAATGCTGGGGGGGATCAGTTCCGGAATGCCGATCATTCTCAGGGCAGCGGTGAAGCCGACCAGCAGCCTCGCTCGCGAGCAGCCGACGATCACGAGGGCCGGAGAGCCGACAGTGATCCGAACCAAAGGCCGACATGACCCCTGTCTGCTGCCTCGGTTTATCCCGATGGCAGAAGCAATGGTCGCTCTTGTGCTCGCTGACCACTGGCTGCGATTTCGCGCAATTCGGAATCAGAAATGACGAAATTCGCCCGTAAACAGACTCGGAGTTCCCTGCTTTGACACAGTCCACCTCCCTGCCCTGCTCCCCCGCCACTCCAGCCTTTTCCGACGCTCTGCGGCAGCGACTTCGTCAATCCGGGGTCATTGCGGTGCTCGTGATAGAACGCCCCGAACACGCCGTGCGGCTGGCAAAGGCGCTCCTGGCCGGTGGAGTCACTGCGATGGAACTGACACTGCGAACTCCCGCAGCGATTGAATGTCTGCGAGCGGTTGCGGCGGACGTTCCTGAAATGCTGGCGGGGGCAGGCACCATCATCGACCCACGTCAGATTGCGGAGGTGGTCGCAGCCGGTGGCCAGTTCGGGGTCGCTCCAGGCACCAACCCCGCCGTGATCCAGGAAGCCGGTCAAGCCGGTTTGCCGTTTGCGCCGGGGGTAATGACGCCGACGGACATCGATACCGCTGTGGGTCTGGGCTGCCGCGATCTGAAGTTCTTCCCCGCGGTGCCGTCAGGTGGCTTGCCGATGCTGGCTGCACTGAAGGCCCCCTACGCCCATCTGCAGGTCCGCTACATACCACTCGGAGGGATCACAGCCGCAAATCTCCCGGAATGGCTGGCAGATCCTGACGTGCCTGCCGTTGGTGGTTCCTGGCTGGCCAAAAAAGAACTCATCGCGGCCGAAGCATGGCAGCAGATCACGCAACTGGCCACAGCGGCGTCCGAACTGGTCCGCAGACAACGCTCAACGTCTGAGCCGTAAAGCTCCAGTGCCGAATCTGAACATCCATCCCGCCTGGAGTTTACTTTTGCCATATCCGTGTTACCGTAGCACGCTCCCACCGTTCAGCATCCCGGTCGAGTCTCCGCCAGCCGGCGCCCCCGACCCTGTCACAACTCCGGTTACCAGGGAAAATACTCAATGTCCAGCGCCACTCTGACACTCGACGGCAAATCCTGGGAACTGCCGGTCATCCGCGGTACCGAAAAAGAAACCGCAATCGACATCACCAGATTGCTCGGACAAACCGGCGCCATTACGATGGACCCGGGCTTCAACAGCACGGGTGCCTGCAAAAGTGCCATCACATTCATCGATGGTGACAACGGCATCCTGCGATACCGCGGCTACCCCATTGAACAACTCGCTGAACAGTCGGACTTCGTCGAAACCGCCTGGCTCCTGCTGTATGGCGAACTCCCCTCCCCCGAACAGCTCCGAGCTTTCCGCGCAGAACTCACGTACCACAGCATGATCCACGAAGACATGAAGAAGTTCTTCGAGGGTTTTCCGCCCAATGCGCACCCCATGGCCATCCTCTCCGCCATGGTCGCCTCCCTGTCCACCTACTACCCCGGGACTGAAGATGATCGGTCCGATGTCAACATCGTCCGACTGCTCGCCAAAGTCCGCACGATCGCGGCCTACGCCTACAAAAAATCCATCGGTCAGCCCACCATCTATCCCCGCAACGAACTGTCATACTGTGCAAACTTTCTGCACATGATGTTTGCTGTGCCCGCAGAGGAATACAAAATTAACCCCGTGCTGGTCAAAGCACTCAACATGCTCCTGATTCTGCATGCCGACCACGAACAAAACTGCAGTACTTCCACCGTGCGGATTGTGGCCAGCAGCCGGGCAAACATTTTCGCCTCCATTTCGGCCGGAATCTGCGCCCTCTGGGGGCCACTGCACGGCGGGGCCAATCAGGCCGTCCTCGAAATGCTTCAGCTGATCCATGACGATGGTGGCGACTACAAAAAATACGTCATGATGGCCAAAGACAAAAACAGTAACTTCCGGCTGATGGGCTTCGGACATCGCGTTTACAAGAACTTCGACCCCCGCGCAACCATCCTTCGCAGGATGGCTGAACAGGTCCTCAACGAACTCGGCATCTCCGATCCACTCCTCGATATCGCCAGAAACCTCGAAAAAATTGCCCTCGAAGACGACTACTTCGTCAGCCGAAAACTCTACCCAAACGTCGATTTCTACAGCGGTATCCTCTACCGCGCGATGGGCATCCCCACCAACATGTTCACAGTCATGTTTGCCCTCGGCCGCCTCCCCGGCTGGCTGGCTCACTGGCGCGAACAGCGGGATGAAGACACCAGCCGCATTTACCGCCCGCGCCAGGTCTACACCGGCGCTACCGTTCGCAATTACGTTCCCCTCTCCCAACGCTCAAACGGCTGATCCAGGCCCCTCCACACATGACTCTGAAAATTGCCGTAAACGGCGCAGCCGGACGCATGGGGCAACGCGTTGTCGCTCTGGCACTCCAGTCCGAAGATCTGCACATCGCTGCTGCACTCGAATCCCACAATTCTCCCAGTCTGGGCCGTGACTGCGGGGAACTCGCCGGTGCCGGACACTGCGGCATCCCCATCACGTCCTCGCTCGACACCCGCGTCGATGCCGTCATCGACTTCTCCACCCCGGACGGACTGCGCACCGTGCTCCCGGTCTGCGAAACCCGCTCCATCCCACTCGTCATCGCCACCACAGGAATCCCAGCCGACCTCCGGGCCCTCGTGCTCGCTGCCGCTCAGACCACCCCCGTCCTGATGGCGCCCAGCATGAGCACCGCTGTCAATCTGGTCATGAAGCTCGTCAGCGAAGCCGCTCGAATCCTTCGCAATAACCCCGATGGTGTGGATGTCGAAATCATCGAGCGGCACCATCGGTTCAAGGAAGATGCCCCCAGCGGAACGGCACTCCAGTTCGGTCGCATCGTGGCCGAACAGATGGGTCAACAGAACCACGTTCACGGCCGCGAAGGACGAACAGGAAAACGCTCCGCCAGCGAGATCGGGTATCACGCTGTACGCACCGGGGACAACGTCGGCGAGCACACCATCGTCTTCGGACTGATGGGCGAAACGATCGACCTCACCGTCCGCGGACATACTCGCGACAGCTACGCACTCGGCAGCCTCACCGCCGCCCGCTTTCTCGCAGCCCAGCGTCCCGGACTGTATTCCATGGCTGATGCCCTGGGACTGTAACGCCACTCCTCAAAACATCCGGCGCCGCACTCACTCAAGGTAAAGCAATTCCTTCTTGTTCAGCAGCGCGTGGCACAGTTCTGTCAGAATGGTTTTATCCTTCATCAGCTCCTCTGAGGCCACCTTGCGTTCTTCAGCAAGTTGACTCAGCCATGCCGTAACCGCCTGGCGATCTGCGGCCTCCGGGGTACGACCGAAAGCCTGCCTCCAGGCCAGATTCAACCGATCGACCTCGGGCGGCTGTTCGGCCAGTTTCAGGGCCCAGACGTCAGCCTGTCCATGCAGGAATTCGCTGTTGAGCATAATCAGAGCCTGAGCCGGTACGTTGGAGCGGCTGCGACGGGCAACAGCGGAGGCGGGCTGAGGGGTGTCGAAAGTCAGCATGAATGGGTTCAGGAAATTTCGGTTCACCGCCTGATAGATGCTGCGCCGCCCGGCACCGTCCACCGGCCCGGATGCACCAGGCCTGCCACGCCCCTGCATAAAGGGAGTGAGATACACAGGGACGGGAGGTCCGAACATGGCAGGATCCAGCCGGCCGGAGATCGCCAGAATCGAATCCCGGATGGCTTCACTTTCCAGCCGCCTGACATTGGCCCGATGCAGCAGAATATTGGCCGGATCACGTTCGGAGGCATCCGGATTTCGCTGACTGGACATGAGATACACGCGGGATGTGACAAGTCGTCGAATGAGCCGTTTCAGCGACCAGCCATCACGACGGAAGTCGGTCGCCAGATGATCGAGGAGTGCGGGGTGCGACGGTGCTTCACCAAGCACCCCAAAGTTGTCCGCGGATGCGACAATACCTCGGCCAAAGAGTTGCTGCCAGACACGATTCACGGCGACACGTGCGGGAAAAGGGTTGTCGTCTGCAAGCAGCCGATCTGCCAATTCCAGACGACCGCTTCCGCTGGACGTGGCCAGCGGCGCCGCCTGATCCAGTGCAGTGAGCAGTCGCCGGCGGGCGAAAGGCCCGAGATTGCGGTGGTTGCCCCTGACGAAAATGCGTTCGTCTTCACCACTGCCCTCGCACATCACCAGAACAGGATCACCTGGGACAGGCTGCGGAGCGAGCTGTTGCCAGGCTGTCAGCTGTTGCGTGAGGCTGGTCTGGGCATCGGCGGGGAGCAGCCCCAGCTGTCGAGCGAGCTGAGGCCAGGCGGCGCCGGACTGCACGGTCGATGCCCAGAGTTTCAGAAAATCGTCACCTGCAGGTACCGCTGCGAGCTGTCGGTTGACCGGATGTACTTCCTCCGGCACGTCAAATGACTGGCCCGGATGCACCAGACGCACTTCACGAATTGCGAACCAGCCATCGCCTTCGTCGAGGAATTCAAGGTGGCAGCGGTGACCCAGATAGCGCCGCAGATCTCCTGCAATGCGAATCCAGCGAAACTGGCCATCCGTATCAATCGACTGCCGCAGACCGCCAAAGAGCAGCTCTGTGAATTCATTCATCACATAACCATCCACCACCAGACGCACGCGCGCCTGTCGGCCGGCTGCCAGAATGAGCACTTCCGGGTGCTGCAGCTCCCATTCCGGAGAATGCAGCGCCCCGCGAAATGCCGGACCGTGCATCGCAGAATTGACCGCATCACCACTTCCAGGGACGCATTCGTCCTGCCGCCAGGTCCAGCGTGCCTGAGTTGCGGACTGGCGATTGATGGCGGGCGGAGTGGCGTTCGGTGGGCCGGCAGGGCCCCTGGGGAGACTGGCAGGAAGGGCCGCGCCCGGAGAACCCGGAGTCTTCTCGTTCGCGAGGGGGGCAGGATGTGTCACGGGTGAAGGAACAAGCCCGTCGAATGCCTGGCCCCACACGAACCAGCCGTCGGGAACGCCGGCACGCAGATCGGCCAGCACCTGCCACGCACTGGGACTTTCTGGTGCAGGTGGCTGATTCCTCTGCAAACGCTGAAGGATTGCTGCCTGCCACGCAGCAATCGCCGCTGCCCGATCGCCAGCGGCCCTGGCTTTGGCGAGTGTGGCAATGGGCGCCAGGGGACTGGAGGGGAGCAGACTGTCCGGAGCAGCCAGAGCCGTGCGGAACGCATCACGGTGAGCGGTCGTTGCCGGGCCGGACAGGGGAATGGCGTCGTCGAGTGCAGCCAGGACCAGTTGTTTCAGCAGTTCCGGGGTCCAGGTCTGCAGTCCGCTGCTGAGGGTGGCATCTGCTGCCTGCTGATGCCGACGGATTTCTGCCAGTCGCTGTTCCTGCTGCTGACCAGGGTCCAGCCATTCGATCCGTCGTCGGGAACTTTGCAGAAAGCCCGCCAGAGCGTAGTAGTCTTCGGTGGAAATGGCATCGAATTTGTGATCGTGGCACCGTGCACAGGCAATGGTGAGTCCCAGAAATGCCTTACCAAACATGTCAATCTGATTGTCAATCCGAAACGCTTCCTCCAGACGCACATCGACCGGCGCATGTTTGTCTTCACACAGATACCAGAAGCCGGTGGCAATGATGGATTCGTTTGTGCCCCGTTCCGGATGTCGCCGCGGTTCGGCCAGCAGGTCACCCGCAATGTGTTCGCGGACGAACTCATTGTAAGGGACGTCCGCATTCAGAGCACGAATCACGTAGTCGCGGTACTGCCAGGCATGCGGCAGCGGAAAATCAAATTCGTGGCCCAGCGTTTCTGCGTAGCGCACCAGATCCAGCCAGTGCCGGCCCCAGCGTTCTCCGAATTGCGGCGACGCCAGAAGTTGATCGGCTACAGCAGCCACTGCTTCCGGGAGTGGCCTGGGATCCGCGAGAAACTGGTCCTGCAACTGCAGACTGGGCGGCAGCCCGAGGATATCGAAGGAGAGTCGTCGCAGGATCGCTGTGCGAGCCGCATCAGGGGCCGGAGTTAATCTGACCGCCTCCAGCGGTTGCAGGATGAAACGGTCGACGTCCGTGGATGGCCAGGAGACATTCTGAACCGAAGGAACAGCGGGCTGTTCCAGTGGACGCCAGGCCCAGTGAGCCGCCTTGCGTTCCTGGAGGGGAAATGCTGATTTGCTCGGACGCCCAGCGGCAGGCGGGGGGCTGGATTCTTCTTTTGGCCAGCGAGCACCATCGCGAATCCACTTTACCAGAATCTCAATCTCCTGATCCGGAAGTTTGTCACGCGGCGGCATCTGAAAGGTTTCATAACGCACGGCCTGAACAATCAGACTGCGGTCCGGGTCACCCGGCACCACCGCCGCTCCGCTTTCACCCCCGGTAAGCATGTCTTTCAGCGTGGTCAGGCGGAGGTCACCTTCGATGTCGTCCTGATTTCCGTGGCACTCAAAGCAACGCGTCTCCAGCAGCGGAAGCACCTTCGAACGGAAGAACTCCGCCTGCTCCGCCGTCGGCTCATCCGCTCCGAACACGGGCCCGCACAAACCAACCAGAACCAATACCAGCCGGATTAGGAATCTCATGGATACTCTGCCGGTTTCTGAGGAAGCAAACAGCAAGTCGAGGCCGCGGTCCCGACGAGTTGCACGCGCAGGGAAATCATCGAGTCAGGAGGAAGTTATATCGTGTTGAACGCCGCCTGTCCCTCCGGAATCACAGCGAGCTGCCAGCAAATTCCAAACCCTGGGTACCAAATCCTCAGCGAATGCCCAGAATCGGTCGAATCAGCAACCATGTCCCGGCCGTCAGCAGGGGAACTCCGGCCAGATTCAACAGAAATCCCCGGCGAGCCATTTCTCTGGCCGGAATGCGTCCCGTGCTGAACACGATGGCATTTGGCGGAGTTCCCACGGGCAGCATAAAACCGGCACTCGCTGCCAGCGTCGCGGGGATAAAGAGCATCCGTGGATCCATCTGCAGCGGCGCAGCCAGAGCCAGCAGCGCTGGCAGAATTGCATTCACCGTCGCCACATTGCTCGTGAGCTCCGTCAGCATTACCAGAATCAGACAGATCAAGGCCACGGCCAGCCATGGTGGCTGAGCACTCAAGGGACCCTGCAGAACGCCCGCCAGCCAGTTCGCCAGCCCGGTGCTCTCAAAAGCCGACGCCAGCGCAAACCCACCGCCAAACAACAAAATCATATCCCACGGAAGTTTCACCGCCGTTTCCCAGTTCATTAACGGCTCCGATCGCTGCCTAACTGTGCCCGTCCCGGATGGCAGCACAAACATCAGCACAGCCATCAGCACCGCCACTGTGGCGTCAGAAATTGCCCCACGCACCGACAGCGACTGCTGCAATCCCGGTTCACCCAGACACCACGCCGCACACGCCGCATACCACTTCTGCCAGCCCGTAAACAGCTGCACGTCGCCAATCACCAGCGGTTCCCGAAACACCCACAAAATGGCCGTCAACATAAAGATCAGGAGCATTCGCAGTTCCGCCGGTGACATCCGTCCAAGCCCACGCATGCGCGCAGACAACTCCTCTCCCAGCCTCTGGTCAGCTGCCCCCGCCGATGGCAGCCTCCATGTCAACGAAAACAGAACCACCGCCAGATACGCCAGCGCAATCGGACCGCACGCCAGAAACCAGTCAGAAAAATACACATCCGGAGCGTCCGGAAGCTGTCTCCGATAAATCCCGATCGCCACGCTGTTTGTGGGACTGCCAACAGGTGTCGCCATGCCCCCCAGCGTGGCCCCCCACGCCAGCACCAGCAGCAACGGCACCGTCAGAGATTGTTTTGCATCCTTCCCCACAATCGCCTCACCGTCACTTTCATCAAGCACCTTCAGCAGCGCAGTGACAATCGGCAGCATCAGCATCGTCGTGGCCGTATTGCTGATCCACATCGACAAACCAAAGGTCGCACAGCCAAAGCCAATCACCAGACGCCGCGGACGGACTCCGATCAAACGCACAATGGTCAATGCCATCCGCCGATGCAGCTGCCAGCGTTCTATTCCCAAAGCGATCAGCATGCCCCCCATGTACAGGAACAAACTGTCCTCCATAAACGCCCGCGCAGTGTCCTTTGCCGACTGAATCCCCAGCAGCGGAAAGAGCGCCACCGGGAGCAGACTGGTGGCAGCCATCGGAATCGCCTGCGTGATCCACAGCCCGGCCATCAGCACCGCAGCAGCCGTCAGACGGTGCGCTTCCGGACTCATCCCCTCCGGTCGCGGCAGCACCCAGAAACAGAAACTCAACACCACAATTCCAGCGACCAGCGGCAAGCGGATCGGCTGACCGGTTCCGGATTCGATATCGAGAGATTCTGGGAGTGTCATCGGGCCAGCCCTGGATTGTGAAAAAGACAACTGACAAAAACTACAGACGAAATCATGGGATCGTTGGAGGACCTTCAAAAAGCCGATGGATGCGAAGAAACGCGCTCAGAGACATGAGCGCCCTGTTCAAATTGCTGTCAACGAACCTGAACACCCCTCACCCCACTGACTCATTCAACAGCAATTTCCCGGAAGGCGAATCTCCAGCACGTGCTGGAGAAACGCAACACTCGCATACTGTGACTCGAACTGAGCAAACGTTCAGTGCAGAACCTCGCAAACATGGCAGAAGTTTTGCACCACTGCTCGCGTCGCACGTCCGGCCACTGCCCTGCCCTCCTCTGGTCACTCACACCTGAAGCCCCGGCAGCAACGAAAAATTGTTCCCCGAATCTTTGTTTTTCCCGCCCACCAGGCCCCCGCATCATGACGCAAAAGCTTGCCGCTGTCCTCCGATCCATCCGAAACAGGCTGCTGATCGCTGAAATTCCCCGGACGATCCGCGGTCGCCGCGCGTGTCGCAGCCGTCATACTGAACTGCTCGAACGACGTCTGCTCCTGGTGGGCGACATCTCCGGTCAGGTCTATGACGACGTGAATCGCAACAATACCAACGACGCCGGCGACCGCAGCCTGCCAGGCTGGACGGTCTTCGTCGATGCCAACACCGATGGCAGCCTGAACCCCGGCGAAGCCTTCACCACCACGGATGCTCAGGGCAAATACATCATCACCGGAATCCTTGCAGGTACCCGCAGGGTCATGACAATCGTCCAGCCCGGCTATACTCCCCCCCCGGGACTCACCGCCAGTCGAACGGTAAACGTGCGGGATCGTCGCGAAGTCAAGGCTGACTTCCCCATGATCACCGCCCCAGTCACAAATGGTCAAATTGTGGGCACGATTTTCGACGACCCAAACGAAAACGGCATCAAGGATGCAACTGAAGGAGGTATTTCCGGCTGGACTGTGTTTGCCGACATCAACAATGACGGACTGCTCACCACAGGTGAACCCGCGGCGATTGCTGACGCCGATGGCGATTATGTCATCGCCGGCGTTCCCGCCGGCTCGATCCGCGTTCAGGAGATTCCCGTAGGAGCCTACCGCGCCACTGCTGGCGGGTTGTTTCCTCTGCTCAACGCACGCGAGTTTCGCACGGTCACAGTCACCGCCGGAGGTTCCGTCCGCGCCGACTTTGGCAACTGGATTCCTCAGGTAGGCACCATTCAGGGAATTGCCTGGAATGACGCCAACGGCGATGGACTTCGTGGCGCCGGCGAAGTGCCACTCACTGCCCGGAACGTCTGGGTTGATCTGAATGCCAACGGAATCGTCGATGCAGGTGAACCCGTCCGTACAACGGACGCCACAGGCAGCTATTCCTTCGTGAACATTCGTGCCGACGTCTACTCCGTCACCCAGTCAGTCCCGGCAGGATTCATCACGGCTGAAGGACGCCCTGCGGTTGTTCCCACGATCGTCGTGCGCAACGGAGTCCACAACGTCGACTTCTACAACCTGCAACCACTCCCCGGCAACCTCGCCGGAACACTCTGGAATGACGCTGACGGCAACGGACTGTTCGCTGCCACCGAAACACCGCTCGCCGGCTGGACCGTCTTCATCGATACCAACAACAACGCCACGATCGACGTCGATGAGCCTCAGCAGATCACTGCAGCAGACGGGTCCTACTCGTTCAACCCGCTTCCCTATGGCACAAAAACCGTGCGTGTCGTTCCCCAAACCAACTGGGCCGTCACCAGCCCTGCCATCGGCTACAATTCCTTCAGACTCCTCAACGGCGAAAATCGTACAGGGGTTAATTTTGGTCTGCGCGAACGCGTCGGCACCATCCGCGGGGTCGTCTGGAACGACACCAATGGCGACGGTCTGCAGTCCGCCACCGAAGGTCCCCAGACGGGCATTCAGGTGTTTATTGACGTGAATCACGACGGCCTTCCCGGGGTCGATGAACCCACGACGGTGTCCGCAGCCGACGGCTCCTGGGAATTCCTGAAAGTACCGATCGGCATCCATACCATCGCCGAAATCCTCCCTGCCGGCTGGATCCCGTCTGTCGGACGTCCGGAAAAAGTCACCACCACGGTGAACATCGGTGGTATAAGCACGATTTCTTTCCATAACCTGGTACCAGTGCCGGGGTCAGTCAGCGGCGTTGTTTTCGACGACGTCAACGCAGATGGACTCCTGAATAGTACCGACAGTCTGCTCGAAGGCTGGCAGATCTTTGCAGACCTGAACGCAGACGGACTCCGAAATCCCGAGGAACCAACCGCCCTCAGCAATGCACTTGGCGACTGGACACTCGACGGGCTTCCCTACGGCAACACCATCATCCGCCAGGTCCTGCAAACCGGCTTTTCCCCCACAACATTTCCTTCCGGGCTCACATCCTTCCTGCTGCTGAACGGTGAACGCCGCACCGGTGTCAATTTCGGCAATCGGGATCTGCACCAATTCAGCTTCTCCGGCACCGTGTTCCACGATGTCAACGCCAACGGTGTCCGCGATCCGGGTGAACGCGGACTCAGCGGTGTCACCGTGTTTCTCGATACCAATGCCAACGGCGTCCATGATGCCGGTGAACCCTCCACTGTCTCCCAACTCGACTTCTTCTTCACACCCGCCATCGACGAAACCGGCAACTACAGCTTCACCCACCTCGGCCGAGGCAACTATTCTGTTCGCGAAATCGTTCCGCCCAGCCAAAACGC
>JBJTOM010000433.1:0-12687 GCA_046074585.1 Planctomycetota bacterium | reverse complement strand
CGTCAAAGTGCCCCAGTATGTGGCTGACGCCGCGCAGCACGAACGGCAGCCGACCGACAGCCCCTCCGATGGTCGCACCGTTTTAACTCTCCTGACCGCACTCTTCTCTCAGGGAACGCGCACTCAGGATTCAGACTGCTGCACAAAGACCAGCAGCTCGACGCCGGCAGACGTCGCCTGCTGCACCACCCCGCAAACACACCGCTCACGCGGCCTGTCAGTCCGATTGGTCTCAACCATCCGGGCTCTGCAGTGCCGCGGCATCAGTCTGACACTCGCTGTGCTGTCAACGATGATGGTCTCTGCGAGCCCGCAGATTGAATCGCAGGGTGACGGACCTGAACTCCTGTTCATAACGACCTCAGAAACGCTCCCGGACACCCCCGCGTGTCCTCCCGTGCCTCCGCCGCGAATCCGTGGTGTCTGAAGGCTTTCGGCGCAGCGTGAAGCGTTTGCCCGTCGGGTGCTCCTGACCCCGACGGTGGCTGGCTACGATCCATTACGACGGATCGCAACCGTAACCCGGCACTCTCAGTGTCGAACGCCGCTCACGTCCACGCCGATCATGTCCCTGTCTGTCGCTGCTGTCGGGTGTGGGCCTGGCCGCGGTTCGATTCAGGGTGTTTGTTCGAGGGTATTCCAGCAGATGCATCACGATCGCGCGGCGTCTGTCGCTGGCGGTCCATGGAACTGCTGTTGATCAAGGGGCGTTCTGATGTCTCCGATTCGACATGCGCGCGGATTTACGCTGATTGAGTTGTTAGTGGTCATCGCGATTATTGCGATTTTAGTTGGGTTGTTGTTGCCTGCTGTTCAGCAGGCGCGCGAGGCGGCGCGACGGACCTCGTGTCGCAATAACCTGAAGCAGTTTGGCCTGGCACTGCATAATTACGAGGGAACTTTTGGAATGTTTCCGCTCACGAATGCGCAGAACTATCTTCCGAATGTTCAGGGGTTTTCGCCACAGGCCCGGCTGCTCCCGTATATGGAGCAGGCCAGCCTGCAGAACCTGCTTGATTTCACTCAGCCAGCATTCACCGGCCCATTCAATAATCTGGTCCCCAATCCACAGTTTGCAGCGGCTTTTGCAACACCACTGCAGGTGATGCTATGTCCCAGCGATCCGGCTCCGACAATCAATCAGGGAGCGGGCGGCGCCTCCTTTGCGGGTGTGAATTACATGCTCAGCTACGGCAGTGGCAGGGACGCCAACTACGACCTTCGCTGGCCGACTGATGGACTGGTCTTCGAAAACTCCAGCGTCCGGCTTCGGGATGTCACCGATGGCACATCGAATACGGTGTGCATGAGTGAATCGATTCGCAGTGTGGGCCCTGATATGACGCTGCCCGCCGGCACGCTCCCGAAGTTCAACTACCAGATGACGCTCAACGGGTCCGCCGGGGTGAGCGCGAATCTGCTGTCGGTTCAGGGATTGGCGGGATCCGGCGGAGGCTGGGTGAATGGTCCCGACGGGGTGATTCTCAATCCGGATCTGGCGGTAATCTGGCCGCAAAAGACGGCGTGGCGTGGGGCGTCCAGCGCCGCGTTGCGAGGGCGTGGCGTTTCATGGGCTCATTCGGGTGCAGTGAGCACCCTGACGAACGGCTACACAACTCCGAACAGCAGGATTCCCGACGTAGTGGTGCACTTCACGGGCTTTTTTGGACCGCGGAGCTGGCACACGGGTGGTGCCCAGGTGCTGCTCACGGATGGTTCCGTCAGGCTGCTCAGCGACAACATCGACACGTTTGTGCACCGGGGCCTGCACAGCCGCAATGGTGGCGAGGTGTTGGGCGACTTTTGAAGGAATACACGGCCACTGCCGAGTGGATCGCGGGGCTCGCTCAAGTCTGTCCGGGCGTTCTTCGCGGATTCGCCGGCAGTGGTCCGTGTTGTTGGTCACTTTTCAGGGAACATCGAACGTGGTTGGTAACTTCTGGCCGGACTATCGATCAGTGTGGCGGTGGCATTTTTATGCGGGGTTGCTGTGTCTGCCGTTTGTGATTATTCTCTCGCTGACGGGGTGTGTTTACCTGTTTCGGCCGCAGATCGAAGCGTGGACTGAACGGAATTATGACGGTCTGAACGTGCAGGGGAAGCGACAGCCGGCTTCGAGTCAGATTGCTGCCGCGCTGGCCGCCTTTCCAGGATCTGCCTTCGTCAGCTGCGAACTTCCGAAGTTTGCAGACAGTGCCCTGCGAGTGACGGTGCGGGCGGAGGGGCGGTCAGTTCGGACCTTCGTGCATCCCGGGAGGCTGGAAGTCCTTGGCTGGATTCCGGAGGACGATCGGGTGATGCGGTTTTTCTTTCGGTTACATGGCGAATTGCTGATGGGGGACCGAGGATCGAATCTGGTGGAGACGGTGGCCTGCTGGACGATCGTGCTGCTGTTGACGGGTTTGTTTCTGTGGTGGCCGCGAAATCGCCACGGGATGGCTGGCGTGTTGTACCCAAGGCTGCGATCGGGGCGGAGGCTCTTCTGGCGGGATCTGCACGCTGTCACGGGGATGTGGATCACAGGGTTGGCCTTGTTTCTGCTCCTGACGGGACTGCCGTGGGCGAAGTTCTGGGGTGATTATTTTCGCCAGGTGCGACAACTGACGGGGACAGCTGCAGTTCGTCAGGACTGGGCCAACGGCAGTGCAGCAAAGAGTGACAATGTGCCGGTGCAGGCTGCTGGTGGACATGCCGGGCATGGTTCGGGAGCCGGCACGGGCGGACTGGACGTCTCGAAGCTGCCTCCCGCTGAGGTGCTTGATGCGATGGTGGAGTCGGTGAGGCGACTGGAACTTGAGCCGCCGGTGTTGCTTGCGGCCCCGGGCGGTCGTTCGCGGACATGGACGGGCAGGTCGGAGACGCAGAACCGTCCGCGGCGGGTCACGGTCGAGCTGGACGCGATGACAGGCGCGATAGTGAAGCGAGAAGATTTCTCTCAGCGACATTGGATCGACCGGGCTGTGGGCTATGGGATTGCAGCGCACGAAGGTCAGTTGTTTGGATGGTTGAATGTGGCTCTGGGTTTACTGACAACGGCGGGGCTGGTGTTGCTGTCTGTGAGTGCTGTGGTGATGTGGTGGCGTCGGCGTGAGCCGGGAGTGCTTGGAGCTCCGTCCGCCGGTCATGGTCGCGCAACCGGGGGGCTGTTGCTGTCGATTTTGGTGCTGGGCCTGTGTTTCCCGCTGTTTGCGGCGTCGCTGGCGGCGGTGCTGTTGCTGGAGTGGGCGGTGCTGCGGCGGGTGCCGCGAGCCAGTGCGTGGCTGGGGCTGACCTGAGGGAGCCTGATTCGTCAGATTGATGGAAGGATTGGAAGTCCAGCATACCGCAAATGATTTTGCCCGCGGATTCCCCTCGATTTTCCGAATTCATGGTAGGTAGTCTGATCCGGGATCCGTAGAATCGCTGCGTTTGGCAGGGGATGTCGCCGCTGCTGCAGCCGCCATGAAAGCGGGTGCCGAACCTCGTTTGTGAGCGGAATGAAATCTGGTGTGGAATGTCGGAACAGTCTGGGCCATCGCAGCGATTGCAGGCTTGTGGGGCGCACGCAAAGGGTCTGTTGTCCACCGTGCAGGGGCTTCAGCAGCGCGGGCGGTTACTCGGCCTGGCTGAGCTGTCAGGCCGAGAGTGGTATGAACTGCTGCGACAAAAGCTGGTGCCGCAGCTTGAAGCCACGGGATGGCTGGTGGCAGCTGTGGTGGGGGGCACGAACATTGGCAAGAGTGTGGTGTTTAATCATCTTGTGGGAAGCCGCGCCAGTGCCGTAAGTCCGCTGGCGTCGGGGACGCGACACCCGACATGTCTTGTGCCGGGGCGGTTTGCGGATCCGCAGCGGCTGCAGAGAATTTTCCCGGATTTTGAACTGCGTCGGTGGGAATCAGCGGAAGGGGCGCTTGAGGACACGGATCGCAACCTGTTGTTTTGGCGAGCGGCTGCGGAACTCCCTGACTGGCTGCTGGTGCTCGACACCCCCGACATCGACAGCGACGCTCGTGTGAATTGGCAGCGGGCGGATGCGGTGCGTCGGAGCGCGGACGTTCTGATTGCTGTGCTGACTCAACAAAAATACAACGATGCCGCTGTGAAGGAATTCTTTCGCCGCGGTGCTCGCGAGGGGCGTTCAGCACTGGTCATTTTTAATCAGCTGCATCTGCCGGACGACGAGCCATACTGGCCGGTGTGGCTGCAGACATTTTCACGGGAAACCGGATTGCGTCCTGAATCGGTCTTCGTGGCCCCTGCCGATCGGCGTGCAGCTGAGGAACTGCGGTTGCCGTTTTTCGAGCGGCGTTTTGCGGCGGAGGGGCTGGCGAACGCAGAGAACTCCGGGCAGGAGATTGATCTGCAGCGGGTTGTCCACCCTGGCGCGGAGCTTGCACGCCTGCGTTTTGGAGAGCTGAGAATTCGATCGCTCCGGGGTTCGCTGGAGGAACTGTTGCATGAGGTCCGCGGGGTTCCGGCGTGGCTGCAGGAACTGGGTTTGGCCAGCGATGATCTCAGACGGGCAGCGCAGCGATTGACGGTGGAGGGATTGATTTCGGTGCGTGACTGGCCGTCTCCCGGCGGAGCGGTGTTCAGTACCGGGATTCGCGACTGGTGGCGGGAGCACCAGACGGGCTGGGCAAGGGCGATCAACAGTGCTTACAGCGCGGCGGGGCGGTTGGTGCTGCGACCTTTGACGGCGTTGCGGGGAGTGATTCAGGGGCCGGTGGCAGAGGATGTGGATGTCTATCGTCAGCGGGAGTGGTCAGCGATTCTGCGGGTGCTGGAGGATGTCTTTGAACGTCTGTCATGGCTGGCGGAGTCGGGGCATCCGGTGATTCGCGAGCGGGCGGGGAAGTTGCTGTCCGGTGAGGTGCGCAGCGGTCTGCTGGATTTGCTGCGCCGCCAGCATCTGGAAGTGGACTTTGACCGTGAATTGCGGGAGGTGATTGACGAGCAGATGCGGCGGATGCAGCGGGAGCGACCGGACGCATTTCTGTTGTGTCGTCACGCCGGCAATGTGTCCGCAGCGCTGCGTCCGGTGGCGAGTGTGGTGTTTTTTTCTCTGGGCTTTGGGCCGGCTGGTGAGTTTGCTGCGACAGCGATCGGACATGCAGCGGCCTCTACTCTGGTACATGTGGTTGCGGATGTGGCTGGGGGTGCTGCGGCCGCGGTTGCCGGGGAGGCGGCGGTTTCTACGGCTGCGGGTTCGGGGGCAAGTTTACTGCAGGCGTGGTTTCAGCGACTGCAGGATGAGTATTTCGCGCGGCGGGGCAACTGGCTGATGGAACGATTGCAGCGTGAGCTGCTGGGGAGTCTCGCGGAGGATCTGCGGGAGGCTGCGGGCTTGCGCGAGAGTCAGGAGTGGCGCGACGCGCAGTTGCATGTGGCGGGACTGAAACAGGAATTGCAGGAAGTTGGTGACGGAACCCAGGGGGGAGAGCAGGCGTGACGGGTGGCAATGAGTGGGCGGCGTGTTCCGGGGAGCTGCAGCATTTGTCGCTCCTCTACGACGTGGACGACCTGACGGCCCGCGTGCGGCGTTGGGTGGATGGGCATGTGGGATGGGAACCGGCGGTGCGCGCGCGTGGACTGGCACGCCAGGTACTCGATCGCGTGCAGACGCTCCGCGTGCGTCTGGAGACTCCGCTGGTTGTGGCGACATTTGGCGGAACAGGGACTGGCAAGAGCACTTTGGTGAACGCCCTGGTGGGGCAGGAGGCGACAGCCAGCGGACGTCAGCGGCCCACCACGATCACTCCGGTGCTGCTGGTTCATCCGGGCTTTGAATTGCGGGGGACGCGTTTCGAGGGTGAGGACTTTGTGGTGCGGCGAGTGGACGCACCGGTGCTGCGGGAGTTGATTCTGATTGATTGTCCGGACCCGGATACGAGTGAGGGAGCAGAGCCGGGAAGCAATCTGTCGAGGCTCCGCGCAATCCTCCCGCACTGCGATGTGCTTCTGTACGTATCAACTCAGCAGAAATATCGCAGCGCAAGGATCTCCGAGGAACTGCTGGAGGCGGCAGCAGGGTGTCGGATTGTGTTTGTGCAGACGCATGCAGATCAGGACGTGGATATTCGCGAGGACTGGATGCGAGTCCTGTCCGAGCGATACCAGGTGACGGACATGTTCTTCGTGGACTCAAGGCTGGCCCTGCAGGAACAGCAGCGCGGTGTGGGGGGCAGTGGAGAGTTCGGTCGATTGCAGCAGCTGTTGAGCAGTCAGCTGGGGGCAGCGCGAAGGGTTTCAGTGCGGCGGGCGAATCTGCTGGATCTGCTGGAAGAGACGCTGCGACTGAGTCGCCAGGAGTACGATCAGGTTCTGCCGGAAGTGGAGCGGCTGAAGGATATCCTGCAGGAACTGCGTCGAGAGCAGTTGCAGAGAATGAGCAGTCAACTGGCCGAGCAACTGTTGCAGAGCCGCAGTTTGTGGGAGCGACGACTGCTGGAGGCGGTGACGGAGCGATGGGGCTTCAGCCCGTTTTCCGGGATGTTGCGGTTCTATACGGGATTTGGAAGTCTGCTGGCTTCGCTAAGTTTTTTTCGGGCACGAACGACTGCCCAGGTGGCTCTGATTGGTGCCGTCCAGAGTGCCCGATGGCTTCGAGCGCGAGCGGAGGAGCAGACCGCTGAGTCGGGGCTTGAACGAGTTGCTCAACTGGGACCGGACGACAGTCAGCTGCAGGAAGCGCGACTGCGGCTGGCGGGTTACGTACGCAGTGCACAGCTGGAGGCAGACGAGTTTTCGCAGGGGCGTGATTTACAGCATCTTCGCCAGCAGGCGCTGTTGCTGGAGGAACGATTCCTGAGTGATGCACGGCGAGCGGTGGATGAGGTGATCGGAGATCTGGCAGCTCGGCATTCCGGTTTTGGAATGCGGGCAATTGCTGAGCTTGTCTTTCTGACTTATCCGCTGTTCGTGCTCCTGCGCATGGGACATAATTTTTTCTGGAGCTCATTCCTCGCGCCGATTGTGGGGGCCAGAGCAGTGCCGGAACCGTTGCTGACAATTGACTTTTACATTCCTGCCGTGTTTTTCCTGATTTTCTGGTCGGGACTGCTCTTGCTGCTGTTCATTCGGCAACTGCAAAGTGGCCTGAACAGACGAATTCGGAAGCTTTCCGACCAGCTGGCGGTTGTGCGGCTGTCTGATGGACTGTTTCCCGGACTTGAAGAGGAGTGTCGGCGGATTGGGCAGGAGGATCTTGCCTTGCGGGAACTGACAGATCGAGCGGAATACTTCCGACGGCGACTGGCGGAGACAGGAAGTCTGCCGGGAGGCTTGCGTCGGTAGCGCAAACAGTCTGGAGATGATGAGATGGTGCAGGTTGCGACTGAAGCGAAGACCTACAGGGTGCGGGTGACAGGAATGACCTGTGCAGGCTGTTCAGCTGGTTTGCAGCGGGCACTGGAGCAGTCAGGGCTCACGAATTCGGCGAGTGTGAATCTCACAACGGGACTGGCGAATGTCACGTGTGGAGCCGCTGTGTTCCCGCAGGTCCTGAATGTCATTCGCTCCCGGGGATTTGGTGCGGAACTCGCAGGTGGCGATGTGGTGTATTCTGAAGTGGAACGACGTCAGGCAGCAACGGAGTTGATCTGGCGTCGCCGTGCGATCCGGGGGTTGAGTCTGTGGCTGCCGCTGGAATGCACGCACTGGATGCTGACAGCTCTGCATACACATCCCGTATGGATGCCATGGGTGACGGGGGCGGGTTCGCTGACTGTGATGTGCAGTGTGGGGTCTGAGTTTCTGCGGTCGGCGCTGGGGGCGCTGCGTCGTGGCAGCACCAACATGGACACGCTGATTGCGATGGGGGCGGGTTCTGCATTTCTTTGGTCGGCTGGAGTTCTTGTGTTTCGACCGGATTTGCCACAGTATTTTTCTGAAGCTGCAGGATTGCTGGCGATTGTAAGTGTGGGCCACTGGCTGGAATCGCGTGCTTCGGCGAGTGCCGGTTCCGCAGTGCGCGAGTTATTGCAGTTGCAGCCGGAATCGTGTGAGCTGCTGCGTTTGGATGGCGGGGTACTCACCGTGCCAACTCACGACGTACGGATGGGTCAGCGATTATTGATCAGGCCCGGGGCACGAATCCCAGTGGACGGCGTGGTCGAAGAGGGGCAGTCGGATGTCGACGAATCGATTGTGACAGGTGAGTCACTCCCGGTACAGCGGCGATCAGGTGACGTGGTCCCGGCGGGCGGTCTGAATACAACAGGGCGGCTGGTGATTCGCACCACGACGAGTGGAGAGGCCACGACGGTTACAAAGATCGCGGCTCTGGTTCAGGAGGCTCAGTCCAGTCGAGCGCCCATTCAGCGACTGGCTGACGAGGTCTCTGCTGTCTTCGTTCCGCTGGTCCTGGGAATTGCCGCGTTGACGGCAGTGGTGTGGGGACTCTGCGGACAGGTGGAGTCAGGTTTAATTTCCGCGGTGACGGTGTTGATTATTTCCTGTCCCTGTGCGCTGGGGCTGGCAACACCGATGGCAGTGATGGTGGGGGCTGGCGCAACCAGTCGTCGGGGAATTCTGATTCGAAACGCTGCGGCGTTTGAACACATCGGCAGAGCTCAACTGGTGGTTTTTGACAAAACGGGAACCCTCACGGTCGGTCGTCCGGAGTTGGTGAGGCTGGAGACGGAGTCGGGATTTGAAGAGTTGGAGGTGTTGAGACTTGCGGCAGCGGCTGAGTCATCGAGTGAGCATCCGATTGGAGCGGCGGTGGTCCGTGCAGCACGGCAGCGGGGGCTGGAGGTGGGGAATGCGGAGGAGTTCAGGGCGTTGCCGGGTTTGGGCGTGACTGCGGTCGTCGAGGGGCAGCGAGTTGCAATTCTTCGAGACGAACGTGCAACGGCGCGGGTGCTCCTGAATAACATTCCTGCTGCGCGGTTTGAGGTCGCGGATGTTGTGCGTGCTGATGCGGATGCAGCCGTGCAGCGATTGCGGATGATGGGCGTCGAGTCTGCGATGCTGACAGGCGACCGCCTTGAAACCGCTCGAAATGTTGCTGCGAAACTGGGGATCTCAGAATCACGTGTGATGGCGCATGCGAGCCCGGAAGAAAAGCTGAACAGAATCCGCAGCCTTGGTGCAGGATCGGTGATGGTTGGCGACGGGTTGAACGATGCTGCGGCGCTGGCGGAGTGCGGAGTTGGAGTGGCGATCGGATCGGGGACGGCGGCTGCCGTCGAGGCGGCGAGCGTGGTGATACCGGGAGATCGAATTGAGGCGGTGGCTGACCTTGTGGAATTGTCGCGACTGACCCTGTCGGCCATTCAGCAGAATCTGATGTTTGCATTTGTCTACAACGTTGTGGCGATTCCAGCGGCCGCAGCCGGACTGCTGGGATCGTCCGGACCACTGTGGGCCGCCCTGGCAATGGGGTTCAGTGATCTGACTGTCGTGGGGAATTCGCTGCGACTGAAAAGGCGATTGGCTGCTCAGCGACCTGTCAGGGTCTCGTCAAGAAACTGAAAGACGTCAGGAATTGCTGCCTGGACGATGGCGAGGTGTTCGATATCGGGATATTCGCGCCAGGTACTGGAAATACCGGCGCTGACAAGGCTTTGGTGCAACTGACGTGCGCCTGGTCGTCCGAAGTCTTCTTCACCGGCGGCTACAAACCAGGTGGCGGAGGGCGGTTGGCGAGCAGCAAAGCGACCACCGCCGCCCAGCGCAACAGCGGCGATGGCTGTTTCCGGATGTCGCTGTACCTGTCGAATCACTTGTGCCGCTCCCATGGAATGTCCCAGCAGCATCACGCGTGTTCGATCGATCGGAAACCAGGGTTCAAGGGCACTGAGCATGTCGGGGACATCGAGAGCAAGTCCGAGTAGTCCCTGGCCTGGAGAAACAACAAGCCAGCCGCGGTTGACGGCTTCGCGGATCGTACGACCGGCGCCATAGGTCTCGAAAAACATATTCTCGCTCCCCCCTGCCCCGTGAAACACAAACAGCACTGGAAGCGGTCCAGTGGATTCACGAGGACTGCGAATGCGGGTGGGAACGGCTTTGCTGCCATTAGCCAGCGTCAGCCACAGGTCACGAGACCGGGAGTGTTCGAGGAGCAGATCAGACGGCTGCGATTCTGCCATGAGTTTCTCTGCGAGGGCCAGGCGGTCGAAGATCGGATAGTCGGTCTCCTGCAGCCTGCCCTGCTGGAGTGCAGCAACGGTGGCGACTGTTGTCTTAATGGTCGCATGCACTACGGACTGACGCAGATCATCCGAAGCAGGAGTCGCTGATTTTGCGACCATCTGCAGCTTTTCGAGCCGGGATGTCAATTCTGGGATGCGGCTGATCGTGCAATCGGGGAGGCGGTAGTGTGCTGAGGCATCCGAGCCATCCTGAATTCGGGCTTTCAGCGTATGATCACCCGCTGGAAGCGTAGAGAGTTCCCAGTCAGCACCATCGACTGCCTCGCTCACGGGAAAGGATTTCTCGGCAAGAACTTTGCCGGTGTCATCATGGATGGCCAGCATCAGTAAGGCAGAAGATGGCAGCGGAGGGGAAATGTCATAAAACGGTTTGAGCTGGAGCCGCAGTCCGGTGTGAAGACCATCGGCACACACGGGGGCGGGAAGGAGTTGAAGTCCGATGACAGACTGTTCAAGGGCCGTTGGAGCGTCTGCAGGCCCGCGGACCGCTATCCACGCGTTGTCGAGTTGGCGACCGGCTTCTGCCAGTCGCAGACTGAAGAAGCTGTTGACAGCCATCTTCAGGGGTGGGACCGACGCTGTACGGCGTTCCGGCGCGGCTGATTCCCATGCCTTCTCAAACCGCTGCAGTCTCCGCCCCAGTTCCAGTCGCGACGATTGGGCGACGGCGACTGTGTCGGCCGAAGGCACAAGACCGACAACGACGAATATGGTCAAAGCCGAGAGCACGCAGTGAAGAGTTCTGGAACGATTCAGCATGGTGGCCGGCTCCGACGGGCTGTTTCCCTGGATACTCCCGGCCGCGGTCGGTCTCGGGCTGCCTTATTCCAGCAGCCATTCAATGGTGCGCCAATCCATCCAGCGGCGATCGGGATCAATTCCAGGCTGCCCGATGAAGCCGAGGTGCCCGCCAAAGCGGGTCAGACAGAGGCGGACGTTGGCTGGAAAGGAGAGCCGTCTGAGAGGCGTGGAGCAGACAACGGGGTCATCCTCGGATGCAAGAATCGTGGTGTGGACTCGGATTCGTGAGACCACCGGGGCTGCTGACGCACTTGCATAATACTCATCAGCCGAGGGGAAACCGGACGCCGGCGCCGTGTAGAGTTCGTCAAAGTCATAGAGTCGTCGTGGCGGTCGGCGTGAGCGAGCGATCGGAAGGCTGTCGTCCCACTGAGGTGACGAGGCAATCTGGCTGATGAGTCGTCGCGTAAAGTACCAGTCGTAACGCTGGCCGGAGACAGACTGGGCCAGTCTGGAGGCACAGTGGTGCAGATCCACAGGCGGGCAGACAGCGACAGCGCGGAACAGGCTGAATGGAAGTGCGTCTGCATACTCGCCCAGGTAACGCAGCAGCATGTTGCCACTGATGGAAAATCCGGCAATTGAGATCGGTGATCCCGGACAAAGGCGTTCAAGAAGCGAAACGGCAGCGGCAATGTCGTCAATGCGACCGGCATGATAGGGCTGGCGAGCCAGACTGCTGCCGGCACCACAGCCCCGATGATCCAGGCGGAAGCAGCGAACGCCCAGTCGCGAAAGTTTGCGGGCGATACGCACCATGTAGCCGCTCTGATGGGAGCCGCCAAGGCCATGGAGCAGCAGCACCGCGTGGTCACCACGCTCCCAGCCGCGAGGGGTATCGTCGTGCAGTACGAGCAGATCGCCATCGTCAAGACGCAAATGTCGTTCAAGCGTACCGTCGATGCGGGCATTTCCCGGGAACAGAGAGGCTCCCACCGTCTGCATGTTCGCACTCCGCAGTCCACGGGCCGGAATGAATTCCGGAACCCCTGGCAGCGGACTCCCAGGCGGAAGTGGTTCTCGCAGGACTGGTGATCGCTCAACGCGGTCAGGCAGGGTGGCAGGGGCTCCGTGCAGCGTACGTGAATCCGTCATGGCTTTTACCGCGTCAGCGAGAACGTGATGGCGTTGGAGAACAGGGCAACTGATGGCGGAGAAAATCTAAACGCTTTTGTGATTTCGGCAAAGAGTAAACGCGGGGGTTTGGGGCTAAGCTCGCAGGGCAAAGTCAAGTAAATTCCGACAGGTTTGCTCAAAATACGCATTTTCACTGCGAAGCATCGAAAAATTGATCCTCAGCTTCGGGAATGGCAATGTCTCGCACGTTCTCCGCTCGGAGAGGGGGCCGGACGTCGGTGGCAGATGCTGCCACCGACAAAGAAGTCCTTTTGGGGACAGTCCCTGCAGCCTCCGGTGACGGCGAGACTGGGGTGTTCCGGCACTTCGCCGACGCTGCTCTGGTGTCGCCAGCAGGGACAGTCCCTGCACGGGCCGCCTGGAACGCGGGAGTCGCGGCAGGGATTGGTTTGGGGAATGCCGCGCGGATTTCTGTTTCTGCCGTTTGTGGCGGATGGGGGGATTGGGAGTTTGGCGTTGGTTCTGCTGGCGGTGTCAGAACAGACGGGGACAGTCCCTGCAGCCTCTGGGGGCGTAGAGACTGGGGTGTTCCGGCACTTCGCCGACGCTGCTCTGGTGTCGCCAGCAGGGACAGTCCCTGCACGGGCCGCCTGGAACGCGGGAGTCGCGG
>JBJTOM010000432.1:0-9114 GCA_046074585.1 Planctomycetota bacterium | reverse complement strand
AGCCGCGTCGCGGGCCCGGTACCACTCCATCCAGACGTCGCGGTTGCACTCGGCGCCGCCGTCGCACGGGGAGGGAAACCGCACCCGGAGGTCGCCCTGGCCGACCACGGCCGCCTCGATGGCCACGTCGAAGGGACGCGGCTCCCAGCGGAGGCCGTCGAGGCACTGCCGGGCGTCGTCCTTGGGCTCGTCGCCGACGGCGAGCGTGTCGGCGGCGTGACCGCACCGGCTGATTGACATCGGCCGCGTGCCAGTGGCGGTTTTGCGGAACACGTTCCGCTGGAACTTGCCAAATCGTGACAGCCGGGTCACTTTGTTCCGGGGCAGCGGCAGGTTTTGCTGATGTTTGTTGCCGGAATGACCGCCACAGGCGACAGAACCGGAAAAGCAGTCATGCTCGGAACAATCGGTACAGTTTCACAGACGGCCGAACCGATACCAGCGATAACACCGTCAGGTGCGCCAGTTTGGGCAGCATTCTGTTCCGATCTGTCGTCCTGATGGCGGCAACCACGCGAAAGCAGTGGCTCACTGCAGCTTTTCCAGGAATGGATCAATGCGGATTCGGCACTCATTCAGGGCAGTTGTGCCCTTTTTACTGATGCTCTCAGCGGGGCGCGCAGCTTCGGCGCAGTATGCTCCCCCGCAGGCCGCTGTGCCGCCTGGATATCTGCCCAGCCCGGGTGGCCCGACTGCCGCTGGTTCCCCATACGGATCCATGTACGAACAGACTTACAATGACAACGGCACATGGTTTCAGGATCAGCGGGGGGGTATTGGCCCGTTCTCGCGGTCTCGTGCCTTCTTCTTCAACCTCGACTACACCCGCACCAAAACGCGGCAGATGCGAGGTGTTTTCGGCAATCCAAATTCGCAAAGCTATCTGCAGCAGAATGACCCTAACAGCGACGGCATCGTCGATGGGCTGGCATTCTATAACTATTTCAGTGCCAACAGTCCGAGTTCGATTGAGGATCTCTGGAATAACGGCATTCGCGCCAGCGGTGGCTTCTGGAACGTGGATGGCACCGGTCTGCTGATGGACGGTTTCTGGCAGGCGAAAAACACGGCCACCTACAACGGTCGTGAAGCGGGGCTTGCGGGACGACTGGACACGGCCACCATTCTTGCCCTTCAGCAGGGTGGCGGCAATGCCATCGGTCAGCCCGTACGACTGAACGGACAGACGGACCTTGGACTGACCGTCGGCCAGATTCTGGCACCGGGAGTTCCCTTTGACGATCAGGATGCCAACGACTTCGGCTCCTTCGGTTCCACCTTTGATATCCTCGATCGCACACTCCTGAATCTGAGCGGCATTCCGATCGACGACGGGACTGCCTTCGGTGCCACGATTCCCTATGACATCCAATTCCTGATGCAGCATACCATCACATCCATCGGGACGTCCGCCGACATCGCGTTCACTCCACTGCACGACGGCAGCGTGGTGCGGCTCAATCCGATCGTCGGTGGCCGCTATTCACGCATCACCGAAGAATTCGCGTTCTTCGGCATCGACAGCGGTCTGGGTTACCTTGGCGATTCTGACGGAGACACTCCGGAGAACGCCAAAGTCTTCGCTCCGGGTGACGGCATTGATGACGATGACAACTTCATTCCTGACAATCCGGGGGAACCGGATGGCGACCCGGAGTTTACTCAGGTCAATCCCTTCGACCCGGTGCTGGTGCAGGCCTATCACATGGCTCAGGTGCAGAGCAGCCTTGCAGGTCCTGAAGCTGGTTTCCACTACACCTTCGGGAGCAGTAAGGGCTTTTCTGTCGTCGGCTTCACCAAGCTGGCCGCCATGTTCAACAATGAAGACATTCGCATCAGCGGAGATAATCTGTTCAACCACATGAGCGTTTCAGATACGCCCAACCCGGCAAACAACAACCTCTTCGATCCGCTCGATGGCTACGACACCAACAATCTGAACGGGCCCACGGCCAACGCCTACAGCAGCAGCTCCAGCACCACGCATCTGTCGCCGCTGTTTGAACAGTCACTCACGGCTGAAGTTCCCCTGTTCGGGCTCGCCCCGGTGCTGAAGGATCTGCGGCTGCTTGAAAATGCCCGCCTGCGACTCGGCTGGCAGTTCCTCCTCATCGGTGAAATCGCCGATCCCGTGCAGTCGGTGGTGTACCAGTCCAATCCGAGGCTGAATCTGTTCCCGACGATTCGGCCCAACCGCGACACTTTCACGCAGCACACCCTCAGCGTCGGCGTGAACTGGACCTACTGAACATGACGCTTGACGAACTGCAGCAGCTGATCGCCGCCATGTACTCCCGCAAGGATGAGAAGCGTGGCGTCGAAGGCACATTTATGTGGCTGATGGAAGAGGTCGGAGAGCTGGCGGCGGCGCTGCGTGAGTCTTCCGACAAGGAAGAGATCGCAAAGGAATTCGCTGATGTCCTCGCCTGGCTGGCCACCATCGCCAACGTGGCCGGCATCAATCTGACCGACGCTGTACGGCTCAAATACGGCCGCGGCTGCCCGGGCTGCGGGCACATGGTCTGTCAGTGTGCAGAATCTGAAAAACCGTGAGGCGTTCTACCGGGCGGTCATCGTCGTGCCGGGAGGACGAAGCTGGGATGACGAAACGGTGTGAAAATGGAGATTGTGGGGGTATTTTTCGCAAGGCCACCTGGTTTCGGGCATGACGCCTGATGCGACCACCCTGAAAGAGCCAACTGCGAAGGATCGGGCCCTGCTGTGCTGTGCCAGACTGGTTTCACAGTGCGATGCTGGTCTGACAGGCCGGAAACACAGCAGCAAGCCAGGTGCCGCGTTGACAGGGACGCCGAGATCGATCGCGTCCCGGGTGTTGTGGCGAGGGGGGCATGTGAAACGCCGGTTCAGAGTTCGTGAAACGGCCCTGCGTTTCATCCTCCGGGCGTCGCCCTGCCACGTCGCATTTCCTCACCGCCGTGGTGGCTGAGAACACAGCTGCACCAGAGCTTCGACCACTCTGGGCTGCTGTTCAGCGGACAGCTGCAGGTAGCGGTGTTTGCCGTTGGGGTCTGCGGCAAAGGTCGTGATGCCGCGGTCGTTGACGCTGACGGTGCCTTTTTCGGACAACCCGAAGTATCCGCGGTCCGGATAAACTGCCCAGAGTACGCTGGTGAGGTCCCAGCAGGGGCGATTGTGCGGTGGTGGTTCGTAGAGAATGTAGGCTTCGCTGAGCGGGTGATGGGGTACATAGCTGAAGTCTCGCTGAATGCTGATCGCCGGATACGGAACCGCCAGTCCGATTTCAAAGCCACTGTAAACGATCTCACCGGGCCATTCTGTCGCGAGCGCCCGCGCGGAAGGCAGGTCTTCAACAACGTTGTATTCTGCATGCGGCTGACCGTTGATCAGTGCAAAGGCCCCGGCCATCACGGACAGCGTACGGACCTTGCTGCGAACCAGCTCACGGCCGGTCAGCGGCGAAACGGCATCGGCTGGTGAACGCAGCAGTGCCAGCAGATTTGTGGAAAAACCAACCTGCACGATCACCACCTGTCCATCCGCTTCGGCCGCGAGCGCCTTTCTTAAGACGGCAACGGCATCGGCGGCATCACGCCCGGTCCGCAGATCATGGGGATATCGGTCCACCCCGCCAGTCTGTTCAACCGCCAGGCCTGTAAACCGACTTTGCTGCGGAGTCACGCCGCTTCGACACGCGCCGATCGGGATGTCCCCGCGACCGTAAAACGTGTTGACCGCATCCACAAAAGGAGCACACTGGTCGTGGTCCTTGGTGATCGTGACGGCTGTCAGTCGGCAGACGCCTCGGGTTTCGAGCGAATGGATCATGCCCAGGGCCAGCACGTCGTCGCAGTCATTGCCGATGTCGGTGTCAAAGATCAGCGGGACAGGAGTTGCAGTGGGGGCGGTTTGAGCGGTCGCGGGGGGCACAGCGAAACAGACGGCACAACAGCCGGCAAGACAGACGGGGAGCCATGTGCGTCGCATAGGGATTGCCCGGACCAAACGAAAGGCGGCGGTCGAAGGGAAGGTTTTCTCCGCAGGAGCAGAACTGCACGAGGCTTCACACTAATCAGCGGTCACGCGAACTGCCTGCGATTCTCGCGTGGAGTGGTGAGAATCCCTAAATTGGGAATCGCGGGTCCGTCAGCGGATTTCCACTTCCGCCTGGGCAACCACCAGTGCTGCGGTGGCCTCACCGATCCACGTGGGGAGTTCACAGCGGGTGGCTACCCAGCCGGGGTGGACCAGCGTTCCCGAGGTGGCTGCGTGAGCCGCTTTGGGACCGGTGGTCCGAATCCATCCGGCAGCTGCGGCGGACACTGATACCACGCTGCCTTCAGTCTGTTCCAGCACCGGGCGGAGTCCGAATTGACGTTCCAGCACCGCGGCGCAGTCGCGATGAATGTCGCGAACGGCGGCGCCGATCCGGGCATCGGGGTAGCCGTCGATGGGTTCTTTCAGGAAATCGATCAGTCGTCCTTCCCGCTGCAGGCTGGCGAGGAGACTTATCGCGTCACTCCGCAGCGGCTTCGTGGGCGGTGCCGGGGCGACTGGGACGGGTGGAGCAGTGGGCGCAGCCGGGGGGGCGGGGGTTGTTGGAGCAGTCACGGCTGACGGCAAGGCGGTCGGCGACTTGAGAAAGGCTTCAAACTGCCCGGCGAGGGCATTGTTGGTGAGGATCTTCCAGGCGAGTGACAGGCGGCCCATGGTCAGCCTTTGCAGAGCGGATTTCGTTGGTTCACAGAAGTGGCCGTGGAACTGTATGATGCGGGAGCATGATGTTCCAGTTCTCCCATTTGAAAGGAACCGCCCCATGGCGGCTCGAATCATCGACGGCAAATCCATCGCAGAGAATTGCCGGCAGGCGACGGCGGAAGCGGTCGTGGCGTTCCGCACGGCCACCGGCAGCACCCCGCACCTCGCAGCCATCCTTGTGGGTCACAACCCTGCCAGCCAGGTGTACATCCGCAACAAGGAGCGTGCCTGTCACAAGGCAGGGCTCGCCAGCACTTTGCTGCATCTGCCTGAAACCGTCACAGAGCAGGAGCTGCTTCAGCGAATCGCGCAGCTGAACTCCGACACCTCCGTTCACGGTATCCTCGTCCAGCTGCCGCTCCCGGAACACCTCAACACCATCCGCGTGCTGGATGCCATCGACCCGCGGAAGGATGTGGATAGTTTTCATCCCGAGAACGCCGGCCTGATGCTCCAGGGTCGACCGCGGTTTCTGCCCTGCACGCCCAGTGGCGTCATGCAGCTGCTTCGGGCCGAAGGCATCCCCACAGCGGGACGCCATGCCGTCGTGATCGGCCGGAGCGACATTGTGGGCAAACCCATGGCCGCGCTGCTGCTGCAGAAGGGTGCCGATGCCACGGTCACGCTGTGCCACAGTCGCTCGCGTGACATCGCCGAACACTGCCGCCGCGCTGAAATTCTTGTGGCCGCCGTTGGCATTCCGGAATTTGTTCAGGGGGAGTGGATTCGCCCGGAGGCTGTGGTCATCGATGTGGGCATCAATCGCGTTGGTGACCGACTGGTCGGCGATGTGCACTTCGAATCCGCGTCCGCTCGTGCAGCTGCCATCACGCCCGTCCCCGGTGGTGTCGGCCCCATGACCATCGCTATGCTTCTCGAAAATACCCTGGCCGCCGCCCGGCTGCAGTTCAGTACCCCCTGAATCCCTGACCGCAGAATGCGGAAGCGCAAAGCTCCCGCCGGGCCACACTGACATCTTCCGGATTTCCTCGTTCGAAAGGCCTCCTGTGACCACGTCCGAAATGCCCGATCCCGCCAGCCTGCACGTGCTTGCCATTCACGCTCACCCCGATGACATTGAATTCCAGTGCGCCGGTACCCTGCTGCATCTGCAGCGACTGGGCTGTCGCATCTCAGTCGCCACGATGACTCCGGGTGACTGCGGGAGCGCTGAGCATACTGCGGAAGACATTGCGCGAATTCGCCGCGGCGAAGCACAGGCTGCTGCGAAGATTCTGCAGGCTGAATACACCTGCCTTGAATTCCGCGACCTGTCGATTGTGTTCGACAACGACAGCCGTCGCCGAGTGACGGAATTCATTCGCCGCACGCGTCCGGATCTGATTCTGACCGCCCCCCCCATCGATTACATGCACGACCACGAAATCACGAGTGCCCTGATCCGGGACGCCTGCTTTAATGCCAGCGTCCCCAACTACCGCACCGCTCAATGGGACCCGGCTCCGCCCGCAGGCCGCATCCCCTGGCTCTACTTCGTCGATCCCGTCGAAGGCACCGATCACTTTGGGCGCCGACAGCCCGTGGATTTTATTGTGGATGTCACCGAGCACACTCCAGCCAAGCTGGATGCCCTTGCCTGCCACGCCAGCCAGCGCGAATGGCTCCGCCGACAGCACGGCATGGACGAATATCTCGAAGCCTGCCGCCGCTGGAGTGTTGCCCGCGGCATGGAAGCGGGTGTCCCCTTCGGCGAAGGCTTCCGTCAATACAAAGGTCACCCGCACCCAACCTCCAACCTGCTCGCTAAACTGCTCACACAGCACGCACGGTTTCTTCAATGAACCCTGCCGTGTGTCGCACGACTCCGAGCACGGTTTGCAGCCACTCCGGAACGACGGACTTCCCGTCCGTCGTTCATTCCGCCACAGGATCACCAAAACGCAGTCACATGCCTTACTGGCACGCTGGGGATTTCAGCCTGAAGGACGCCTGATGAATTGCGTGCCCACGGCACCGCTGACCGCTCAAGTTGCCCGACTGGTGTTCCTGCTGCTGTCGGTGGCGACATGCTGTGCTCAGGACCAGCTTTCGGGGACTGAGCGGCTGGAGACTGATCAGCCGTCTGATGTGCTCATGGTCGACGGATTGCGTCGCTTCTGCCTGCGTGAACTGGCCAATTCCCCGGCAGCCCGCAGCAGACTCTGGGCGCCGCATCTGGCGAATGCAGAAGCGCTGACGTCACAGGCCGTTGTCGCCAGAGAGCGACTCCGGCAGATGCTCGGGGCCATCGAACACCAGCCCGGTTTGGAGACGGCGGGACCGGCGGACTTTCAGCTGCTGGCAACGCTGGAGCAATCCTCCGTGGTGGCTCGCAGCCCGGCGGTGACGGTTCACCGCGTGCGCTGGCCGGTGTTTGAGGGCGTCACGGCCGAAGGTCTGCTGCTGGTGCCTCAGTCGCTGCGTGCGGGCGTCGTGGCACTCCCCGATGCCAGCCAGACTCCGGAAATGCTCTGTGGCCTTGTGGCCGATGTTCCGGCGTTGATGCCGTTTGTGCGGCAGCTGGCAGAAGCGGGGTGTCTGGTCGCTGTGCCGACGCTCATCAGTCGCAGTGATGAATTCTCTGGGCATCCGCATGTGACCTTTACCAATCAGCCGCACCGCGAATTTCTGTATCGCCAGGGGTTTGAGGCGGGGCGGCATCTGGTGGGTTGTGAGGTCCTGAAGACGCTGGCCGCTGTTGACCTGCTGGAACGGTACCTCCAGCGTTCACCCACCTCTCTGAACGATCAGCCTCTGCCAATCGGGGTCACGGGAATCGGAGACGGTGGCCTGCTGGCACTCCATTCGGCCGCTCTGGATCCGCGCATCCGATCCTGCTGGGTCAGTGGTTACTTTCAGCAGCGGGAAGAAGTCTGGCAGGAGCCGATTGATCGCAACATCTGGGGGCTGCTGACGGAGTTTGGCGATGCGGAGCTGGCCGGTCTGATCGCACCGCGGCGTCTGGTGATTGAGGCGTCCGCGGTGGTGCCGGTATCGGGGCCGCCTGCGGTGCGAGAGGGCCGTGTCGCTGCGGGGGCTCCGGGGCAGATCACGACCTGCCGACTGGAATCCGTGCGTGCGGAAGTGGAGCGGGCGCGGACATTTTTTCGTGTGTTCGATGCGGCCGGGCAGCTCCGTCTGATCGTCAATGGCGACCGCGGGGACGGGGTCCCCGGAAGCGGCGCGGCATTGGAAGCATTTGCCGAGGGACTTGGGCTTTCAGGGCCCTTTCCGACTTTTGCTACAGGCTGGCAGGCGGAGTCGCGATCGCTGACAGACCCCTTGACGGCCACGAGGATGGCGGGTGAGCGGGAGCGGCGGCAGTTTGATGAGCTGCAGAACCACATGCAGACCCTGCTGCTGAACAGCCATCAGGTCCGCGACGCCCGCTGGAGACTGAACCCCGCAACCACTGATGTTTGGAAACAGAATCAGCCGGATCTGAGAACGTGGGTCCATGAGGAGCTGATTGGTCGCCTCACGCAGGCCCGTGCACCGCTCCAGCCCCGCTCCAGAAAAGTCCTTGACACGGCCGCATATGTCGGGTTCGAGGTGCTGCTGGATGTGTTCGACGACGTGGTCGCCTCCGGTGTGCTCCTGATTCCAAAGGATCTTCGGGACGGCCAGCGGCGCATGACGGTTGTCTGTCAGCATGGACTGGAGGGCACCCCCTTCGACACGATCTCCCGAGAGGCGCGGCCGTGGTCCACTTACAAAGCCTTCAGTGAGCAGCTGGTGCTTCAGGGATACGTGGTCTACGCGCCGCAGAACCCGTATCGCGGCGGGGATCGTTTTCGAGTGCTGCAGCGAATGTCCAATCCGCTGCGGCGATCGCTGTTCAGCTACGTGATCGCTCAGCACGAACAAACACTGGACTGGCTGTCGTCCCTGCCGTTCGTGGATCCTGAGCGGATTGCGTTCTACGGAATCTCATACGGCGGCAAAACGGCCATGCGTGTGCCGCCACTGGTACCGCGGTACGGGCTGGCGATCTGTTCGGGCGACTTCACCGACTGGCCTCGCACCCTCGCGTCGAACAGAGAACGGTTCAGCTATCTGTTTACGTCGGAATATGAAGTGTTCGAGTGGAATCTGGCGCATGTCGCCAGCTATGCAGAGCTGGCAATGCTCATGTCGCCCCGTCCGTTTCTGGTGGAGGAGGGGCATCGCGACGGCGGTCAGCCCAGCGAATGGGTCGCCGGGGAATTCGGCAAGGTTCGGCGGCACTATGATCAGCTGGGGATCGGTGACCGGGCTGTGCTGGAGTTCTTCGATGGCCCGCACACGATTCACGGCGAAGGTGCGTTCCGGTTTCTGCGGACTTTTGCAACAGCCCCACGATCGGCGAATCCGCGTTGACGGCAGTCCGCGGGCAAC
>JBJTOM010000431.1:0-36313 GCA_046074585.1 Planctomycetota bacterium | reverse complement strand
CCCTGGTCTGGACGTGGAAATTCGTGATGCCGGGGGAACGCTGCCGCGGCTGATGGCGCGGCGGGTGTCCGCCGGGAAGCTGAAGCGAGTGGGGTTTGAGGCGGATCATGTGACGGTGTCGGGGCTGGGGCAGCTGGAGCTGGGCCTTGCGGGTGCTGGTGCCGACACTGCTGTACTGGTTCGCACAACCGGGCTGGTGGAGCGGCAGCGGGAGGTCAAGGACAAATATGAACTGGCGGAGATTCGTCAGGCCATTCGGATTGCGGAGCGGGGCATAGCGGTTGTCCGCAGTTCGTTGCGTGGCAGTCAGACGGAGATGGAGATACGGTATCTGCTGGAGTCTGCGATGCGTGATTTTGGTGGGGCCGGGACAGCATTTGAGCCGATTGTGGGTGTGGGCCCCACCGCGGCGCTCCCGCACGCCCATGCGGGAGGTCGGCGAGTGGACGAGCATCCGGTGCTTCTGGTGGATTGGGGGGCGGCGGTTGGGAGTGGTTACAGGAGCGACCTGACGCGGGTGTTTCTGACGGCCAGACCGACGAAGCAAATCGAAAAAGTCTATGGGGTCGTTTTGGGAGCACAGCGAGCAGCGATCGAGGCGATTCGTCCGGGCGTGCGGTGTGCGGAGGTGGACCGGATTGCGCGGGGATTGATTGCTGATTCCGGTTTTGGGAAATTTTTTGGTCACGGGCTGGGGCATGGGTTTGGATTGGAGATTCACGAGTCGGTGCGGATGAGTCCGTTGTCGGATCAGGTGTTTGAGCCGGGAATGGTGGTGACTGTGGAGCCGGGAGTGTATTTGCCGGGGAAATTTGGAATTCGGATTGAGGATGACGTGCTGGTGACGGGGGACGGCTGCGAGGTGCTCAGTTCGGTTCCCCGCGAATTCGAGGACTCATGGGCTGGCGTCCTTGCATAAATCCCGTCTTTTTGTGATCCTTCCGCAACCCCGGGGCCGGATACCGGGGAGCAGATGTGTGCTCCGGCCATTTTTTCTGACTGGCTAGACCTCGTATGGCAAAACCCGTGGAAACAGAAGACAAGGGTGATTCGTTTGATTTGGACAGGTTCCGCAAACTGCTCCAGCTGATGGAGAAGTTCGGTGTCACGGAGGTGGCACTGCAGAACGAAGAGGAATCGTGGAAGATTCGTCGGGGTCCGCGTCAGGTGGCGTACGCTCCTGCGGCCTATCCGCAGGAACTTGCATCGATGGCGTCTGCTCCTGTCCAGGCGGCCCCAGCGGCGGCGGCAGCGGCACCTGCAGTGGCGGCCCCAGCGGCCTCTGCGCCTGCGGGCATCACGATTAATGCTCCGGCGATCGGGACCTTTTATGCGTCCCCCAGTCCGGACGACCCGGCGTTTGTCACAGTGGGTTCCGTGGTGAAGCCGGACACGGTTGTGTGCATCATCGAGGCGATGAAGGTGTTCAACCAGATTCAGGCCGAGAAATCGGGACGAATTGTGGAGATTCTGGTCGAGAACGGGGACGCGGTGGGGTTTGGTCAGCCGCTCTTCCGTATCGAGCCGGCGTAAGGGTTTTCGTCGGGGATCCGCAGTCTTCTGAACTGGGCGAATGCATGTTTCAGCGAATTCTGGTTGCCAACCGCGGTGAGATCGCATTGCGGATTATTCGGGCGTGCCGCGAGATGGGCATTGAGACGGTGGCGGTCTACAGTGAAGCCGACCGTGGAGCCCACTATCTGGATCTTGCGGACGAAGCCTGGTGCATCGGTCCGCCTCAGGCTCTGGAAAGTTATCTGCAGATTAAGCGAATCATCAGTGCGGCTGAAATCGGCAACGTGCAGGCTGTGCATCCGGGCTACGGATTTCTCGCTGAAAACTCGCATTTCGCCGAGGTCTGTCGCAGCTGCAACATTGAATTCATCGGTCCTCCGGTGGAAGCCATGCAGGCGTTGGGCGACAAAGTCAGTGCCCGCGAAATCGCTCGAAAAGCCGGCGTTCCCTGTGTTCCTGGCAGCGACGGCCTGGTGACGGACGTCGAGGAAGCGGTGCGGATTGCCGACCAGATTGGCTATCCGGTGCTGATCAAGGCGACTGCGGGCGGTGGCGGCAAGGGCATGCGGGTTGCCGGGAATGAAATTTCCCTGCGGGCTGGTCTGGCAGCAGCGAGTGCGGAAGCGGAAAAAGCGTTTAAGAACGCTGGCGTGTACCTGGAGAAATACATTGAACGCCCACGGCACGTCGAGGTGCAGATCATTGCCGACAACCACGGCAATGTGGTGCACCTCTGGGAACGTGACTGTTCGATGCAGCGTCGCCACCAGAAATTGATCGAGGAGAGTCCGGCCCCGAAGCTCCCGGCCGATGTTCGTCAACGCATCTGCGACTGTGCCGTCAGCCTTGTGAAGACGGCCAGCTACACCAACGCGGGCACCTGCGAATTCATCGTGGACAAAGACTTTAATTTTTACTTCATTGAGGTCAATGCCCGAATTCAGGTGGAGCATCCGGTCACCGAACTGGTGACCGGCATCGACCTGATCAAACAGCAGATCCGCATCGCCGCCGGTGAACCGCTCCCGTTCACTCAGGCCGATATCCCGCACACGGGTTGTGCCATTGAACTGCGGGTGAATGCAGAGGATCCGGACAATGGTTTTCGTGGCAGTCCCGGCACGATCACAAAGCTGCGTCTGCCTGGTGGTCCGGGTGTGCGTTTCGATTCGCACGTCTACGAAGGTTACACGATTAGTCCCTATTACGACTCCATGATTGGAAAACTGATCGTCTATAAGCCGACGCGTCAGGAGGCCATCGAGTGTATGCGGCGGTGTCTGCATGAGTTTGTGATCGAGGGCATCAGGACCACGCTGCCGCTCGCACGCCGCATGTTTACTCATGCCGATTTCGTCGACTTCAACGTGGACACCACATTTGTCGAACGCACGTTCTGACGCCCCTGCGAACGGCAGCGGCAGTCCCTTGAGTGCCGGTGTGCTGCACTGCGGTTCATTCTTCAGATTTCCCTGGAAAACGCTTTTTCGAGGATCGGTACGTTATGAGTCAGGGTATTAAGCGCGTTGCGTTGCTCTTTGCCGGCGGACCGGCCCCGGGTGCCAATGCCGTGATTTCCACCTGCGCCATCTCATTCATTCGCGCAGGGATCGAAGTCGTCGGTATCCGCTACGGTTATTCCAACCTGATTGACTATTCCCCCGCCAGCCCGCTGGTGGAGGGCCAGCACTACAAACTGCTCACCGAACCCTCCCTTCGCCGCACTCGCAGCAAGGAAGGCATCATCATCGGTACAGCCCGGGCTAACCCAGGCAAGCTCGTCACATCCCCTGCAGACCTCGATCACCCCGAGAAATCCGCACCCCTGCGACGTGTCTACGAGGGCCTGCGATCGCTCGGTGTTGACGCCCTGGTCTCCATCGGCGGCGATGATACGCTCAAAACCGCCAACAAACTCAAGGCCTTCCAGGACCGACTTCCTGAAGGTCAGAAACGCATGCCAGTGGTTCACGTCCCCAAGACCATCGACAACGATTACGCAGGCATCGATTTCACCTTCGGTTATTTCACGGCTGTGGAGACACTGGGCACGGAAATTCGGAATCTGCACGCAGATGCCGAAGCCGCCCGGGCGTATTTCATTGTTGAGAGCATGGGGCGCAGCGCCGGCTGGCTGGCCTACGGGGCTGCAATTGCCGGTGAAGCCAACATGGTAATCAGCGTCGAAGACATCACCGAAGAATATCTCGCACCCCAGTCAACTCCCAAACGTCGCGTGATGGACCTTGACAAAGTCGTGGCCCGCATCGTCCGCATGATGCGAAATCGGCAGGAACGCGAGGGCAAGGAATACGGCGTGGTCGTGCTTGCCGAGGGGCTCGCCGAATACCTCTCAGACGAGATCATCGCCAGCATGCCTCGTGACGACCATGGCCACTTGTCCGTCGCCAATTGCGACCTTGGCAAGATGGTGGCCAAACGCGTCGCGGCAGAGTTCAAAAAACAAACCGGCATCACTCGCAAATGCACCGGAGTCCAGCTGGGCTACGAATGTCGCTGTGCCCGTCCGCATGCCTTCGATGTGATGCTCGGCAGCCAGCTGGGTGTCGGGGCCTACCGGGCATTGCACGAGCAGGGGCTCAATGGAGTCATGGTCTCCGTCTCCGGACAGCTGGACCTGCACTACGTGCCCTTCGAGAAGCTCGTGGATCCGCAGACGCTCGTCACAGTCGTCCGCTTCATTCGACCGGAGAGCGATTTTCATCGGCTGGCCCGTTTTCTCTCCAGCTTCGACGGCGAATAGTTTTCTCAGTCCGGATTTCTGCAAAGGTTGTCACCCATGTCCACCGCTCCTCAGGCTCCTTTTCCTGCTCTTCCTGCGGGCGCAGGGGCAATCGACGCCAACGCCCCTGCAGCGTTCACTGCCACTCCCTCGGGACTCAAATACCGCATCCTCCGCGAGGGTACCGGCCGAAAACCTTCCGCCTCACAGTCCGTCGAAGTCCATTATCACGGCTGGCTGCCGGGCGGACGCGTCTTCGACAGTTCCTACCAGCGCAGGCAAACCATTTCGTTTGGTCTGAGCCAGGTGATCAGGGGCTGGACGGAGGGCATGCAGCTGGTGGCCGAAGGTGGGATGATCGAACTGGAGATCCCGCCGGATCTGGGGTACGGGGCCCGCGGAGCGGGCGGAGTCATCCCCGGCAACGCGACCCTGTGCTTTCTTGTGGAATTGAAAACCGTCAAGTAGCTCCCGTTCACTCCCGCGTAGGGCGGACTTCCAGTCCGTCACCTTGAGCCCCTGAACGGCCGTTAGACATCCCCGTTATCGGCCCGGAGACAGTAAGCATGACAGGGACGGCAAAGGCATCCGGCAGTTACACGGGCGAAGACATCGAAGTGCTGGAGGGGCTGGAGCCTGTGCGGCGACGTCCCTCGATGTACATCGGCGGTGTGGATTCGCGCGGGCTGCATCATCTGCTCTGGGAAATCGTCGATAATTCCGTTGATGAATTCCTTGCCGGTGAATGCGATCGGATTGTTGTGACGCTCCACAAGGATGGGGCGTCCTGTTCAGTGCAGGACAATGGCCGGGGGATCCCGGTTGACAAACACCCCAAGGTCCGCAAATCGACGCTGGAAGTCATCCTCACCACGCTGCATGCGGGCGGCAAGTTCAGTGATCGCAACTATGCCCGCAGCGGAGGACTTCACGGTGTGGGTTCGTCGGTCGTGAACGCCCTCTCTTCAGAACTCACTGCCACCATCCATCGAGATGGTTTTGAATGGCAGCAGCGGTACGAGCGTGGGCGCCCGGTCACAGCCGTTGAAAAGCTGCGTCCGTTTCGCGGTCGTGGAACGCTGGTTTTTTTTCGGCCTGACGTCGAGATTTTCCGTCGCACGCAGTTCAATTCCGAAACAATCCGTCAGCACCTCGAAGATATTTCCTTCATTCACGGCGGGCTGACGATTGTCTTCCTCGATGAGCAAAAGGGAGAGAAGCACGAGCTGCATCACCCGGATGGGATCCTGTCCTACATTGAAAAGATCACGGTCGATTCCGGCCGCAAGCCCTCCCACGAACAGATCTTTTCCGTTCGTCGCGATGATCGGGAAGCCAAAGTCGAAGTGGTGCTCCGCTGGACCGATTCCACAGAGGAGGCGATTCGAAGTTACGTGAATGGCATCCGTACACACGCCGGTGGAACACACGAAAACGGTCTCAAGGCCGGCGTTGTGAAGGCCGTCCGCAACTACATGGATGTTCATGACTTTAAGCCACGTGGTGTCACGATCACCTCAGATGACATCCGTGAAGGGCTGATCTGTGTGCTGAGTGTTTTCATTAGTGATCCGATGTTTCAGGGGCAGACGAAGGATCGGCTGAACAATCCGGAAACATCCGGTGTCGTGGACGGAGTGGTCCGCCCGGCGCTGGAGAACTGGCTCAACACCAATCCGTCGCTGGCCGATGCGATTCTTGGCCGCATGGTGCTCTCGGCGCGGGCGCGTCAGGCCAGTCGCGAAGCGGTATCCGAAGTGCGGCGGAAAACGGCCGGGGGGCGCCGCACCAATCTCCCGGGGAAACTGGTGGACTGCCAGTCGAAAAACCCGGATCAGACGGAACTGTTCATTGTGGAGGGCGACTCCGCCGGGAGCACGGCTGTGATGGGGCGCCAGGCTGCCACCCAGGCAGTGCTCCCGCTCCGCGGAAAAATCCTCAACACCGAAGCCCTTGGCCTCTCAAAAATCCTTGAAAGCAGCGAAATCCGCGACATCGTGGAAACTCTGGGCGCGGGCATCGGCAACAGCTTCGACATTCGTCAGATGCGGTATTCCCGAGTGATCCTGCTGATGGACGCCGACAGCGACGGCTATCACATCTCCACGCTGCTGTTGACCTTCTTCTTTCGCCATATGCCGGAACTCATTCGCCAGGGACGCCTGTTCATCGCTCAGCCACCACTGTACCGGATCGAAGTCGGTCGGGACGTGACCTACGCACGCGACGATGTGGAAAAGGAAGAATTCCTTGCGTCGCTGCCTGCCAATCGAACGGCAACACTGCTGCGGTTCAAAGGTCTGGGCGAAATGAATGCCGCTCAGCTGCGTGACACCACGCTCGATCCCCGCGCCCGCGTGCTCCTGCGAGTCAACATTGAAAGCCAGCTGGAAGCTGATAAGACCTTCAATCAGCTGCTGGGCAAGGACGCCAGCGAACGTTATCGGATCATCATGGAAGACGCGGGGCTGGCGGACGACCTGGATCTCTGACGCAACCTCCGGCTGCTACCAGTTGAAATCGAATCGCAGCGCCAGCAGATCGGAGTCCGTTTCGCCAAAAACGGCAGCACGCGTGGTCACCGGATGGATCCAGTCCAGCATGACGCGGGTTCGGTCGCTCCAGTACCAGTTAACGCCGACGGTCAGGTCGTTGTACTGGCCCTTCAGAAAGCGATCGAGGTTGAGGTGTGAGTAGCGGGATTTGAGTTCCCAGGCACCGGGGTCCAGACGTCCGGGCCGTGCTGCAAGGCGCTGGTTCGGCACGTTGCGTCCAAACTGTGCTCCGTGCTGCCCGAATTTTTCATACCGCCGGCTTTCACCCGTCAGAAACCAGCTCAGATGCGCATACATGCCACTGGCCAGTTCTGCACCGCCGCTGGTCTGCTCCACCGAACTCAGAAAAGCTTCACTCTGTACGGTCACCGGCCCCATGACGGCGGCGAATTCCAGATTGCCCGTGGTGTACTGGTCCGCGGCAATCGCGCCGCTGTCAATCAGCCTTGGCCCTTCATGAATCTGCGGCCGAGCTCGAAAACGCACCCGACGATCCTGATCGAGGGTGTGCAGGATGCCGGCTCCCAGATGAATCAGTGAGCTGCCTTTGGCCTGTTCGTCATAAAACGGCAGCCAGGTGACGCGACCGCTGAAGCGCGCCCCCTGGTTGTCGTCGATCCGTTCCTTGAGCCCTTCACTGATGCTGTCAAAGAAAGCGCCTGCCGCCCAGCCCAGTCGTTCGTCTTCCGTGCAGTTGTAGAGCGCAACTCCCACCTCGCGATCCGGAGAAAATACACCCTGACTGGGTATCGAACGTTCAAGGAAGATGTTGTTGGTGTCGTTGGTCACCTGTTCGAGGCTGAACGGCACGAAGAAGTTGCCGATCCGGAATCGGCCGAGGCCCGGGATGTCATTCATGGACAGGTAAGCGTCCTTGACATCGGGAGAGCTCACTCCGGGCGTCTCCCCGACCGTCTCTGGTTCCAGAGTCATCTGCAGGCGAAAATCGAACTGTTCGTAGCCCGTCCCGTCCGCGACCAGTCGCAGCCTGCGAAACTCAAAGAAATCCTGCGGGCCTGGATTGCCGGCGATCTGCGGATCTGCCCGCAGCCAGTTGACGTAGTCCAGCTGCACATGCCCACCAAGTCGGACATCCCACTTGTCCTTAGAGGGTTTGGTACTTGCCGGAGCAGATGACTTTGCGGCTGGATCCGGGGTGGCGGATTTCTGAGGAGTTGATGCTGGCCTGGGCTGGAGGCTGGCCTCTGAGGCGGCATCGAGGGTGTGTTTCGGCACTGGCACTGGTGGTTGCCAGAGTTCTATGGCCAGTTCAGCCGGCAACCACTCCGGTCTGGCGGAGTCTGCGTCACCTGCCACCGTGTTGTCTGCCACCCATGCGAAAGGCCCCGACAGCAGCAGCGAGGCTGCGATGATTGCCGAATGGATTCCGCACATGCTGAGTGCCTTAAGTCTGTCGGCTGGCGAACAGGCCGAAAAGTCCGCGTTTTCGGGGAGCGGGATCTTCTGCAGATCGGGCTGTTTCTTCCGGAGTGGTTAGTTTCAGGACCATATCCTGCAGGCTGCGTGTGAGTTTCGCGCGGGGCGCGAACTGACACAGCGGGACGCCATTATTCCGGGAGCCGGCCATGACGGCATAGTCATTGGGCAGCTGCCAGAAGACGCTTCGGCCGATGGCATCGAGTGCCTTATTGAGGCTGATGTCACAGTCTTCAAGTCCCACACGATTGACAACGATTTCGACTTTGCTGCGGATGGAAGGATAGTGATCCAGAAACTGGAGAATGCGAATCACGTTGCGCAGACAGGAAAGATCCAGCTGCGTCACGAGGAGAACGCGATCTGAGACTTCCATCACGGCCACGTCCAGGCGTGCAAACGACTTCCCGGCATCAATGATCAGATGGGAGAAGGTCGCCTTCAGCAGTGCGAGGATGCGTCGCAGGTCATCAGGGCGGACCACTTCGTGATTTTCGAGTTCGACTGGTCGTGGCAGCAGATAGACGCCGCTGTCGTGTCTTGTGAGGGATCGTTTGAGCAGTCCGTAGTCCAGTCGCGAGATGTTCTCTGCGATATCCCGGATGGAGTGTTCGGGGATGATATCGAGCCAGACGTCGGCGTCACCCAGTGTCAGGTCGAGGTCAATAATCACGGGGGAGTTTCGTGGATCTTCAGCGAGTATAGCAGCGGTATTTACGGCAATGGCTGTTCCGCCGACACCGCCGGAGACGCCGACGACGGTGATGATCTGTCCGCCACGTGCGGTGCCATCACCGGCGGCTCCTCCAAGAGAAATGCGGATGCGATCCAGAGCGGCGACAAAATCGTCCAGCTGAATGGGCAGATTCAGAAATTCGCGGGCTCCATTTCGCATGGTCTGAAGAATCAGGCTGCCTTCCTGAGAGCTGCTGACGACCATGACTGCACAATTGATATTGGCCCTGGTGATCTCTGAGACCAGCTGCAGTCCGCGGGTGGGATTGCTGTCCAGATTAATCAGTGCCATGTCGGGCAGTGTCTGCCGGGCGACATCCATGAAGAATTCATAACGCGAACACTCCGCTTCGAGCCAGACCGTATCCACGCCCAGCAGCATTGTTTTCAAAGCATTGCGATTTCTCTCATCCGGATCCACTGTCGCCAGACGCAGCACGCTTTTCATGAGACAGACACTTTCCTGCTAACGCATGGTTGGTGAGATGAGCCCGGTGCCGGAATCTGTATCTGCATCGGCGTCGGAGCGTGGAGTCTGTTTTGGACTGTTTGAGCGGGCCGAAGATGATTTTCCGGAGGAGGCGGGCAGGGCTTTTGTGCCGGCATTTCGTTGAGGGCGGATGAGTTTTTCACCGCGGTCTGTCCGCGGTTCTGACCGTACTGTGGCCTCGCGGGATTCGAGGGCATTTCGGCCGGCGCTGGCTTTGGCACAGGCTGAGCCCTCCCGACACCGCGGGCAGTTGGGGTCAGAACAGCGAGAAACACCGGGCTGGTGCAGGGGACAATCACAGGCATCGCCGAAGCTGGGAACTTCCATCAGCCCGTGGAAGAACAGTTCGCGATCCACGGGGGTATCGGATGATTTGCCTGGCAGCACTGCGGGAATCTCAGCCGGCGACATCGGCGCTACCAGTTCTGGTGTGACCATGATGATCAGTTCCGTTTCCGATTCCGTGAACTGCTTGCGACTGAAAGCAGCCCCGATCCACGGAAGCTCGCCGAAGAACGGCAGTTTCTGACCATTTCCGAACGCTCTGCGTGAGACGAGGCCGGCGATGACGAGTGCTTCTCCGAAGTTCATTTCCACCTGAGTATTCGCGCTGTTGGTGCGAAACGCTGTGGTTGTGGTGCCGTTGATAGTGACAATATTCGAAAGGTCCTGGTCGCTCACCCGCGTCTCGACCTCCAGGCGAATCCGGCCGTTGCCAAGCACGTAGGGAACAGTATTCAGCTGGATGCCGAATTCCCGATATTGTACGCCGGTGGTTCCAAGGCCGCCGGCGATCGGGATGGGCAGTTCACCGCCACTGAGAAAATTCGCCGGGCGTCCATTGTGGGTCACGATCATCGGGGTGGCATGTGTCTTGAAGATTCCCTCTTCAATCATCGCCTGCACGAACCCCTGAAAGTTGCTGGTCGGCCGTGTCAGGCCCCAGGTGACGGTACTGTCTCGCAGTGCATTCTGGCCAAGGCTGAATCCTCCCGCAGACACCGTATTCAGCGGGACAATCGGCCCGGGAGTGCTGGCCAGATAGCCGTCGGGGCGGACCATTGTGAAGTTCATTCCCAGCCGCCGCAGCTTGGATCGCTGCACTTCCAGGACGGTACATTTGAGCATGATCTGCTGCACGCCACCGGCCTGCATGTGGTTCAGCACATCGGGGTAGAACTGTTCTGCGATCGCCTGAATCTCGCTGACGTGTTCCGGTCGCGTGACCCAGCCCTGCAGTCGCACGGAGGAATCGCTGATTTCTTCAACAGCGATTGAATCGTCCGGATAGAGTCGACGGATAAACGACTCCAGATGCCGCACATCGCCACGCACCAGAACTTCAAGTTCGTGGGATTTGTCAAATTCGTCAATGACGGTGACAGTTGTCACGCAGGCTTTGGCGGCGTAGATCTGAAAAGCACTGGGATCACCTTCGAGTGTGTTGATGGTGATTGCTTCGTCATCATAGAGCACGCGGCGGATTTTCGCCGAATGCCGAATGGTCATCGAGAATCGCTCGTAGAGGGCAAGTTCATTCCGCCCGTCGCGGATCTGCCAGTCGGGTCCGGACTGCGCGGTTTGCGCGTGCAGTTGCGAGGGAAGTCCCGCGCAGACGACGCAAACCGCCGCAAGCATTGTGGTTTTGATCGCGTCAAGCATCCCTGCCCCCTGAGAACGGTCCGCCGAAAAGCGTCCGCACCGCGTAATCCGTGTTGTTAATCTACCGATCGCTTCCGGCATTTACCCTGATTTTTTCACGACGAATCCGATTACCCCCGTGGAGTTCCATGATCCAGACATTCTGCGGAAATTCTTCTTCCTGAACCGTCGCACCTGACTCCACCGCCTCTGTCGACTCCTCCTGCGACTCAATTGCCGTCACCTGCTGCTGCAGAGCTTTGGCGGCATCCAGAGTTGTTGGTTCAGTCTGAGTCACCGGCGATTCGGCCGGCAGTTCTTTCAGATCCTCCGATGTTGTTCCCGCTTCCTCCAGTCCTCGCCCGAACCTGCTGTTCAGAAACTCCTGTGTGATGGTCGCTTCGCGGCGCTCTTTTTTTCCGGAAGGTTTTCGCATGATGGTGGACAGCTTGCCGGAATTGCCGGCCAGCGTTACTGCGCGGGCCTGGTCCGGAGTCACAAGCAGCGTGATATTCCTCGCCTGCCCTTCTTCTCCATCTGATTGCGTTCCATAAATTCTCGCATCCACGGCAAAGACTTCGACAAATTCCAGCACAGCCAGAGTTCTCTGAACATCCGCGTGTCCTTCCTGATCCCGATAGGTCAGCAGCAGGTCAATCTGATTGCCCGGCTGCAGCATACCGCTGTGAGTTGTGGTGGCATCGACGGGGATGGTCACCGCAGCCCAGCCCTCCGGTATGTTCGCAACAGCGCCCCGTTCACCCCGTTCTCCAACTCGAGATGCCAGAATCCATTCCCCCGCACTGATCGGCGATTTCATCGGGCGCTGATAGACGTCTTCCAGCTTTCGCATAGCCGTTTCCGGCACCAGCGAAGCAGGAACTTCCACCAGACGCACATTTTCTTCTGACAGCACCACCCCTGCCTCGACATCGACGGACGCGGCCACCACCTGAACTCGGGGATCCTTATCGGCTCCTTTGTTCAACAGTGCGTGACGCACTCCCAGCATCGCAATAAAGCCGCAGCAGAGTGCTACGGACAACATCAGAATGGCTTGTGGTTTCATACGCGTGAGTCCTGCAGGGAAGTTGCCTGTCTGCGTGGAACCGCGAGTGCCGCGAGCCCACACAACCATGGCAATCATTACATTCCTCACCAGCATCATGATCGGCAGGCGGGTTTGCCTGCTTCACCGAATGCGGGGAGGAAAGCCTAAACTTCGAGACTTCCGGCCAGCAGGAGTGCGGACCGGACAACATCAGATCCGCTGCCGGCTTGACCATCGGCGGTTTCTGCCGACGATCCTGCGGAAGCGGATCACGTGATTCAGATGACTCGTGCTTCACAGCATATTGCTGTAGAGGAAGAAGCCGATTGTTCCAATGCAGATGGGGATACCGTAGGGCAGCAGGAGCATCTGCGGCTTGCGAACAGCTGCAATTTCAGACAGCACAACAGGGTTTCGCACCCGTGCCCATTCCCGAAGAATCATGAAGAATCGTCCTGTATGCAGGGCACCTGCGCGGCGGTAAAGCACCATGCAGACAGACATCACAGCACCGACAATGGCCGTGACGCAAAAGGACAGCAGGGTGACTTCCCAGCCCATCCAGGCTCCGATTCCAGCCATGAGTTTGACATCGCCTGCGCCCATGCCGCCAACCGCATACAGTGGCAGCAGCGTCAGCAGTCCGACGATCATCCCCAGCAGTCCTTCGCCAAGGCCGGCCATTCCGCCGGTCAGCGCGGAATACAGCAGTCCTGAAAGGACCATGGGATAAGTAATCCAGTTGGGAACTTTGAGATCCCGGCCATCAATCCAGGCTGCGAGAATCAGAATGAGACTTACAACCCTCACATTCCAGTTGTTCAGAATCCAGTCCATCGTTTCCATATCAATATTCCCGTTCAGGGGGGAGCAGAACGCCGGCATGTCAACGCAACACACCATGATTTCCTGAGGCTGCAGAAAAAAGGGATGCAGACATTGAGTCCGCATCCCTTTAATGTTTCAGCAAAGCTGCGGACCGAGGGGCCCGACAGAATTAGTCAAGGCTGTCGCTGATGGCGGAGAACTTGGAGTTGGCGTTGGTGCCAACGAGGGTCACGCCGCCGATGCAGACGACGACGATCAGGGCCAGCATGACCGCATATTCAACGGCGGTTGGGCCATCTTCAGACTTCAGGAAATTACGAACGCGTGCTGTGAACTTAGACATTGCTTCTTCCTTCTCGTTGTGCCCTCTTTGGGGCAATGACGTCACGGCGACATGCCAACCGCCAGAAATTTCGGACTCTGCCCTGCAGAGCCGGCATGAACAGCGAGGATGATCAGTCGGAGGCAGCACCCGCTGGCTCACTGATCATCCCCTGCACGCCCAAAACCTAGGTTCGCGTTTCCCCGCGTCAATGCCTTTCCGACATTTTGTGACGGCCAGGCAGACAGCCGGGGAGAGTTGTGACGTCGTGTTGCCGGAACGCAGCAACTTGCACTGCCATGCCACAGCAGCACCGTGGTTTTGCTGCCGTTTGGCATCACTTCAGGCTACCCCCGAGACTTCCGCATCAGGCGCCGCGAAGGAATTCCCGTGTGGATTCGTGCTGCGGGTTTCCCAGAACATCTGAGGCCGGTCCGAACTCGACAACCCGTCCCTCATGCAGACTGCAGACGGTTCCTGCAAGGGCCCGGACGAACGCTGGCGTGTGGCTGACCACGATCATTCCCTGGCCCTGCTCAGCCAGTTCCTGCAGCAACGCAGCCACTTCGGACGCGCTGCGGGGATCCAGAGCACTCGTCGGTTCATCCAGCAGAATCAGGCCCGGCTTCATTGCGAGTGTCCTGGCGATGGCCACCCGTTGCTGCTCGCCACCGGACAACGAGTCCGGACTGGCACCAGCTTTATCCGTAAGGCCGACGCGTGCCAGGAGCTGATGGGCTTCGGCGACCACCTCACGGACGGGGCGTTTGAGCACGTGAATGGGTGCTTCCGTGATGTTCTGCAGAACAGTGCGATGCGGAAACAGGTGACATTTTTGAAAGACCATGCCGACGCGCTGGCGAATTCTGAGCAGTGCGCGGTCGCGTTCCACGCCCGTGCCGGGTGGCAGCACGATATTCTCCACGCGCACTTCGCCCCCATCATGGCTCTCCAGTCCATTAATGATCCTCAATAGGGTGCTCTTGCCACAGCCGGATCTGCCAATCAGTGCACAGACATCTCCTGCCCCAACTTTCAGCGAGACCCCGCGGAGAATGTGTCGAGACCCGTAACTTCTGGTGACATCTGTGACATGAATCACGTGGATTTCCTCCCGGCCCGCGACTGCACCATCGCTTTCTGCGAAATTCGTGTGCCGCTTGCGGCGATTTTCCTTGACCAGGCTGTGCGGTACCAGCGAAAAGGGGGCTCCAGCATCGGTCATCACGTCAACTTTCTTCAGATTGGTTGCCCTGCACATGGACAAGCTGCCCTGCCTTCTTTCGTTTCTGTGGCTGCTGTCCGCGGCCGCGCCCGCGGTCTGTCAGGAGCAGCCGCCCGCTGTCGAGCTCACTGAAAAGCTCGTCGAAACCGAACATGAGACCACTATCGCCGGCCAGACCGTCCCCTACCGCGTCACCACCGGTCGACTGATGCTCCGCAGTGATGACGGCACCCCCCGTGCGGCCATGTTCTTCACCGCCTACACGCGCCGTTCGCAGCCCGTAACAGATCGGCCGCTGACATTTTGTTTCAATGGTGGCCCTGGCTCATCCTCCGTCTGGCTGCACCTGGGAATGCTTGGCCCCCAGCGGGTCCGTTTTCCGGACGATGCGTCCTTCCTGAAGCCCCCGTATCGCCTTGAAGCCAATCCGTGGTCGCTGCTGGACGTCACTGATCTTGTCTTCATTGATCCGGTGAGTACCGGCTACAGTCGTGTGGCGGCCGAGACACCTGTGTCCGACTTTCATGGCTATGAAGAAGACCTGCGGGCGGTCGGACAGTTTATTCACGACTACACGTCACGATTTCTCCGCTGGTCATCCCCCAAATATCTCTGCGGCGAAAGCTATGGCGGCATTCGTGCTGCCGGCCTCTCTGCTCATCTGCAGGAACGATACAACCTTGATCTCAATGGCCTGATTGTGATTTCGGGCGCCATTAACTTTCAGACCCTGCGATTCTCCACATCAAACGACCTCCCCAACATCTGCTTTCTGCCATCCTTCACAGCCACAGCGTGGTACCACAAGGCACTCCCTGCCGACCTGCAGCAGCTCACCCTGGATCAGGCCGTGGCTCAAAGCCGAAGCTTCGCCTTCGGCGCCTATGCCCAGGCGCTGCTGCAGGGCACCGCACTCCCGGAAGCCGACGCCAACCGTGTGGCCGCAGAGCTGAGCCGCCTGACCGGCCTGTCACCCGAATACATTCGCAGTGCCCGCCTGCGACTCACCATGGCCCGGTTTGGCAAACAGCTGCTTCGCAGTCGCAGCCGGACCGTGGGGCGTTTTGACAGTCGCTTCACCAGTCAGGATCGGGATGACGCCGGTGAGGCTGCGGAATTTGATGCGAGCGCTGCGGCACTGTTCGGCCCGTTCACCGCCGCCTTCAACGACTATGTCCGTCGCGATCTGAAGTTCGAAGAACAACGCGTCTATGAAATACTCACTGGAAACGTGCAGCCGTGGAGCTACCGCACGTTCGAGAACCGCTACGTCGACGCCTCTGAACCACTCCGCAAAGCCATGACCGCCAATCCCTCAATGAAACTGTTTGCCGCCTGCGGCCACTATGACCTCGCCACGCCCCCTGCTTCAATGGACTACACGCTCGATCACCTCGGGCTGGCCCCCGAACTGCTCAAAAACATCACCCGCCGCGACTACCCGGCCGGTCACATGATGTACATTCACGAGCCATCGATGATTCAGCTCCGGGATGATCTGCTGAAATTCTATTCCGGCAACTGAGAACTGGGGCAGGTTCAGGGATGCAGGGCCGTATTTCTGGGAGTATTCTGCGGAGTCAACGGGGCGGACGGGCAGGTTTTTTCATGCCCGTGCCTTGTCGGCTCAACGCAACTCATGCTTCTTCGCAGCGAAACACAGGATTCTCACCCCGTGCGATACGACACCGTCATCATCGGAGCCGGCATGTCCGGACTTTCGGCGGGAGTGCGTCTGGCCTATTACGAAAAAAAAGTCTGTATCCTTGAACGCCACACCACCATCGGCGGACTGAACTCCTTCTACAGACTGCGGCACCGCAATTACGACGTGGGGCTGCACGCCATCACCAACTATGCCGAACCGGGCACGCGTACTGGTCCACTCAGCAAGCTCCTGCGGCAGCTCCGCATGTCCTGGGAAGACTTTGACCTGCGACCTCAATTACGCTCATCCATCGTCTTCCCGGGCTGCACGCTGTTCTTCACCAACCAGTTTCATTTTTTCGTTGACCAGATCGCCACGGCCTTTCCCGCGCAGGTCGACGGCTTCCGCAGACTGGTCACTCGCATCACCGAACATGATGCACTCAACCTCGACCGCCAAACACTGTCCGCGCGGCAGGTCGTCAGCCACTACATCACCGAGCCCCTGCTGGTGGATATGCTCTTCTGCCCGCTCATGTTCTACGGCAGCCCCACTCCATCAGACATGGACTTCAGCCAGTTTGTCATCATGTTTAAGAGCATCTTTCAGGAAGGCTTTGGCCGACCGTTTCAGGGCATCCGACTGATCCTGAAAAAGCTCGTGCGGCACTTCCGCGCCCTCGGCGGAGATCTCCGCCTGCGCGCCGGCGTCAGCAGCATCTGCCACAGAGATGGTGAAGCAACGGCCGTCACGCTGGACGACGGCACACAGATCGAAGCGGACAATATCCTCTCGTCCGCCGGTGCCGCCGAAACGCTGCGACTGATCAGCCCCGGCAGCCCACCCGCAAAAGCTGTCCCCGGCGATATCTCATTCGTTGAATCCATCAGCGTCCTCGACCGCGAACCGGCGGCGATCGGACATCGAGACACAATCGTGTTCTACAGTGACACACCGAACTTCCACTACGAACGCCCCGACGAACCCGTGGATCTTCGCAGCGGCATCATCTGCTCACCAAATAATTTTGACTACTCGGAACCATTGGAAGACGGCCGCATTCGAATTACGGCCCTTGCCAACCCTCACTACTGGATGAACCTGGCCGCCGATGATTACGCCCGGGAAAAGACTGCGTGGAATCATCAGATCATCGCCAGTGCTTTGAAGCACATTCCCGACTTCCGGCCACACGTGATTGATACGGATGTCTTCACGCCACGAACGATCCGTCGATTCACCGGGCACGACAACGGCTGTGTCTATGGCGCCCCCGAGAAATTCGTGAATGGTCTGACACCTCTGAAAAATCTGTTCCTCTGCGGCACAGATCAGGGGTTTCTGGGGATTGTCGGAGCCATGCTGTCCGGCATCACAATCGCCAACAAACATCTGCTGAGATAAGAGGCATCTCGTGCTCTGCACAGGCATCTGCGGGCGATTGGTTCCCGCAGACGGCACGCTGTCAGTTCAGTGCTGTCGACTGTGCACATTCACTGGATCTGCGTGCCATCCGTCTGCGAAAACTGAAAGACCACCAGCAGTGCTGGCTGGTCGGCCTGAGCTTTCGCGGCGGCTGGGGAAACAGCCACCAGCACTTCGCCACCGACCAGTTCGTCACGGCTGGGGGATGCCAGAGACTGCCTGACGGCCTGCAGAATGGATTCTCGGCTGGACCGCATAATTTCGGCCGGGTCCCATTCCGGGGCATCGGCAGTCAACCCCTGCTGGACTTCTGTGAGCAGTTCTTCGCGGTGCGGAATGGAGGCGGGCAGGCACACACCCAGCCAGTCCGGCATGCTTGCCGGCTGGGAGCGAGCCAGTTGCAGGCCGTGCCGCGCCAGCACCTGGCGGACTTCGGTGAGCACGTCATCGGGGGAACCGTGGCGGACCCTGACCACCACCACCTGCCAGTCGTGTTCGCTGAGCAGCAGTTTGGGTTGATCGCTGGTGGCAGGCATAGCGTCGGGGGGGGCAGCAGAAGGGGCGGTGGCGAGTGGGGCAGCAGATGCCATTGGTGCCGCAGCACGATCGCCAGCCATGCGGGCGGACGGAGCGGCGGCAGTGGCGGGTGCGGGGGCAAAACGGGGTGCTGCCGGAGCGTCCGTGAGGGCAACCACCCGGTCGTTGGTGGCTGTTCGGGGGCTGAGCGGGCGGAACAGGAGCACCATGACCAGTCCGCAGGTGAGACAGGTAGCGATCAGGGAGGTCGTCCGCAGGAGGGTGAAACCTGTCTGCCGTGGACGGGACACCGCGGGGATGAGCACGGGCAGTCGAGCGGGAGCGATCGGCAATTGCTGCAGATTGTCGCGCAGCCGAGCGCACCGAACGCGGAATGCGTTTGCCTGTTCGGGGAGGCGTTGTTCGAGCAGCCGCAGGTCTGCCAGTTCCGCCGAAGTCAGTTCGCCGTCAAATTCGGCAGAAATCAGCGAAAACAGAAGGATGTCTTCGGGATGCACGGTGGGGTTTTCGGGAGCGGATGACATGGGCCCGGTGATGAAAAGATGGAGGTGGCTGGCGTGGGTGGGACGATGGGGGTCTGCCCCGAGTTCCCTCAAAAAACAACTTTGTCGAAAATTCCCGGAACTCACGCGGTGGCATGCTTTCCGCTCAGCGACCGATATGATACCCCATGCCGGCGCGGAAGCTGGCCTGGTTCCTTTTTCCTGCTCGAAGAGTGGAATATCAGAGTGCAGCACGCTCAGGATCTTCCGTCCGTCGGTGTCGTTCAGACGCAGTATTGCCAGCTGTTTCAGCCGCCCAGCGAGCTGTTGTTTGCCAGTGGCGAGCGGCTGGGCCCCGTCACAGTGGCCTACGAAACCTATGGAACGCTGAATGCCGACGCGAGCAACGCGATTTTCGTGTGCCATGCTTTGACCGGAGATGCCCATGCTGCCGGTTTGCATGAACAGCATGACCGCAAGCCAGGCTGGTGGGACGGCTTTATCGGTCCCGGAAAAGGGCTCGACACAGATCGCTACTTTGTCATCTGCGCCAATGTGCTGGGTGGCTGTCAGGGAACAACCGGGCCTGGAGCCATCAATCCGGACACCGGTCGCCGCTTTTGCCTGGGCTTTCCGTTTCTGACCATTCGTGATGTGGTCACGGTGCATTCTGAACTGGTGCGCAGCCTGGGAATTTCCCAGTTGCTTGCCGTCGTCGGAGGAAGCCTGGGTGGCATGCAGGTGCTCGACTGGGCCGTGCGGTTCCCGGACCAGGTACGGGCCGCCGTGGTGCTTGCCTCCGCGCCCAAACTCTCCGCCCAGGGCATCGCCTTCAACGCCGTCGGCCGGCGTGCCATCTACGCCGACCCGGGCTTTGCCAACGGCGAATACTACGACTCGGAGGGGCCGAGGTATGGCCTGGCGCTGGCGCGTATGGTTGCCCACATTACCTATCTTTCTGAAGACTCCATCGAACTCAAATTCGGCCGTCGCCTGCAGGACAGTCAGGAATTTGCCTACAGTATGCAGAAGGAAACCGAATTCCAGATTGAGAGTTATCTGCATTACCAGGGAAAGCGCTTTGTCCAGCGATTCGACGCCAACAGCTACCTCTACCTGACTCGGATGATGGACTATTTTGACCTTCAGGAAGGCTTCGTCTCCCTCGCGGCCTCCCTGGAACGTTCAAAATGTCGCTTTTTCATCGCCTCCTACGATACGGACTGGCTGTTTCCCACCAGCCAAAGCCGGGAATTGGTTTCGGCACTGCTCAGCATTCGCAGGCACGTGTCGTTTATCGAATTGCGGTGTCCTTTCGGCCACGATTCCTTTCTCATCGATCTGCCCCCACTCGCTGGCCTTGTGCGGCCGTTTCTGGACCGCACCATGGAAGCGGACCGCTGAAAACAACTGGAATCCGAACAAACGGATTAAAACAGCCAGATTTCTGGCGTGCTTTGTGTGCCATCCGGCCTTAACTTGAACATCCGGCCGCGATCGATTCGGTCTGACAGACGACCGTCAGAGAATCGCCGCTTCTTTTCACCCAGGAAGTACTCCCATGCTCTTCCCTAAATTGCCCGCCGTCATTCTGGCACTGGTTGGCTCCGCCTCGCTGCTGTCGGCCGCTCGGGCTCAGGACCCTGACAACACCATCCCGGTGCTCATCCGCTTCAACGATCCGCCCGGACAGGCCCAGGCTGATCTGGTCAGCAGTCACGGCGGAACCGTGACGCGGCAGTTCCAGATCGTCCCTGCCGTTGCTGCTCGCATTCCCCCCCAGGCTGCTGCAGCGCTTCGAAATGCCCCCGGAATCGCTGCCGTTGAACCCGATGGCGTTGTCACCGCTCACGGCGAATACGACGTTGTCTGGGGTGTCAACAAGGTCAAAGCCCCGATTGTGCATTCGGGTGCCTGGATCGGACCGGACGTGGCCCCGGTCCCCATTAAGGGAACTGGAATTCGCGTCGCCGTGCTGGATACCGGCGTAGACTACACGCATCCTGATCTGTGGGCCAACTACAGTGGCGGCTACGACTTTATCAACAATGACAGCGACCCCCGGGACGATCATGGGCACGGAACTCACGTGTCCGGCACGATCGCCGCCCTGATTGACGGTGCCGGCGTCGTCGGCGTGGCTCCGGAAGTCGACCTCTACGCTCTGAAAGTCCTCAGTTCCTCCGGCAGTGGCAGCTTTTCCGCCATCATTTCCGCACTGGACTGGTCTGTCAACAACGGCATGCAGGTGCTCAATCTCAGCCTTGGTGCATCGTCCGACCCTGGTTCAACCACGCGGGCCGCATTTGACAATGCGGCCGCTGCGGGCCTCGTGATCCTCGCATCCGCCGGCAACAGCGGTGCCGGGACGGACACCGTTGGCTGGCCGGCCAAATATGATTCCGTGATCGCCGTGGCGTCCACCACCAGCACCGATGCCATCTCCAGTTTTTCCAGCACCGGCCCGGCAGTCGAAGTGGCTGCTCCGGGCTCTTCCATCTACTCCACTCTGAACGGTGGCGGCTATGGATACATGAGTGGTACATCGATGGCCTGCCCGCATGCGGTTGGCGTCGCGGCGCTGATCCTTGCCGCCGGAGTCACCGACTCGAACGGCGACGGAAAACGCAACGATGAAACCCGCTGGATCCTCAGTGCAACCGCCACGGACCTGGGCACCGCCGGCCGTGACAATCTGTTCGGAAACGGCCTGATCAATGCTGAAGCAGCCGTAGTCCTCGCCTTCGACCCCAATGCTCCGCCGCCGCCGCCGGCCCCCACCTTTAATGCGCCGTCCAATCTGGCCGGCACTGTCTCCGGTTCGGCAGTCAATCTCACCTGGCAGGATAACTCCAACGTGGAAACAGGCTTTGAACTCCAGTACGGCCTGAAAAACAAGAGCAGTGTGTCGTGGGGCACCCCGATCCTGCTGCCGGCCAACACCACAGCCACTTCTGTGACCCTGGGCAGCGGTACATGGGCCTTTCGTGTGCGAGCTGTCAATGGGTCAGCGGTCACGGCCTGGTCGTCCGTCATCAATCTGACCGTGGGCACAAAAGGCGGCAGGAAATAGTCTGGACGGTGACATCACACATTCCCGCCGGGGCGACGAACATGTGTTCGTCGCCCCTTTTTTTTGGCCACAGCACTTCAGACGTCACAGACCTCGACGGCCTGCTTCAGACCCGCCAGCGGATCACGCGTCGGAATAAACTCGTGACCGACGTACCCAGTATATCCCAGTTCCACCAGCTTTCGCAGGATCGGAGGAAAGTTGATTTCCTGATTCTCGTCCAGCTCACAGCGTCCCGGATTGCCTGCCGTGTGGATGTGGCCGATGATGTCGCGGTTTTCTTCCAGACGTCGGATCACATCGCCGTTCATGAGCTGCACATGATAGATATCAAACAACAGCTTCACGCGTGAAGACCCCACGCGGCGAACAATGTCTGCCACGTAATCGATGTCATCTCCCTGATACCCGGGGTGTCCCTTCATGGGATGGCTGCCATCGCGGGTGTTCAGGTGTTCAAGACAGATGGTAACGTTTTTGGCTTCGGCATAGGGCGCCAGTTGTTTCAGTGCGACAACACAGTTGGCAGCGCCTTCTGCAGCGCTGATTTCGCCGCTGGAAGGATCCTCAGGGTTCCGCCACTTGTACCCGGTGAAGGCAATCACATTGGGGAATCCGTAATCGGCACAGGCGTCGATCATTCGCTTTGTGGCCGCAATCACCTCTGCGTGGAACTCCGGATTGTTGAACCCTCGCATAAACGGAGCTCCCGGCATTCCGTTGGGGGCCAGGGCACAGACCAGGCCATACTTCTTCAGGGTGGGCCATGTTTCCGGATCACAGATCTCGATCGATTCACAGCCCAGACTGACTGCCACCTGGCAGGTTTTTTCCATGTCCCAGCACTCGCCGGCGATGTTGAAACACCAGAATACGATTGAGTGATGGATATTGCCTTTGAGCCGGGCAGTGTCAGCTGTCATCCTGGAATTCTCCTGTTGTGTTCCCGTCGCCAGCCGGCGACGAGGTGGAAAGGAATCGGGAAAGAATCATAGCAGTTTATGCTAGTGGTTTCAGAAGCCCTTGCCAACTGTCCTCGACCGCGATGCTCCGCGGGGTCATGCCGGGTCGTCTTTCGAGTTCTTCGATTTGCTTTTGCTGTGCAGGGGTGCAAACAGGAAATGCAAAGGACAGGATACCGGAGATCCTGCCATTCCGGCTGCCGTCCTGCAGGGGAGCAGGTTGTTGAAGCGTCCGCGGAGGACTGCGCGGGCTGTGCTGTCCCGTCACGAACATGGCCGTTCCATTTTCGCTCGCTCCGCATGACTTCCGCAGCCCCATTCGCTACACTCCCGCGACGCTCTGTCCCCAAGTGGTCTGTCTGAACAAGGATTTCCTGTGAAACATCTGCTTGCCGTGTTCACACTTGCCGCCTCTGCGGCGCTGCTGTCTGCAACTCTTCCCCATCCGTCGCAGGCTTCTCCCTGGCTCCGCGCTGTCCCTGAAGACGGTCCTCAGGTCGTCGAAGAGAGCATGCATGAATTCATGGAGTACGTATTCCAGCCTGCGTATCTGCGGCTGAAGCAGGCGATGGCCGCCGCCCCCGCCGACAATAAGGGCTGGAAGGCGCTCAAATCCGACTCGCTGATCCTCGCAGAAAGCTGCAATCTGCTCTTCGACCGGGCGCCCGACGGCAAAGCGGCCGACTGGAAGGCCCACGCAAAGGCCGCTCGTGAAAAAGGCGGCCAGCTGTACGCGGCGGCGAAGGCAAAGGACTTCAACGCGGCTGGCGCCGCGTGGAAGAGCATGCTGGAAAGCTGCAACAGCTGTCATCGTCAGTTCGAGAACGGCAAGCACATCCTGCAGCCATAATGTCAGAGCGGCAGTTCCATGACCGATCGCATCTGGCGAATCGCCACCCGTAAAAGTGCGCTGGCGCTCTGGCAGGCCAACCACGTCGCGGATCAACTGCGTCGGCTGGCGTCTGCACCAGCCGTTGAACTGGTTCTGATCGTCACGTCCGGAGATCAGAACCAGACCGACGCGCTGCGACAGTTCGGTGGCACCGGGGTATTCACTCGGGAAGTGCAGAAAGCGGTGCTCGACGGCCGCGCCGACTTCGCTGTCCACAGTCTGAAGGACCTCCCCACGCAGTCCGCCGACGGTCTGACACTCGCCTGCGTGCCTCCCCGCGCACCCCGCTGCGACGCTCTGCTGCTCCCGGACAGTGTTTCCCCCCCAACGTCGCTCGCCGACCTTCCCGCCAATGCCCGCATCGGCACTGGAAGTCCGCGTCGCCAGGCCCAGTTGCGTTTCCATCGCAGTGACCTCCAGGTCTCAGAGATTCGTGGCAACGTTGACACGCGGCTGCGAAAGCTGGATGACGGCGAATACGATGCGATTCTGCTGGCCGAAGCCGGCCTGCGACGTCTGGAACTGCAGCAGCGAATTTCGCTGCTCCTGCAGCCCCCCCTGTTCTTCCCGGCCGTCAGCCAGGGAGCACTCGGCATCGAAACCCGCGCCGACGACAGTGACGCTCAGGCCCTCCTCGCACCGCTCACCTGCCCCGTCACCCATGCCGAAGTGATCGCCGAACGCGCCCTGCTCAGAACACTCCGCGCCGGCTGCCATGCGCCGCTCGGAGCATGGTCCGAAATCACCGATCAAACGCTCACACTCACCGCTGTACTGCTCAGCAACGACGGCACAACCCGGCTCGAACAGTCCTTCAGCGGCCCGACGGACGATCCCGAACACATCGGCATCGCCACCGCCGAAAAACTGCTCGAAGCCGGCGCCCGAGTGCTCCTGAACGAATAAAACGTGTCTGCTCGTCGCATCGCAAACGCGGGCATTCGCACGTCTGCCCCCAATCCACCGACTTCACAGGATGCAAACCGATGACAAATTTCCGGCACCGTGTTGTCCGCAGCCTTCTCTGCCAGGTGCTGCTGCTGCCTGCGGTGCTCGTGTCCGCAAACGCCGCCGATCCTTTCCTGTTCAACGCGCGTTCCCGCACGGAAACAGTTCCCGGTTCCGGGTTTTGGCATTCCACCGTCACGCCCACGGCCTGGAAGCCGGAAGAAACCTGTGTGGTTGTCTGCGATATGTGGGACGATCACTGGTGCAAGCCCTCCGCCGCGCGTGTCAGCCAGCTCGCACCCGTCATGAACACTGTGCTCCAGGCCGCCCGTGCGCGCGGGGCGCTGATCATTCACTGCCCCAGCGATACCATGGAGTTCTATCGCGACACTCCGCAGCGAAAACGAGCACAGGCTGCCCCCCCGGTCGACACCCCAAAGCCCCTTGAACGCTGGGTGCGACTCATTCCGGAGCGCGAGGGCGGAGGCCTGCCGATCGACGATTCCGACGGTGGCTGTGACTGTGATCCGCCCGTGCAGAGTCGGCGGGCCTGGAGTCGCCAGCATGCCGCCATCGAAATCGCTCCGGAAGATGCCATCACCGACAGCGCTGAAGCCTTCTACCTGATGAAACAGCGTGGCATTCGGAATGTGCTGGTGATGGGTGTGCACACCAATATGTGCGTGCTCGGCCGTCCGTTCTCCATCAGACAACTGGTTCTGCAGGGGCAGAATGTGATGCTTGTCCGCGACCTCACCGACACCATGTACAACCCGGCCAAGGCTCCCTTCGTCAGTCACTTCACCGGAAATGACCTGGTAGCCGAACACATCGAACAGTACTGGTGCCCTACAATCCTCAGTTCCGACATCACCGGTGCAGCACCGTTTCGCTTTGAGGACGACAGGCGGCCGCGAATTGCGATTGTGATGTCTGAACCCGAGTACAGCACCGATGAATCGCTCACCCGCTTCGCCCGCACGGAGCTCGGCCGTGAATTTCAGGTTTCACTGATCTACGGCGACGCACAGGACGGCAGCCTGCTCCCGGGCCTCGAAGCGCTCCCGCAGACCGATCTTCTCCTGCTCAGCGTCCGTCGTCGCACGCTCACCCCCCCGCAACTGCAGCTCTTCCGGGATTTCATTGCGGCTGGCAAACCTGTGGTTGGCATTCGGACGGCCAGCCATCCGTTCCACCTGCGCAATCAGCCTGCTCCGGCCGGCCGCGCTGACTGGCCCGGGTTCGACCTTGAAGTCAATGGCGGCCGCTACACCAACCATCATGGCGCCGGCCCGCAGACAGCCATTCAGCTCGCAGCAGGCGTTGCCGGTAACGAACCACTCCTGTCCGGAGTGGATCTTTCGCAACTGGTCGGTCAGGGGTCGCTGTATCAGGTGAGTCCCCTTGCGGAAACCGCCCGGCCGCTTCTGACCGGGTCGATTCCGGATCGTCCGGCCGAACCGGTGGCGTGGGTGAATAAGCGAGCCGATGGCGGGCGAACGTTCTATACGTCCCTGGGACACACCGGTGACTTTGCTCAGCCCGCCTTTCGCCGCCTGCTCCTGAATGCCTGCCGTGAACTGCTGAAACCGGTCCCCTGAAAAACAACTCCATAAGCCACAGGGCCCCAGGAAAGGCGGTGCCATATGAGCTGCCGAATGCTGTTACGTGCCGTTTCGATCAACGGCCACGCTGCACGGCGTGCGCTGCTGCTGGCCAGCCTCATGGTCGTCGCTGCCATCGAGCGTGCGGCCGTGGGTCGTGCGTTCGGGGCCACTCACACTGCCAGGGCCCCTGCCGCTTCAGCCCCAGCCATTCAGGTCGCGTCGGCTCCGGTCGTGCAGATTCACCGGCCGCTCCATCCAGTGCTGATTCGCAACCCTGTCGGAGCCTTGCTGCGAATTACGATTGACGCTTCCGCGACAGGTCCTCAGCGATTGCTGTCGCTGGAACTGTCCATGAAAGGCACATCCAGCCTTGCCGATCTGGCGGACCTGCGACTGTTCGCCGCCGACGGTGACGGACAGTTCGCCGCCGATCAACCGCTCTCATCCCCCCTGCCCCCCGCAGAGACGCTCGTGCTGCCGCTGGATCTGCCACTCGCGGAGGGCCCGACGGTGTTCTGGGTGGCGTGTCGGTTGAGTGATTCGGCGGAGCAGATGCATGCGGTTCGTGTCAGCTGCCTGAAGGTCAGCACCACGGCCGGTGATGTGCGGCCGGAGGATGATCCGGCGTGCTTCAGTCAGCGAATTGGATTTGCTCTGCGGCGGGCGGGTGAGGACGGAGTGCACACGTGGCGGATTCCGGCCATCACCCGATCAGCCCGCGGTACTCTGCTGGCAGTCTACGACATGCGTCGTCGCGCAGGCCGTGATCTGCAGGAAGACATCGACATCGGTCTCAGCCGCAGCACGGATGGCGGTCAATCCTGGGACGCTCCGCGCGTGATCATGGATCAGGGACAATTCGGCGGTCTCCCGGAAGAGCTGAACGGCTGCAGTGATCCCGGGATTGTTGTGGATCAGCAGACCGGTGAGATCTTCTGTTTTGCGGTCTGGATGCATGGGAAGTCGGGCCGTCATCAGTGGGTGGAGGATGGATCGGAGCCGGGATTTGAAATTGGCCGTGCGGCTCAGCTGCTGCTGGTCAGCTCCACTGACGACGGTCTGACGTGGTCCGCCCCGCAGAATCTCACACGGCAGCTTAAGCCCGAAGCGCTCTGGCTGCTGGCTCCAGCACCTCAGTCGGGTCTGTGTCTTGCGGATGGAACGCTGGTGATGCCGATGGAGGCCCGGAGCGGTCGCGGTACTCTGGAGACATTCGCCACCATCATGGTCAGTCGGGACCATGGCCGCAGCTGGAATCTGGGAAATCCGGGTGTCGTCAGCGGCAATGAATGTCAGGCGGCCCGGCTCAGCGACGGTTCCATCATGCTCAACGTTCGCAATGACCTTGAACGCTTTCGTGCGGTGGCTGTCACGCGTGATCTGGGGCAGACGTGGCAGCCGCATCCTTCCAGTGGCCGGGCGCTGATCGAACCGAACTGCAACGGCAGTCTTGTGCGGGTCGATTTTCGTGATCAGGACGTGGATCGGCATGTGCTGCTGTTCGCCAATCCGCATTCCCGGACCAGCCGGACGATGCATACGGTACAGGTGAGTTTCGATGAAGGACTGACGTGGCCTGAGTCGCACCATTGGCTGCTGGATGCCGGCCGCGGCGCCGGGTACGCCAGTCTTGTGCAGATCGACAATGACCATGTCGGGATTGTTTACGAAGGCAGCCAGGCACATCTGGTCTTTGAAAAACTCCCGCTGCGCAGTCTGCTGGAACCCGCTCGTCGGGAGGCGGTTGAGGACCTGCGGGAGAGTCAGCCGTCAGCTGAGGGCCTGCAGTTTCTGCAGCAGCGCCGCCAGTCGCCACCGTTTGGGGCCGCAGGATTCGACCTGCAGGCGCTGCGGGCCGGGATGAATGCCCGAAAGGAACCTGCTCAGCCCGGCATCACACTGCAGACCGTGCCGGTGGCGGGAGTGGACGGGGAATGGGTTCTGGCAGCAGATGCGGATCCGGATCTCCGGCTGCTGTACCTCCATGGTGGCGGCTGGGTTTCAGGTTCCGCCGGCAACTACCTTCCGCTGGCGGCCGAGATTTCCAGAGTGGCGGGCTGTGCAGTTCTGGCACTCAACTATCGCCTGGCCCCGGAGCACCCCTTTCCAGCCGGACTGAACGACTGCGTGGAGGCCCATCGCTGGCTTGTGGAACACGGCCCGGCGGGTCCGTCCCCTGCCCGAGCCACATTCATCGCCGGTGATTCGGCCGGAGGCAATCTGACGCTGGCTGCACTGCTGGCACTGCGCGACCGCCGACTGCCGCTCCCTGCTGCAGCCGTGGCCATTTCACCCGCCACCGATTTCACCCTCTCCAGTCCCTCGCTCAGTCAGGTGGCTGATCCGATCATCAGTGCCCGCACCATGCCGGAATTCCGTGAGCGGTATCTGCAGGGCGGAGATCCTCAGCAGCCGCTGGCATCCCCGGTGTTTGGCGATTTCAGCGGACTCCCGCCACTGCTGATTCAGACAGGTGCCGAAGAAATGCTCCGGGACGACAGCATCCGTGTGGCCCGCAAAGCGCGCAGAGACGGCGTGCCTGTGCGGCTGGAAATCTGGCCGGGGATGGTGCATGTCTTTCAAATCCGTGGCCTGCCGGAATCCCGCGAGGCAGTCCGGCGAATTGCTGAATTCTTCAGGCGGTACTCCATGCCAGCCGGCCGGTGACAGGCTGAAGTGCAAATCTGAGTTCTCAAGGACGTTCCCACAATGCAGCTTGCCTCCGTACTCACTCCCCTGTCCGATTATCACCTGCAGCTGGCCGCGCAGTGCGGTGTTACGGATATCGTGCACCGCTACCCAGGCCCGGATCCGGCGGTGTTGCAGGCCGCCTGTCATCGCATTTCATCCTTCGGCATGAAGTGCAGTGTCGTTGAAGGCTATCTGCCGATAGAAAACATCAAGCTGGGGCGAGACGACGGCAGCGAACTGCAGGCGCTGAAGGAGCTGATCCGCCAGATGGCAGACCTTGATATCCGGCTGCTGTGCTACAACTTCATGGCTGGCACTGACTGGTGCCGCACACGCCTGGATGCAGCGGAACGTGGCGGCGCGCTGACCACAGCGTTTCGGCTGCAGGATGTGGAGCAGGCGGTGCTGCTGGGCTATCGGCCACCGGATCCGGGCTTCGATGCAGCCGCCCGCAGTCTGACGCCGGAACGCCTCTGGATGCACCTTGAACGCCTGCTCCATGAACTGCTCCCGGTGGCTGAACAATGCGGCGTCGTGCTGGCCATGCATCCGGATGATCCCCCGCTGCCGTCGCTCCTCGGTCGTCCCCGCATCATGCACACCCCGGACGCGTTTGAACGGCTGGTTCAGCTGGCTCCCAGCGTCTGCAATGCCATCTGTTTCTGCCAGGGCTCTTTCGCCTCCATGCGGGTGGATATTCCGCAGACCATTCGACGACTTGGCCCGTGGATTCGTTATGTGCATTTCCGCGACGTCGCAGGTGGCCCGGAGGACTTTCGGGAGACCTTCCATGACAATGGTCCGACCGATATGGCAGCCGCCATGCGGGCCTACCGTGATGCGGGATTCACAGGTCCCATGCGCCCCGACCACGTGCCTCAGCTTGCCGGCGAAGACGACGGGGAACCTGGCTACACCATCCTCGGCCGTCTTTTCGCCTGGGGCTACATGCGTGGACTGATGCAGGCCACACAATGACCCCACCGGGCTGTTTTTTCCTGACCATTTCAGTACAGGCAGAGTGATGTCGAGCTATCGTGAGCAGCTGGAGCAGTTGCGTCGGGCGTTTCCGCAACCGGTTTCCGATCAGGAGCACGATGCGTGGTTTGTGTTTTCTGTGCTGCGGGCGCTGGATCGGGTGGACGCGATGAAATCCCAGCGACCGATTCTGGGGGAACCGCGGGAGATTGATTTTTCGCGGGCGGTCGCGGCGCGGATGCCGGAGACGATGCAGAGTGTGGAGGTGGTTTCGCGGCAGCTGGTGGATTCTTTAAGCGGCATGTTTATCTGGGGGCATCCGCGTTCGCAGATCAACGTGATTCCTCCGCCCTGCATTCCTGGCATTCTGGGGACGCTGCTGCCGGCGATTTACAATCCGAATCTGTGCAGTGAAGAGGGCAGTCGGGGAGTGGCACTGGCTGAAGCAGAGGTGCTCAGCATGTCTGCGGCGCTGGTCGGTCTGGACCCTGGCCTTGCAGGGGGTCTGTTCACGTTTGGCGGCACAGGAACGCTGTTGTATGCGATTCGGATTGGTCTGGAGAAGGCGGTTCCCGGGAGTCTGCGAACGGGGCTTCGCGGGGAGCCGCCGGTGATTGTCTGTTCTGATCAGGCACATTACGCGGGGAAGACCGCGGCCTCGTGGCTCGGGCTGGGTCTTGACAATGTCGTTTCGATTCCATCGACGGACGCATCTGAGATCCGGACGTGTCTGCTGGAATCTGAGCTTCGGCGGCTGCTGCGTGAGGGGCGTCGAATTGCCTGTCTTGTGGCGACCACCGGGACGACGGATGCCTTTGGTCTGGATGCTCTGGATCAGATTCGTGAGATTCGCGATCGCCTGGCGGACGAATTCCATCTGGATTATCTGCCGCACCTGCATGCGGACGCTGTGATCGGGTGGGCATGGAGTGTGTTTCGGGACTACGACTTCGCCCTGAATCCGCTCGAGTTCCCCGATCGCACGCTGCGGGCTCTGGCGGGCACGCACCGCCGCATCCGGCATCTGCATCTGGCGGATTCGGTGGGCATCGACTATCACAAGACCGGCTTTGCTCCGTACATCAGCAGTGCAATCCTGATGCGAGATGCGGCCGACCTGCAACTGCTCAGCCGCGAACCGCAGCTTACGCCGTATCTGTTTCAGTCGGGCAGCTGGAATCCCGGTCGATTTTCGCTGGAGACCAGTCGTTCCGGCTGCGGTCCGATGGCTGCTTTGGGAGCGTTATCGCTGCTGGGTGTGCAGGGCCTGCAGTCGCTCCTTGGGCACCTGGTAACGATGGCGGAAACATTGCGAACGCGTCTGTCGGCGCATCCATGTATTCGCGTGATGAATCCGGACAACTTCGGGCCGGTGACGCTGTTTCGGGTGTATCCTGAGCAGATTGACACGTTTGAGTTTCCGCGTCGGGAGCAGGCTGAGGCGAGGCTGACGTCCCGGCTGCAGGCGATCAACGAGTACAATCGGCGGATTTTTCAGCGGGTGCAGGCCGAGGCACTGCAGGGGGAGGGAGTGGTGATTTCAATGACCGATCGTTTTCGGGAATCGGACGCTGGAGCACCGATTGTGGCGTTGAAATCCTATGTGATGAGCCCGTTTTCTGATTCGCAGTATGTGCAGGCGGTGGTGGATTCGATCGACCGAGCGCGGGCTGCGGAGGGGGCTGTGGTGTTGCCGGAGTAAGCGTGTTTTTTCAGATTGCTGTGCTGGCAGCATGAGGACTATGGAGCCTTGCTGTTTTCACTGAAGGTTTTCGCGGCATCCCGTCGCAGTGTCTGCAGAATACCAGCGCCGAATTTCTGTTCGATGGCTGATTCCATCACCTGGTTCCAGGCGCGAACTTCAGCGATGAATGCAGCTTCGGAAGTGCCTGACGGAGGTTTGGGAACTTCGTAATCGACTCCGCAGCGTTCCTTGAGCAGCTGCACATAAACAGCATGTTCCGGGGGTGATGGCAGAGGCGGATATTCCTTGAGCAGCAGTTGGCCGGCACTCACGGCGACAGCGCTTCGAGCGGCACTTTGCCAAACGGTGTCCGTGAGCTGCGCGGTGTCCGTTTGCTCAGATGCCGTGGCAGTCTGGCGGGACGCCGGTGGGCTTAAGTCACAGCCGCAGACCGCGAGCAGCCCCACAGCAATGCAGCCACGGCCGCGTATGAGCAGAGAATTTTGCACTGGGACACTCCTGATTTGAATGTTGTGAAGTTGGCCCTTTCGGCAGGGATGTGGCTCAGCAGGAGCTTCGCCCTCCCGGCTTGACCAAGAGCCTTCAGGTTCGCTCGGAGTTCCCACCAACTGCTGAACCGGGACTTTTTTCCATCATTCTGCATGCCTCATTGAGACCGGTGTGCCGGTTCAGCCCTGTGGGACGCCGGGTGACTGGATTCGCGGTGTCTGCCGGAGTTGCCAACAATCCCCGTGTTCAGTAAAGTTCTGCATGTCAGGGACCACCCGAAGTCCCACGCCATTTTCTGGTCTCTGAACACGTGCGTGAAAGGCAGTTCCATGAATCAGCAGAATCCGTTTTCAGTTCCGTCGACGTTTGGTGAAGTCGCTGTTGAACCGATCACACAGCAGGTTTTCGGGGGGATTGGTCGTCTGGCGTATTTCGGGTATTCATTTCTGAATTCCTTCCTGTCCCAGGTGCTGACGGTGGCAGTCGTGGCTGCCCTGCCCACTGACGCCGCCCCCGTGGCGTTCATCATTCCGCTGTTGAGTATTGCGGCCGGGATTGCCATTGTGCTGCTGCGTCTGAAGAACCTGGGCTACAGCGGCTGGTGGCTTCTGGGGCTGATCGTACCGATTCTGAACCTTGTGGTTGGTATCCGACTCATTGCGGCCCCGGAGGGTTACGCGGTGCATAAAACGCTGGATGGTCCGGGAAAGGTCATCGTCGGCCTCGTGATCGGTGCGTTTCTGCTGCTGGTGGCGGTCGTCGTTCTGGCCGCGATGAGGTGAGGGGTTGTTTCAGTCGCTGCGGTGGTTGTGCTGCGTCAGCGGCGCAGCACGCTACCCGGCGTCGGGGGCATTGCGTCCCAGGGCAATATCGAAGTCCGTCATCGCCGGCACCATCATAGCAACAGCGGCAAATCCATAGGCCATGCACACCCAGAAACTGACGCCCAGATTGCCACCCAGCAGAAATTCGGTGATGGCATAGAAGGTCAGAAACGGCAACAGGAGTGCAGCCAGGGTGAGGGCACTGGAAGGATTTCGCCATGTGAGTGAGGAATACAGTCCGAGACTGCCGAAGCCAATAAACAGGATGAAACTTTGCAGCTGGATGGCGAACGACGACCGGGCCTCGACCAGCAGCAGCATGAATACAAAAATTCCAATGCACAGAAAGAACATGGTACCCAGGCTGTGCGCGATCGCCTGGCGGGAATTTTCGTAGCTGAGTCCGGCGTGCAGTCCCAGGGCTACTGCGAAGAGTGTCAGCACGGTAAACGCGGTGGCCACGTACACGGCATTTTCCAGGGAGAGTGCCGGGATGACACCTGCGGCGCTGAATACGGCGGTCATCAGCAGGGGCAGGAGGAGCATTTCGCGGGCATTCCAGAGGGCTCCGCCGATCTTTCCCAGCATAAATTCGTGAGGGCGCAGGTCGGTGACCAGCAGAATTTCCAGGGTTTTGCCGTCCCGCTCGTTGGTGATGGAGGTGACAGCCTGGGCGTTTGCGAGGAGCAGACTGAGGATGCCGACTCCCAGCAGCGCGAAGGAAGGGCCGGAGACCATTCCAAGGACAAGGCTGGCGGCATCGGGTGTGAGCGATTTCTGCCAGGCGGAGGCAGCGATCAGAAGCGTGAGCAGGACATAGGCCAGTTTGATCCAGACCATTCGGCGACCATAGGCGCGGGTTCGCATTTCCCGCCAGATCACTGGCTGATTCCAGACCTGCCGGTGTTCTCGGCGTGTTGTTTCCGGCCGCTGTGCGACAGCTGTTCGGCTTTCGGGGGCACTGGAGTCTGGCGGTGCCGTTTCTGCGGGCCCCTGGTAGACTTCTTTGGACGGGTTCCAGACGCGAAGACGCAGGATGGTGATGGAAGAGCAGAGGGCAGTGAGTGTGATCTGGAAGAGTACGGTGGTCCAGGCGGAGACGTTGGCGGGGCCGGGGATGTCGGGATTGAGTGGATTGAGGATCTGGAAGAGCCCGTCGTAGGGTGAGATGGCAGCGATGCGGGGGAGCCCGGCGGCACCGAGGGCGTGGGCTGTCAGGAGCAGTACGACCACGCCGAGCACACTGGTGGCGAGTGTTTGAAAGGTTTTTTCACGGCGGAAGGCGACGAGGCACCCCCAGCTGCCGGCTGCCAGCGTGGAGCCGGCGACGATGGCCTGGGACCACAGGATCTGCTCCCAGGTGATCCCGCCGAGCAGCTTAAGGAAACAGAAGACCGGCCATGACACGCCGAGGAGGACGGACATGCTGAGGAGACTGGCGAGGAGTTTGCCGAGTGCCAGTTCGTGGTTGCGGAGATCGGTCATCAGCAGAAGGATGAGCGTTTTGCGGTCTTTTTCCTGGGCAACGAGGGAGGCGGCGAAGAGGGTGGAGAAGAACAGTCCGAGAGTGAGTTGCAGGACGCTGAAAACGCGGAACGTGAGCACGCTGAAGCCAGCGCTGTCTCCGGCGAAGACGACGTCCTGAAACCCAATCGTGGCCTGCCGCAGGCTGTAGAAGAGCACGAGCAGGGCAGCGATGAAGCCTGACCGCAGAATGTAGTGACTCAGTCGCCGGGGCGTGGTGAGTACTTCGCGTTCGAAGATGGGCCCGAGTGCCACCGAGTCTGCTCCTTGATATCACTGTCAGCAGCAGCCTTCCAAGGCTGCATGATCACTGCAGCTGACGGGCTTTTGTTTCGATGAGGAATGTGCGTTTGGCTTCAGACTGTTCGAAGACATGGGCATCCCAGACATCCTTGAGTGGAAATGTGGGAGGCAGGCTGCGACTATTCTGCTGGTGTACGGCGTCGTAGTACTGCACGAGCAGCATGCATTCGTCGAGGTAATCGCCATCCATGAAGAGGCCGGGGTTGGCAGTGGCGAGTTCCTGCCATTTCTGCATGGCAGTTTCGAGAAATTTCTGGGCTTCGGAGATCTGAAAGTTACCGGCTCCGTCACCCTGATCGAAGGCACGGCCGCCGTTGTAGGCCTGGCGTGCGAGGAAGAAGGAGCGGCGGGCTTCCAGCATCGGCTCGCTGCGTTCCAGGCTGGAGATATCGCGCCACTGCCGGAAGTTGGTCATGTCGAGGTTCTGAGCCCAGAGCTGTCTTTGGGCGGCAACGGTGATGCCGTTTTCTTCGGCGAGTGTTTTCAGGTCATCTTCAGTGCTGTTGAGTCGATACTTTTTGTCATCGAGACCATAGAAGTCCATGCGTCCGTAGTCATCCATCCACGAGGTGTAGGCGCGATCCCACGCGGGAACGTGTTCAGCGAAGAGCCCTTTCTGGGCGCGGGTGCCGGCGAAGTTGATGAGTGCCTTGGAGGGCCCCTGACGGAAGAAGACGTGGGTCATTCCGCGGACGCCGACCACACCATCCTCATCGTCCTTCTGGTTGGCGCTGACAAACCAGTCGTGGGCCACCATATAGCTGTCGAGGCCGTTGGGATTGGTGGCCGGATCGGGCCCGGGAACTCCGGGCGCTGTGGCGAAGCGGGGATCGGGATCCTTTTCGAAGTACTCCCGGAAGAATTTCTTTTCGTCGGACACGCCCATCTTATTCTGCACGAAGTCACCGACGTCATGGAACAGGATCGGGATCCCCTGATTCCGCCGCGTGCCTTCCTGGAGGAATTTAATGCCTTCCTTGACCCAGTAGAAGCGGTCGTCGACTTTGTCCCATTCGCGTGAGACGTTGTAGGCCAGATTCCAGCCCTGGAACTTCCAGATCTGGACGTAGTGGGGCTGGAGGAGGATGATGGAATCGACGGTGGCCCTGAGTTTTGCCCATTCCTTGCGCTCCTGGTGCTCGATCGCCTGCATGTGCAGCCAGGTGGCTGCGGGTCCGCGCATACCGAGGAGCACCAGGTTCACGGCGGAGCTGGATGGGTCGACATTTCCCAGTGTCGCTTCGCCGAGTTCGTACTGGCGGCGTTTTTGGGAGAGCAGGCCCAGCCTGGTCGAATCACCTTCCCCGGACTGCTGGGAGGGGAAGCCGAGGTAGACGATGGGAGCGAGCAGCAGCAGAATGGCTGCGCCGTAGGACAGCTTTCGCTGGCGAGAATTCATGCGGCTCATTTCGACTCCAGTTCACGGAATTTGAGCAGGGCACCGGCGATGAGGACGCAGGGGATAAGGAAACCCACGAACACGGCTACGGAGGGGAGCACGACGTCCACGACCGGCACGTCAAAACGGTTTTCGACAAATCTTGTGGCTTTACTGAACACACCGAAATCCGGGACGATGCGGCTGAAGACCCAGAGAACACTGTCGAGCGACTTATCGGCGGTCTGAACGACCTTCATGGTTGTTCTGGACACGTCCATGCCGACTTCCGGGTTGCGGTCCTG
>JBJTOM010000430.1:0-60689 GCA_046074585.1 Planctomycetota bacterium | reverse complement strand
CTCCTGCGGTCTCCTCTCCACTTTCTCCTCTCTCACCCTCCTGTCCTCGCCACTTCCCACTTCCCACTTCGAAACGCAGCCTGTGCCGGGGTCGCCCGCTTCCTCACGGCCGCGGCTCGGTGATTACGTTTTGCGCGGGTTGTGTGATGGGGCACATGGGATGCAGGGGACGGATGGCCCGGCGTGGCGAAACAGAGGTGAGTTCCTGGTTCCTCGTCGAAGCGTCCCCGGTTCGCCGGAGCGTCCCGCGAAGGCCGTGGCAGTGCTGTTGCCCGAGGACTGCCGTCCGGCGGCTCAGTTGCTTACCGGGGGATGGACCACCCCCGCACGCCCTTTCACGTGGGGCGGGTCAGAACGACGACTTCCGGTGTTCCTAACACCGTTTCGTCATCACAGCCTCAACCTCCCAGGTTGTGTCCCGTTCTTTCGGGGGATTCCCAGGAGTTTCAATGCCTCGGGCCTCAGCCCCTCCCGCGGTCTGGCGCTGCACCTTTCGTCTTGCCACGCTTCGCCCCCGCGAACTACACTCCGGCCCCGCCTGAGTCTCCGAAACGTCCCGGACGGTCCTCCCTCTCAGTCCCCTGCTGTCTCCCGCCGGTTTTTCCATGCAGACTGGTGCCACGGATGAAACCCGGTCAGTCGCCAACTCCGCGCCCCGCCCGTCGCTCGCTGGCGACACTGCGGTCGCTCGCGCTGCTCGCCCCTGCTGTGGTGCTGCTGGCAATCAACCCCGGCTGCAGGGTCACGCCGAAATCCACCTTCACCACCGAACGTCCCAATCAGCACTCCTTTGCCACCGAACACTTTGTCGTGTTCAGTGATGATGAAATCGGTGCTGATGATCCGCTTGTCCATGAACTCCAGACACTCCGGAGCAGTGTCATGGAAACGCTCCAGCTCCCTGAACAGCGCGACAGCGTCAAGGTTTACCTGTTCAGTGACGAAACCTCTTATCGCTGGTACATGCATTCCACGTGGCGCGATCTGCCTCCCCGCCGTGCGTACTTCGTCGGCAGTTCACGCGACCTCTGCGTGTACTCCTTCCGCAGCCCGCATGTCGAAGAAGACCTGCGACACGAATTTACCCACGGACTGCTCCATGCCTGCCTGCAGACAGTTCCTCTCTGGCTGGATGAAGGGCTGGCAGAATACTTCGAAGTGTCGCCGACTGCCCCCGGAATGGTCAGTCCGGCTAACCTTGAAGAATTCACCCGCGCCCAGGCTGAAAACTGGAGCCCCGGCCTGTTTCGGCTTGAACTGATCAGCGACTTCCGCGACCTCTCCCAGCGTGACTACGCGGAATGCTGGGCCTGGGCCCACTTCCTGCTCAACAGCACCCCCGAAGCTCGCGGTGTCCTGCTCACCTATATGCAGTCACTCCGGTCAAACAAGGTCCCCGGCAGACTCCTTGAACCGCTGGAGGCCGCCGTACCCTCCTATTCAGGAGACCTGACAGCCCACATCCGGCAGTTGCAGTTTGCCAGCACCGGCAGGCTGTGAAGGCGGATCAAAGCAGCATCACCAGCCCGTCCAGACCGGACAGCCGGGCGTAGACGGCGAGCACCTGTTGAGAGGAGTCGCAGAGGGGTTCGAGTGTGACAGCGACATGGCGACCGTGTGCCGTGCTGCGAAGGGAAAATGGAGGATCCGTCTGCAGCTGCAGCTCCTCACGCACACAGGCGACGACGCGCGCAGTGAAGTTGGAATCCGCAAAACCAATCACCTTGAAGGTGAACACACAGGGGAACTGATGGCGCGTTTCGAGCAGTTCAGCGGACGGCAGCTGGAGCATTGCTGCGAGTTCCTTCAGGACAACCGCTGAGCTTTCAAGGCGGCTGTCTTTTCGTGAATGAAGGGGATGTGGTGAGCGATGTGGCGGGCAGACCGTTCGAGAATGGTTTCGAGCGTCAGTGGTCCGGCTTCAGAATGCACGCCCGTCCGCTGGAAAGCCTCGATGTCTGTACAGCGAAGAATCCGCGACATCTGACGCCGAATGAGCACGATCAGCTGCAGCTCCTGTTCGACATCGCGTTTGTCGTAGTGCAGACCTTTGGCAAAGACGTCCGGATCACCACCAAACAAGGTTGGATTGTCCTCCACCAGCACTCGCTTCATCCGATCGGCAAAGATTGGTTCGAAGTCGGCCAGGTGACAGACGACTTCCTGAATCGACCACTTGCCCGGAACCGGATGACGGCTCCAGTTTTCCGGACCGGTCTGGCAGACGGCGTTGACCAGATCCTGAGCACCCTGTTCGTAATGCTGGAGAAGTTCTTCGATGGACATGCTGGACTCGATTGAAGACGGGGAAGGAAGTGGCAGGGCGGGATTCTATCGACCGCGCTGGCAGAGCAGAAGGCTGACGCATGGGTGATGGAGGATCCGGAGCGTCGGGAAGTGCCTGAAGCTTTCAATGCGGATGCAGCCAGCTGCATTGTTTTGAACAGACAGGCTCATTGCAGGGCTGCAAGGCAGACACTGATCACGCGAACAGTCCTGCAAGCACCTGCAGTGCGATGCACAGAGCGGCGCCGATGAGCATCCAGAGGAGGGAGGCTGAGCAGAGGACTTTGTGGTTGCGCCATTTGAGCAGGCGGGTGGGGAGTGAGGGCTGACAGACGGAGACGGGGGTTCCGCAGAGCCAGGCGCGGAGGTCGTTTTCAAAGTCGGACATTTTCTGGTAGCGGTCGGCAGGATTCGTTTGCAGCGCCCGAACGCAGATGGCGTCGAGTTCGGGGGAGATGTTTTTTTTCGGGGCGACGCTGCGGGGCGAGCGAACCGGGTCTTCCTGCAGACGTCGACGGATCTCCCGGAAGTTGCGGCCGCTGATGTAGGTTTCACTGGTGAGCACTTCGAAGAGGATAATGCCCATGTTGAAGATGTCGGAGCGTTCATCGACGTCGCCCGTTTCCACCGCCTGTTCAGGAGACATATAGAACGGGGTGCCCTGCACGTCACCTCGGTTGGTCAGCCGCCCCGGAATGCTCTGCTGGCCACTGCGGAGCAGCTGGTCGACTTCGTCGTTGTCCTTCATGGAAGAGACTTTGGCCAGCCCCCAGTCCATCACCATGATCTCGCCGTAGTCGCCGATCATGATATTGGCCGGCTTCATGTCGCGGTGCACGACGCCCTGATTGTGGGCAAACGCCAGACACTGCGCGCAGTGCAGCAGAGCATTGATGATGGTCTGCAGGGGATAGCGACGGATAAATTCCGCATCACCCTCGGCGATTCGGTCGAGTATTTCGCTGAGATCGCGACCGCGGAGCCGCTTCATGGTGAAGTAGGCGTTGCCCTCTGCATCGCGGCTGAGCTCGTAAACGGGGATGGTACAGGGGTGTGGGATCTGAGCGGTGACGCGAGCCTCGCGAAGAAACCGTTTCTGATAAGTCTCCAGATTCTGATACTGCGGCAGCAGCGTTTTCATGACGACGGTGCGACCGAGGTTTTCATCGAGACAGGTGCGCAGCTGGGCTTCACCGCCCTGAGTGAGTGGCTGGAAGTCCCGATAACGCATGAAACCGTTACGCACGTGCTTCGGGAGGTCACGGTCGGTATCGGTCATGTGAATGTTGTCAGCCACAGCAGCACCCTTCTGCGGAAGTTCCGGAGCGGCCCGAAAGGGTTCTGCACACCGACAAAACCGAAAACGGACGTCAGGAACTGTAGCGAAATCTAAGGAAAAACCACAGCGGAAAGTGGGATTTCGATGGTAATCAACCGGGCTGCCTGCGAGGACCTGCAGACGCCACCCCGGACATGCTGTCCACCCCACTCCGCGAATCTTCTCCAGTCACCGCGGCGATTTTCTTGCAGTTTGTTGCTAGTTTCCCATCTTCTGCGTATTCTATGAGCCACCAATTCGTGCACCGCAGCCCGAAAACGCGGCTCAGTCGAATTTTTCGCTCCGTTTCTTCAGATTTCCTCTTCGTCCCCGGTATCCCCGTCAGCCGCTCCCCGCGGCCCGGTGCTTCCTGTACTCCCGCAGTGATACGAGGATCGACCATGAACGCGACCATCAGGCATCCGTCTCCGCTTGTGCTGCAAACCACACCGCAGCCGCGTTGTCCGGCAGCCCTGATCATGGGCTGCAGCCTGCTCGCGCTCTCTCTGCTGCCCGCCGTCACCGTCGCCCAGGACTCCCCGCTCCCGTTCGTCAACGGCCTGCGCGATCGAGGTTACTTCGACACCGCCCTCGAATATCTTGACAAACAGGCCACCAACCCCAAACTCGCCCCCGAAATCCGCGAAGTGCTCGACTTCGAACGCGGCCAGACTCTCCAGCAGGCCGGTGCCGCTTCCCGAGTGCCCGACGACCGAACCAAATTCTTCGCAGACTCCGAAGTCGTCCTCCAGAAGTTCATTGCCGAACACCCCCAGCACCCGCTCGCTGCCCGCGCCAACAGCCTGCTCGGCGAACTCCTCTTCGACCGCTCAGAATCGCTCATCTGGGCCGCCGCCGAAAAATCCGCTGCCGAAGAACGTGCTCCGCTTCAGAACGAAGCCCGCGTCCTCGTGGACCGCGCCAAAGCCATCTTCCAGACAGCCCACGATCAGTATAAGTCTCAATACGACGCCTTCCCCAAATTCGTCGACGAAAACAAGGACGAAGACACATTCCTCAAACGCCGCGATGCTGAAAACAAATACCTCCGCGCCTGGCTCAACCTCGTTCGCTGCACCTATCAGCGCGGCCAAACCTTCGATCGCGGCAGCGAAGAACGCAAACAGACACTCATCCAGGCATCCGAATTCTACGAAGCCATCCACACCGCCCGCCGCACCAACACCAACGGACTCTATGCCCGACTCATGCAGGGCAAGTGCTTTCAGGAACAGGACGACATCGGTCGAGCGCTCGGGATCTACAACGAAATCCTCGGACATCCTTCCGACGCTGACTACATGAAGACCCTCAAAGCCACCGCTCAGCACTTCCGCCTCATCTGCCTCAACGATCCCCAGCGAAACGACTATCGCCGCGTCATTCTGGAAGCCACTGCGTGGCTGCAGGGCAATCGGGCTCAGTCCACCACCGCCTCCGGGCTCGGAATCCTCTGGGAACAGGCAATTGCCGAAGAAAAGCTGTCTGCTTCCAGAGAACTCCCTGAAAAGGAACAGAAAGATCTCCAGCAATTCGCCCTCAATCACGCCGAACAGGTTGCCAAATATCCAGGTGCCTTCCGAGAACCCGCGCTCAGCATGGCCCGCCGCCTCAAAGCCACTCTCGGTGAAAAAGACCGTGAACCGCGCGACTTCGCCACGGCCTTCGAACGCGCCCGCGGCATGATCGCTCAAATCCAGCAGCTCACCGATGAAATCAACCGCGCCGCCGACGACACCGAACGGTCCGCTAAAAAGTCAGCGCTCGATAATCATCTCGCCGAAGTCGGTCGACTCCTCAAACTGGCACTCGCTCTTCGCGAAGGTGACAGTGATCCCAAAGCCGTCGCCCAGACCCGCTACCTGCTCAGCTTCGTCCTCCTTCGCCAGGGCTATCCACTCGATTCCATCGTCCTCGCCCGGCACGCCATGGTCCACGACCAGAAATCCGACCCCGACTCGGCGCTCAATGCCACCGAAATCGCCATGGCCGCCGCCGTCACCGCCTGGAACCAGGCACCTGGCTCCGACCGCGACTTCGAAACACGACTGCTCCGCGATGTCTGCCAGCAAATCCTCACTCTCTATCCCCAGTCTGCAAAGGGTGGCGAAGCCCGCATGCGGCTCGGCAGCGTCTATCGCACCATGCAGCAACCCCTCGAAGCTGCCCGCTGGTTCCTCGAAGTCCCCGAATCCGACCCCCAACACATCTCCGCCCGACTCAGCGCCGGCCAGTCCTACTGGGCCGAATGGACTCGCCGCTCGGCACTCGCCGAAGCTGATCCCACCGGTAACCCCGTCTCTGCCGAAGACCTCCAGAAATGGAAAACGGAAGCCCGCAATCTGCTCACCCAGGGCATCCAGCTGTCCCGCGCCAAAACCGGTGATATGGTGCTCCCCTCCGACGATGTCGTCGCCGCAGAAGTCTCACTCGCCAGCATTCTGAACCTCGACGGAGAATTCGCTGCCGCCATCGAACGACTCACCAAAGGCGCCGAATACTCCGTCGTCAGCGCCGTTGGCGCCCCGGAAGGTGGTCAACGCCCCGAAGAAGGCGTCCGCAGCCCCTCCTTCGCCGGACTCACCTTTCGCCTCCTCCTTCGCGCCTACGTCGGCACACAGCAGATCGATCAGGCCATCGCCACCATGGGCGAACTCGAAAAAGTCGGCGGCGAAGACATCCTCTCAGCCTACACCCAGCTCGGCATGGAACTCCAGGAAGAACTCAAACGCCTCACCGCAGCCAACGCAACCGAACGGCTCACACAGGTCCGCACTTCCTTCGAACAATTCCTCCAGAAGGTCTACGAATCCCGCAATAAAACCGACTACAACTCGCTCCTGTGGATCGGTGAAACCTATTACGGACTCGGACAGGGTGTCGAAGGCGACCTGACGGGGGCCGAAGGCTACTTCGAAAAGGCCGGCAACGCCTATCAGGAAATCCTCGATCAAAGTCTCGCGTCCCCCGAAAGCCGCAACGCAATCCTCCTGCGACTGGCACGCTGTCGACGCCGTCAGGGCAAATTCGCCGATGCCCTCAAACTCTCCGAAGATATCCTTGCCCAAAACGCCATGAACCTCGACGCGCAATTCGAAGCCGCCTCCATCCTTGCTGACTGGGGCGAAAAATCCGAACCACAGCGACTCACCGAATCCATTCAGGGCATCCGCAGCGCCGATGGCAAGCCCGGCACAGTCTGGGGCTGGTCAGCACTCGCTAAACGGCTTCAGCAAATCATTCAAAAAGACCCCGCCAGCGAATTCCGACCTCGGTTCTTCGACGCGAGATATGAACTGGGTCAGGCGCGACTCCGCATTGCAAAGACGACCCAGGACAAAAAGGCCGGAACCGCTCAACTGGGCGCCGGCATGGCTGAAATCAACAGCCTCGTCCAGGTCTTCCGCGATCTCGATGATGTCACCTTCGCCCGCTTCGATCGACTCTTCCAGGACATGCAGGCAGAAGCCGGTCAGGCCGCATCACCACTCTCCCGCAATTCCACCGAACCTCTCGCAGATGCCGCTGCCCCGACTGACGCTCCGGCAGACGCTCCCACTGCAGTCGCAGCAGCACCTGGCACCCCACAGACGACCCCGGCTCCAGCCGCCGAACAGTCCTCCTCTATGCTGGGCATCATCATCGTGGTGATCGTCGGTGTCGGCATTGGCGCGGTCACCTTTATCATGATCCGCAAACCCAAAACGCGTGTCCGCATTCCCGGTGAAGCCAAGCCCTCAAAGATCAGTCTCGACGTCCCCGCAGCCACCGGATTTTCATTCCCCTCAGACGTGCCTGTGGCCGTGCCTGCAACTGCCGATTTCTCAGCTTTTGCCGGTGTGGAGGCACCCTCCAAACGACCGCCTGGACCACGCCCCGCAGCTCGCCCAGCAACTCCCGCAGCCACAACCTCCGCTGCCCCCGCAACCGCTCCGCCAAAACCCCGACCCCGACCCACCGATGCCTCTGCAGCCCCCGGAGCCCCCTCAGGTACGCCCCGCACCAGTCCCCCCGGCACTGCTCCACCACGTCCCCGACCACCCCAAAGCTCAAACAGTGATTCAGCGACCGGCGAACCCAGACCCGCCACCCGCCCCCCAGGCCCGCCACCCATCAAAAAGACGCCACCACCCGAACAGCCTGGCTGAGTCCCCAGGTTGATCGCACTATAAATCCGGTCGCACCGTGAAGCCGATCGCACCGTGAAGCCGATCGCACAGTCAATTCGCACAGTCAATATGATGCCTTTTCGATTTCGTTCAGCCCTGTGAGAATGATCATGAAGCCCGTCCTCCCGGCAGCCCTGCTGTCCTGTCTCACAATCTTTTCTGCTGCACTCCCCGCCGCTGATCAGCTCGTCCGCCGCAGCGACCGCGCGGTCCTTCGCGGAGAATTCACTGCGATGACGGTCGCATCTCTCACCATCAAACTCCAGAACGGTCAGACTCAGGAAGTCCCGGTGTCGGACGTCGCCACGGTGCGGTTCGATATGGAACCCCCAACGCTCTCCCAGGCCCTGGCCGCTGAACGTGGCGGATCGCTCGCCAGCGCACTCACGTCCTACAAACAAATCCAGCTGGAATACGGTGGTGACGACAAGCGACTCGTCACCGACCTCAAATTCCTCATCGCTCGAACCCAGGTCCGCCTCGCCATGGCAAATCCAGCCGAAGTGCCCGCGGCAGCCAAAGCCATCAGCGCCTTCCGCACAGAGAACCCCAATAATTTTCGCTTCCTCGAAGCGTCACTCCTCGAAGCTGACCTGCTTTCTCAGGATCCGGCTCAGGCCGAAGCCGCCCGCGGAATCCTCACGAAAGTTCAGGAAAGTCCGGTCAAAGGCTTTGCCCTGCAGGCCGGGGTACAGCTGGGGATGCTGCTGCTGAAGAGCAAGGATACCCCAGCAGCACTCGCAGCGTTCGATAAGGTCATTGCCGACAGTCAGAACGATCCCAACTCCGTTTCCGCACTGTACGACGGGCAACTGGGAAAATCGCTCTGCCTGAAGGCGGACGGCAAGGCTGACGAAGCCATCACCATTCTCGATGACGTCATTGCCAAAGCTTCCGAAAGCGAAACCCGCACCCTCGCTCGCGCCTGGCTGCTCAAAGGTGACAGTTTCCGCGAAAAAAATCAGGCAAAAGACGCGCTCATGTCCTACCTGCACGTGGATATCCTCTACGGGTCGGAACCGTCGGAGCACGCTGAGGCACTGTATCACCTGTCTGCTCTGTGGGGCCCGGCTGGCCACCAGAACCGCGCGGACGATGCACGAGCGGTGCTGCAGAGCAAGTACCCCAACAGCCAGTGGGCCAAACGCTGATCCCGCAGTTCCTCCAAAATCACAGCGCTTTCCCGCGTTTCTCCGTGAACTTCCTGTCTTATTCGTTAACATTCCCGTCTATTTCAGTTCAGTACATCCCTCCGGAACGACCGGTGGGACTTCCCGGGAGAAATCCACAGATGACCTCAGTCACCGATCCAGCTTCTCAACCATCCACAGCGCGCCTCGTCTTCGGCGGTTTCCTGGCTGCCGTCTCTGCTCTGCTCATTACCGGCCTCCTGCAGAGGCCTCTTCAGGCGCAGGACGGGATGGCCGCTCCCGCCGCCCCCGCAGCCGAAGCCCCGGCGGCTCCCGCAGCAGACGCCGCTGCAGCACCCGCCGCCAGCGGCCAGCCAGCCGCTGACGCTCCACAGCCCTCCCGCAGCTTCCTTGCCTACACCGCCCGCGCCTGCGGCCCGTTCTGGGGCCCCGCGTTCCTGCTCACGTCCTTCATCCTCGTCGCTCTGATCATGATGAACGTCCTCCAGGTTCGCCGCGAAACGCTCCTGCCCGCCGGCTTCGTTGAAGAATTCGAAGCCAAGCTCAACGCCAAGGACTTCCAGGGCGCTTACGAATTCGCCAAAGGTGACGACTCCTTCGTGGCCCGCGTTCTGGCTTCCGGCATGTCCCGCCTCAACCGCGGTTACGAAGAAGCCGTCGCCGGAATGCAGGAAACCGGCGAAGACGAAAACATGGCTCTCGAACACCGCCTCAGCTATGTCGCTCTTATCGGCTCCATCGCTCCCATGATGGGGCTCATGGGGACCGTCCAGGGGATGATCAGCAGCTTCGACGTCATCGCCACCTCCGCCACGTCCCCCAAGCCGTCTCAGCTGGCTGACGGTATCTCCACCGCTCTCGTCACCACCTTCATCGGGCTGATTCTCGCCATTCCTGCCATGGTCTTCCACGGAATCCTCAAGAACCGCATCCAGCGACTCGTGCTTGAAATCGGTATGGTCAGCGAAGGACTCATGGGACGCTTCGCTACCTTCGGCAAGAAGTCGGGCTGATCCCGCTCGTCCGCAAGTCACACTCCCTGCTGCATCCGTTTTTCTGCCGGAAGTGCTCCCATGAAATTCAAGCCAGCCGATGTCAGTGCTGCTGAACTCGACATGACCCCCATGATCGACATCGTCTTCCAGCTGATCACCTTCTTCATGGTGATCAACAAGTTCGACCAGGACGAAGCAGACGAACGCGTCGGTCTGCCCCGCGACACGCTTGCACGGCCCCCCGCCGTGCAGCGGAAAAACGCTTTTGTGCTCAATTACGGCTACATGAAAAATCAAAACGGCGAACGGCTCAGCAACGACCCGTTCCTCTTCATCGGTGACGAACAGCTGACTCTGGAACAGGTTCGTCCACGACTTCGCCAGGAATCACAGTTCTATCGCACCATCGGCACCAGCCTCGAAGATGTCACCGTCGAAATCCGCGCAGATGCCTCGGTCAAAGCCGGGCTCGTCCAGGAACTCATCCAGATGTGCCAGGAAACCGGAATCGAATTTCAGCGGTTCGCGCTCAAGGCCACCCAGGCAGCTGTCCAGTAACCGTCCGCCACAGCTCACACCAACGGCATCAGGCCACCGACCATGAAGCTCAAAAGCCGCACCCCCAGTAAAATCATGCTGGACATGACGCCAATGATCGACGTCGTGTTCCAGCTGATGATTTTCTTCATGTGCACCCTCAAAGTCCTCGAACCGGAAGGGGACTTCGACATCAGTATGCCTCTCGGCGCCCCCAGCGCCTCCACCGTCACCGACGCCGAACTCCCGCCCTTCAAGGTCCGCATGCAGGCCGACGCCTCCGGGGTCCTGCAAACGCTCTCCTTCAACGGCCAAAGTCTCGGCGCCGGCGATCAGGCCTTCGCCCGCCTGAACTCCGAAGTCTTCCGCGCCATCACCGCACTCCAGGCCATCGGCAAGGAACAACAGGAAAAGCAGGAAGTTGAGATCGATCCGGACTACAATCTCGATTACCGTTATGTCATCAACGCCATCGGCGCCTGCTCCGGACGGCTCGGCCCCAACGGCGTCCCCGTGCGGTACATCAGCCGCATCAAGTTCGCACCCCGCCGCGAACCCCGCTAAGGTGCTGTCCAACGGAATCTCTGCGTGACCTCCGGCACAGACTCGGCTCCCCCCGCAATCCTCTCCGCACCCAACGTCCCCGCCGAGCTTGTCAAGCGGTCTCAGGATCGCCACGGCTTTGAAGCCGAATACCCCTTCACATCCCGGTGGTTTCGCACGGCTCACGGCGTGCAGCACTACCTCGACGAAGGTTCCGGTCCAACTCTGCTGATGGTGCACGGCAATCCCACATGGAGCTTCGCCTGGCGACGCCTGGTCACAGCGCTCCGCTCCCGTTTCCGCGTCATCGCAATTGATCATCTCGGCTGTGGCTTCTCCGAAAAACCCCAAAATCGCTCCTGCTACTCCCTGCAGGGGCACATCGATCGCCTCAACCAACTCGTTCGCCTGCTCGATCTGCAGCACATCACCCTCTTCGGCCACGATTGGGGCGGAGCCATCGGCATGGGGTGCGCCGCAGCTGCACCCACTCGCTTTGATCGCTTCGTGCTGATGAACACGGGAGCCTTCCGCAGTCAGGCGATTCCGCTGCGAATTGCCGTCTGCCGTATCCCTCCGCTTGGCGAAATCGGCCTCCGCGGGCTCAACCTGTTCTCCCGCGCAGCCCTGTCCATGGCCGTCGTCAAGCCGCTCACACCAGCAGCCCGAGCCGGCTATCTGGCCCCCTACGATTCATGGACCAGCCGGATTGCCGTGCACGAATTTGTACAGGACATCCCGTTGTCACCCCGGCATCGCAGTTACGAAGCCCTGTGGTCGGTCGAGCGGGGGCTGGAACAATTCCGGAATCACCCGCTGCAGCTCATCTGGGGCCTGCAGGACTGGTGCTTCACTCCCGCGGAATTCCTTGAAGGCTTCCGCGCTCGCTTCCCCCATGCCGACGTGCTCCGCCTGCCACAGGCAGGGCACTACGTCTTCGAGGACGCCCCGGACGAACTCCTGACGCAGGTGGAACGTTTTCTGAAGCAGCAGTGACGGCGGAGCAGAGCAATGTCCCAATTCGATCCGTCCCACGCGGTTTTCCTTCTCTGGATTTTACATCACGCAAAGCCGAATTGATGGAAGGACCATCTGCAGAAACTGGAAGAGCGTCTGCGGGCCGCCCTTGAACGACAGAAACGACTGCCCGGCTTACTCAAAGAGTCAGGAAGCAACCCAGCGGAGCAGGATCAGGAGACGACCATCGCGCTCGCCACCAGGCCCTTTCGCAACATTCAGGCGGCGTTGAAATTCCACGGCAGCCTGAGCGAAGCGTCAGGAAAGTAAGTCACTCTGCAGTGTCCGATTCCTGTACACAAAACCTGACTCCGTATGCCACGCGACTCCCCGGGCACTTTTCGCAATTTTGCCCGGTTGATGCGAAGGAATGTTCGGTGAGACGTGATCCGCTTAACAGTGATTGATCTCACGGCAAAGCAGGTGACCGAGTTGCCGGCGTCGGACGCGCCGACTGTATGGTTTGGTCAGGGTAGCTGAGTTTGTGTTTCGGACTCCACGTGGGGCCGTTCCCCCGCGACACGGCGTGCAGTGGACGTCAATCCCCGGGGTGACAGTGCGTGTTCGCGCAGGTATCGCTGCAGCGGGACTGCTGCCAGGTCTTCGGTGCTGCATGGCCCGTGCGATGTTCTGGCGTTCTGCCAGAAAGCTCGGGGGCCATCCCCCGAACCCCCGGGATTTTTTGAGGCATGGCGCCGCGGTTCAATCGCTGAGCGGCAATATCGGCGATGCCCCGGCCTGCATCTGTCGGCGGTATTTCGCAACCGTCCCTCGGTCCAGCGAGAGCACCAGAGAAATCCGACGATCCGAATAACCGGCCTTAATCAACGTAACGATGTCAGCGACTGTAACCATTTTGAGTACGTTTGCCATGCGGTTGCTCCTTTAGCAAGGGGACTGCTAAAGGGTGCATGACAACTACGCGGCCTCAAGTGGCTGGTTCTGACGCGCCCATCCGTGGCGGGTTTTGGGCGCCCACTGACACAGGTGGCAGGAACGATCTCGCGAGCCGCAGCTGCAACACCTCGACGGCAAACAGTGTGACGGTGTCATGTGCAACATCCAGAATGACGGCCTCGAAGCTCAGCTAGCGGGCAAAAGGCACTGGTAACCCTTCGCCAACGCGAATCATGGCCCACGCACCCTCGGTTCGAATCGCCGCCTGGGTTTCCGCCGGACCGCTGAAACAACAGGGTCGGAGTGAGAACACTTTACGGCTGTGTGCGGCTGTTTCCGGTGTTGCGGGGGGCGAGGCCGATGCTGAAGAAAATCGTTCGCAGCAGTTGGTCGCGGTTGCGGGCGAATTCAGCGAATTTCACAACGAGTCGCTGTTCGGGGCTTTCGGCGGAGTCGGCTCGGGTGAGGAACTGCAGGCGGGTTCGTCCGAGCGTCGGGGGCAACGTCATCAGGTCCCGCTGTTGATTTCGGGTGAGCGCAGAGAATTCGTCGAGGAGCTGACTGTCGCTGAGCGGATAGCTGCGGAGGAGTTCCTGGCCGAGCTCGTCGGCGGCTTCACTCAGCACGGGGTAGACGATGCGAACGAGCCAGCTGACTTCCCACGGCCGGTTTTCTGATCCCTGCCATGCTTCGCGAAAGGCATTTCGCCAGGCGGTGTCGCGGGGATTGTTGAGCAGCCAGTTGCGAGCTGTGCGGATTCCCTCGTCAATGCCCCTGAGCTGTGCCGGATTTGCTCTGGCAGCGTTGACGCGTTCGAAGATCCAGAGTGTCAGGCAGAGTCCGCGAAGGGAGTCGGTGCGGAATTCGGACAGCTCTCGCTTCAGCGATTCCGGGCGTTGTGTTTCGGGCACGATGACACTGGCGAGCTGCCAGAACTCGGAGGCGGAAATGTGGAGTGGAGGCAGGCGACGAGCGGAGGCGTCCGTGAAGCGGATTTCCATGGTTGCTGCGGCATCAGGAATGCCTGAGTTCCACTGGCGACGAACGAAGTCCAGTCGACCGGCGGCATCCAGCTGCTGGTACTGATCCCGCTCCGTTCGCGGAAGTTCCTGCTGCCACTTGCTGTAACGCCGGATGACGCTGGCGAGTTGCGGATCCTGCTGCGAAGCTTCATGCATGGCCCTGACCTGCTGCTGACGCTCCGCGGATTGTGACTTGAGATCCTGGTAGCTCAGCCGAACCAGATGTCGCTGTTCTTCCGGCAGTTGCTGATACTGGACGGCGCGTTCGTTGAGCAGTCGTCGGCTGGCATCGGGGTGTGAGAGGCAGAGCAGGGCGGAGGTGGAGCCGGCGAGGGCCCCGGCGATGAGCCATGCAGCCAGCTGCTGCCGAAACGTGCTCATGGCTGATCTCCCGCTGCGGCTGCTGCAGCCAGTTCCTGCAGAAAGGCGGCATTCGGGATGGACCGGAGCTGCGGATACTGCTGAAGCATTTCCAGCTGCTGCAGAATCTCAAGATCCTGTGAACGGGAATTCCGCAGGCCGTCGTTTTCGGAAACTTTCAGACCAGCAGCGGTGGCGGCAAATCCCAAAGCCAGGCCTGCAGTGAGCGCCAGCAGGCGACTGCGGGAAAAGAGAGTCCGCAGGGCGGACTGAGCACCTGCGGGGCTGGAGTCGATGGCGGGCAGGGCCTGAATCGTGGCGAGTGTTTTGCTGACGAACTCGGCACTGGCGGGTGCATCTTCGAGCAGACCGAGCATCTGCCAGGTGCGATCGAGTGACTCAGCCTGCTGCCGCAGTGGCGGGTCTGCTGACAGCTGCCGCTCGATTCGTGCCGAGGCATCTTCCGGCAGTTCACCGTCAAGGTAGGCGACGAGCTGGGTGAGCTGTGGATCGACGGTGGCATCGTCATCAGCTGGCTGCTGTTCCGCAGACGTATTCATCACCGGACTCCCTGAGCTACAGAAAACGTTCCAGAGATTCGCGGAGTTTGAGTCGGGCTCGTGACAGCAGCGACTTCACGGCGATGGTTCCCAGCCCCATGATTTCTCCGATCTCCTCATAGCTCATGTCTTCGAACTTATGGAGTACCACGGCGGTTTTCTGACGTTCGCTGAGTTCATCGATGGCCATGCGAACCACATCGCGGACTTCGCGGGATTCGAGCTGTCGGGTGGGCATCAGTCCGGAGCGTTCAGCGAGGCTGGCGGCTTCCGGCTGCAGTTCATGAGCGGCCGAGTCTGCGGAGGAGGCCAGCGGGATTTCCCGGCGTCTGCCCGAACTTCGCTTGAGGTTACTGGCAAGGTTATGAGCGATCCGGAACAGCCACGTGGAAAACTTTGCTGTTGGTTCGTAGCGGTCGCGGGAGCGATAGATTCTGAGGAAGGTTTCCTGAGCCATGTCTTCGGCTGCGGGACGGTCGTGCAGCAGGTGGAAGAAGAAGCCCACCAGGCGGTCCTGGTATCTCAGCATCAAATCTTCGAACGCGATATTATCGCCCGTCGAAACCCGCAGCATGAGCTGCACATCGGGATCGGCGAGGTACTGATTCCGTAGAGACTGGGAGACCAATCGGAGGCTCCGGTGTGAAACGCGATGACAGGCTGGTGAAATGTAGAGGGAATCCGGTGGATCAGGCAAGTGTGCAGGGCAGGAAGCGTCAGCAGGAATCGTTGCCGCAGTGCTCATTCGCACCGTGGCAATTCGCTGAAAACGACAGTTTCTTCCGGAAAATCCCGGAATTCCACCAGCTGTGCAGGCCGGTGAGTGCATGCTTACCCGTAAATGACGCCTTCCCGCATTTTTTGGCCTATTTTTTGTGAGAACCGATCTTCCAGCCGGAGCAGCTGAGGCGCGGTTGGAGTTTCCCTCGATTCCTGCTACCCTGTAAGGTTCCCGTCGCGAATCCATCACAGCACCGCACTTCGTTCCGTTCAGGACTGTTCACGTGACCATCTTCCAGAAAATTATCAATCGCGAAATTCCTGCCAGCATCGTCCACGAAGACGAACACTGCATCGCGTTTCGCGACGTGAATCCTCAGGCCCCGGTGCATGTGCTGCTGATTCCCCGCAAACCACTTGTGTCCCTCAACGACCTCACCGACAGCGATGCCCTGCTCGCCGGACACATCCTGCAAATGGTCCCCGGAATCGCTGCAAGGCTCGGACTGACCGATGGCTACCGGACAGTGATCAATACCGGTGACCACGGCGGACAGAGCGTCTTACATCTGCACATTCATATTCTTGGCGGTCGTCCTCTTGGCTGGCCTCCAGGCTGACCGCTCCCGCCCCCGCTTCATTCACAAATCCTCCCGCCATTCTCTTTGGAGTCTCCAGGATGTTGTTTTCCCACCGTGCCATCGGCACCTGCCTGCTCCTGTCTGCCTTGCTGCTTTCCGTCTCCACATCCTCTGCGGATGACGGTACCGACACTCCAGGTATTGCCATGGCTGCTGCCGCTGCCAAACTCCACGCGGCGCTCCCGGCTGATCAGCAGAAAAAACTGCACTACGAATTCAACGACCCCGAACGACTCAACTGGCACTTCATTCCAAAGGAACGCAACGGTATCGTCCTCCGCGACATTGACGGCCCGGCCCGTACTGCGGCTGAAGACCTTGTCAAAGCAGGTCTCTCTGCTGCCGGCTACGCCAAAACCCTCCAGCTGCGCAGTCTTGAAGAAGTGCTGTACCTCTTCGAGGGTGGCGAAGAAGACTATCGTCGCGAACGTCGCCACACCCACAAATACCACGTCACGATCTTCGGCAGCCCGGCTGCCGCAGGAACGTGGGGCTGGCGTTTCGAGGGACATCATCTGTCGCTGAATTTCGTCATCCGTGACGGTGTGGTCATCAGCAGCACTCCGGAAATGATCGGTGCCAACCCGGCTCTGATCGATGCCGGTCCCGGACGCCAGCTGCGGATTCTTTCCGGCCGCGAGGATCTCGCACGCAGCATCCTCCAGGGCTGCTCAGAATCCACGAAGAAACAAATGTGGATCTCCGACAAAGCCCCCGACGACATTCGCGGCGCAGCACTCCCGCAGGCCCCCGTCGAGCAGGCTGTCGGACTGCGGTTCGCCGACATGTCCCCCGATCAGCAAAAGCTCTTCCGCCAGCTCCTCGGAGAATACCTCGCATCCATGCCGGCTCAGGTCGTCCGCGATCGTCTCCAGGCCATCGAGAAGGCCGGCATGGACGACATTCGCATGGGCTGGTGGGGTGACGCAGAGCCCAACCGCCGCCACCACTATGTCATTCAGGGCAAAACCTTCATCATCGAATACAACAACACACAGAACGACGCCAACCACATACACTGCATCTGGCGAAACCTTGAAGGTGACTTCGGTCTCCCCGCCAAAGGCTGAAGCAGCAGCCCGAAATCGGAATCATCGGAACGCCCGGTCCTCGCGTGTTCCGATGATTCCGTGACTTCCCGTGCAAACTCCCGCCCGCCACACCCCCAACCACCGTCACTCCAGCCGCAGATCGCAGACTCCCCAATGACTCAGGTGATCCACCGCTTCCAGCTCCCCAACGGTCTGCTGGTCCTCTTCGAACCCATGCCCGACGTCCAGTCGGCCTCACTCTCGCTGCTGCTTCCCGCCGGCGGCACGCGTGACCTGCCAGGGCGCTGCGGCACCGCTTCCATTCTCAGCGAAATGTTCAATCGTGGTGCTGACGGACTCTCCGCCCGCGAATTCTGCGCCGCTCTCGATAACCTTGGCCTGCAGCGAAGCATCCAGACCGGCAGTGCCCACATCACCGTCTCCGCCGCCACGACCGCCGACCGACTGCTCGCCTGCCTGCCCTTAATCGCCCGCATGGTCCGTCACCCCCATCTGGCACACGAGGAATTCGAACCCGCTCGCGACCTCATTTCCCAGGGGTTGCTCGCCATCGAAGACGAGCCGCGTCAGAAACTTGGAAAGATCCTCCGCCAGCACGCCTACCCCGCTCCCTGGGGCAACTCCTCTGAAGGAGAACTCGAGGATCTCGACCACATTACCCTCGACGACGTTCGCACACATTTCCGCAGCTTCGTCACGCCCTCCCGCGCCATCCTTGGCATCGCCGGTAACCTGGAACTTGCGGCCATCGAAGACGCCATTCACTACGCCTTTGCTGACTGGACCGGTCCGCAGGTGCCCGAAATCCAGCGTGAATCGCTCCCCAAATCCCCCTTTCATCTGCCTCACGAATCCGCGCAGACTCACATCGGGCTGGCATGGGATACCGTGACGTACCGCGACGAACACTATTATGAAGCGTGGGCGGCCGTCAGTCTGCTGAGCGGCGGTATGAGTTCGCGTCTGTTCACGGAGGTTCGGGAAAAACGCGGTCTGTGCTATGCCATCTCCGCGTCACTCAGCACCCTCCGAGACCAGGCACGTGTGATGGCCTATGCCGGAACCACAACCGAACGCGCTCAGGAAACGCTGGATGTCACCGTCGCCGAAATCCTCCGGCTGCAGGACAACATCACCGAAGACGAACTGCAGCGCTGTCGAGCCCGCGCGAAAAGCTCGCTCATCATGCAGCAGGAATCCACATCCTCCCGCGCTTCGTCACTCGCCCGCGACATGTACCTGCTCGATCGCGTCGTTACGCTTGAAGAAATCCATCGCCGCATCGATGCACTCACCGTCGACGGCGTACGGCAATTCATCATTGATCACAAGCCCGCTTCCATGGTGCTCGTGACCATCGGTCCCCACGAACTGAAACTCGACTCCGTTCTTCATCCTGCCTGAACACAGCTGACCTGCACACGTCACTCCACAGATCCTCACAGACCGGAACGCAACGCCCTGCCCATGAAATTTCATCACACCCAGCTCTCCAACGGACTGACTCTCATCGCAGAAACCAATCCGTCCGTGCACAGCGTTGCCGCCGGATTCTTCGTTCGGACCGGTTCGCGGGATGAATCCGCCGAGGTTTCCGGTGTGAGTCATTTTCTGGAGCACATGGCGTTCAAGGGGGACGAACGATTTTCGGCGGACGACATCAATCGTGTGTTCGATGAGATCGGCGCGAAATACAACGCGTCAACCAGCGAAGAAGTCACCATGTACTACGCGGCAGTCCTCCCGGAATACCTCGAATCCGCCCTGCAACTGCTCGCCGCACTCCTCCAGCCCTCCCTGCGGCAGGCTGACTTCGACATGGAAAAGAATGTGATCCTTGAAGAAATCAGCATGTATGAGGATCAGCCGTCGTTCACCTGCTACGATCACGTGATGGCCACCCACTTCGCCGGCCATCCGCTCGGACAAAGCATTCTTGGCAGCAACGAAAGCATCACAGCACTCACCGCAGACCAGATGCGGCAGTACCATCGGGCACGCTATCACACCGGAAATATCCTGCTCGCCGTCGCCGGCCGCTGCGACTTCGATCACCTCTGTCAGCTCGCTGAAACGCACTGCAGCCGCATCCCCCGCGGTCATACAGAACGCTTCATCCCCGAATTCAGCCCCGGAACCACTTCCAGCCTCATTCCCAAAGCCGGCAGCCTGCAGCAGCACATCATGCAGATGGGCATTGCCCCCCGCGGCACCGACCCGCTCCGCTACGCCGCTGAACTGCTCTCCGTCGTCGTTGGCGACGACAACGGCAGCCGACTGTTCTGGGAACTTGTCGACCCCGGCTATGCCGAGTCCTGCGATCTGGGCTACAGCGAATACGACGGAGATGGTGCGTGGATGAGCTACCTCAGCTGTTCCCCGGAGGACGTTCGCGAAAATCTCGAACGCTGCCTCGCTGTCTACGAAGACGTCAATCGCAGCGGCATCACCCCCGAAGAACTTGAACAGGCCCGCAATAAGGTGGCGTCACGCATCGTGCTCCGTGGCGAACGCCCCATGGGACGCCTGACCTCACTTGGCTCCAACTGGCTTTACCGCAGTGAGTACCGCTCGATCGCCGAAGATCTGCAGCTCATCCGCGCCCTCCCCATCAGCCAGATTCACGAACTCCTTGAACGCTTCCCCCTGAAGATGACGTCCACGGCCGGTGTCGGCCCCCTCGAAGCACTCTGATCAACCCCAAACGGCGCCACATCAGAAGCCGCCACCGCCACCCGCTCCTCCACCACCACCCGCACCGCCAAAACCGTTGTTCCCATTGCGACGAACAGAACGGAAGCGACCAAAGTCCTGCTCTGCCTCCAGCGAATTCAAACCCTTGCCATACGGCTGCGACACATAAGTCCGACGCGCCGCGTCGGCATTGCCAAGATCCGTCAGCACACGCACCACAAGATCCCGACGAATCTGGTCCACCTCCGGATCGCTGTTATTCAAACTCTGCTCCACAATCACCGGAAACGGCGTCGAAGGCATTCTTGCGGCAATTTCCGAAATATGATTTCGGCCCGCCGGCGTCAGCTCAGACGAACCATCCACAAACTCACAACGGTAAATAATAAAGTCGGCCGCCTCCGCATTGGTCTCCATCACATGCCAGTGAGATCTGACGATGGAACCCAGCGGCATCACATCCGGAATCGCGTAGCGACTTGCCGGATAGTGATTCCGTTTGAATGGCCAGATACCGGGCGACGAATAGCCATACTGCATACCACCCGCGTACATCGGGCCGCAACCCTCAGAAGACGTGTGGCAGGACAGCGTGGATGTGCAGCCGGCTGCAACCAGGCTGCTGCAGGCAAGCACAGCAATTCTCGCAGGAACCATTCGGCGGATTCTCATGGAAGTCCCTTCCCCGGAACAGCAGAACACTTTTGAATCACCGCAGCCGCGGCTGTCAAAGTTGACCAGTCGGCCGGAATCAAACCCCGTCAGCGACCCGTACGCCTCGCCCCCGGATGCGGATGCCAGCCTGCGGGTTTCACACTGATCCCGGTATTGCCGGGACGAACACTGGAACCTGATCGGCCGGGAACGCCACTCGCACGGCTCTGCGGCGGCAGTCCCGGAGGCAGGGGCCCCATCGGACCACCGGAAGCCGAAGATCGGGGCATCGCAGGCACAGGAGGAACATCACTGTACGGCTGACCCGCTCCCACCGGCGGCTGCATCACCCACGGCTGCTGGCCCGCAGCCGACGGCGGGTAAGCAGGCTGAACGGCTCCCTGTGGCGGATACGACATGGTCGGCTGCGGATACGGCTGGCTGTAGGGTTGTGAGTACTGCGGCTGAGCGTATTGTGGCTGAGAAGACTGCGGCTGCGAGTAGACAGGCTGACCGTAAGTCTGCTGTCCCCACGCACCAGTCACAGGCGCGGGATTGCTGAAACTGTAGCTCTGAGGGACGCCCTGCATGTTGCCACTGCCGAAGGGTGCGACCTGATACACATTGTGGTCCGGAGCACCTTCCGTCTGACCGCGTTTCCAAAGGTCGTCATCCGTCGGATGAGTCACATTGTAACCTGGTACGGGTGGCACATCCTCCGCATCCATCGGACGCACAATCTCCGGACTCACCAGCACCAGCAGCTCAGTTTCTGTCTCAGAGGCGACTTTGGACTGAAAGATTCGCGGTCCGATCCAAGGAATATCTCCCAGCAGCGGAACACGACTCACCTCTGCCAGACTCTGCCGGGAAATCAAACCGCCAATGGCGAAGGTCTGACCCTCCCGAAGCTCCACTGTAGTCTGCACGCGTTTGACGTTAGTGCCAGGAATCCCGTTGACGGCATTCTGGGCATTCACTTCGCTGAATTCGGGCACAACCTGCATCCGGATCAGATCCCGATCGATCACCGTCGGTGTGACAACCAGACTGGTGCCAAACCCGCGAAAAGTCGTCGACTGACCGCCACCCAGTCCAATGATCGTGGGCACTGCAAATTCACCGCCCGCAAGAATGCTCGCTCCCGTCCCGCTGAGCACTGTCAGTCGGGGTTCGGCCAGCAGCTTGATGGTACCGTTCGACTGCAGCCACCTGATGAAAATCTCAATCTCCCCGTTTTCAAAAATACCGCTCAGAGTTGTTCCGGTACCGCCACCAAGTGAGGCACCGACACTCTCCTGACCGCCATTGAAGAGGATCCGCCAGTCGACTCCCGCATTTCGCAGCTCAGACCTGTTGATCTCAGCCACCAGCACACGGAGTGAGATGTTGTATTCTCCTGGCACTACCAGTTCATTGATGACGATGTCACGCAGGTTCTGGCCCTGGTTATTATTTCCAGCCCCGCCCTGACCGGCGCCGCCGCCGCCCAGACCAAGGTTCCCAAGCCCCGCCAGCCCAGGGTCATCATTCGCAGCACCTCCACGACGCAGCGACCTGATCACCTCCGTGCGAACAACCTGCATGATGTTCGCGGCCTCCTCGCCATCGTATGCCTGACCGCGAACAATGACCTGTGAGCCCACAGGGATCAACGCGACAAACGAGTTCGGATAGAGCACTTTCAGACGACGCTCAAGCCGGCCAAAGTCAATCGTTCGCTGCTCTTCCAGACTGGCATCCCGGACGACGGTCACTTCATAAATCGACGGCGCTTCGTCGTTCTCAAACCACAGCGTCAGGTCCGTGCGACCCAGCTCCAGCCCGACAATGCTGATCTCACTCTCAGAATACTGCACAAAGTTGGCGATCGTGGAATCCGTAATCGCGATTCTTCGCACCCGCTGGTTTGTGATGACCAGCTGACTGTGACGCCGCTCGATCTCAATATGATACTGCGGCCGCAGCACCTGATTCACGTTCGGGCTCAATGCCGCGTCCACTCGCCCCGAAACCTCCGGAGATTCCAGACGCAACGGATCCCCGCTGCCGGCAGGCAAACCCGGGGCAGGACGCTGGACGTTCAGCGGAGGTGAAATCTGGGCGGAAACCGACCCGACTGACCATGACAGCGACAACAGTACCGCCGCCGTGACGCTGACCGCCCACCTGAAAACGGCCTGCTTCCGAACTGTCGTCCGGTGCAGGCTCCGCAGCTTTTCCAATAACATTCGCGGTGCTCCTTCCACGTCGCAGGCCCTGTGCTGAAACACAGGACCGATCTGCTCCCGAGCTACCAGGACGTTGAGGCCGATGCACCCATCCCTGAGCGACACCTGCCTGACTGCCACGTTCCGAAAAACGCGGCACAGACCGAACAACCGCTTCGACTATCGTCTGCCCACCCCGCGGGATTGAACCCGGAGCAGCAACCGGCAGCCCGACTCACAACAGTCAGACCAGTTCCGTAAACTGCGTTGACTTTTCCAGCGACGGACCATTCACCCCGTGCTGGTCTTCATTTCCCCGGAGACGTCGATTCTGCCGGTCAACCCGCCGGCACACTCACCACGTGATCGACCGATTCACCACCGCTGGACCAGGGACATTCCACGGCGCCCGATAATTGTAGTACGGATGCGATACGTGGTGGCCAGGAGGAACCACGATTGCTGACGGATACATCGTCGCCGGCTGCACCACTGGGCCACCGCAGCACGGGGCGGGAGCCGGAAGGGCAGGCATGGGCACGACAGGCTGCACCGGCACCATGGCGATCGGCACAAACACCCGGGGAGCAGCAGCCCCGCCGCAGCAACCCTGTCCGGCTGACGCCGAGGAACAGAAAAGACCTGGAATGAGTACTGCCAGCAAAAAGGAAATGACAGCGGAAGCAAATCGCATCGGAAGTCCCTCAAAAACTCTCGCTTTGGATGTCAACGCGCGCACACAGAATCGTCGCCTCATGACCTGCGACCATACTTCCTCCCCAGACCCGCTATCGTGATTTCCGGAAAAAGCCAGAGAAATCCATGGAAAATCAAAACTCGAAGGGCGGACTCTGACGGTCAATCCAGCCGTGCCATGCAATCCGGCCATTCCCGCCGGTTTCGAATCGGATTCGGCCGGATCTTCACCAGCAGCCCGGCAACGCCAGCCGATTTCTCCCCTGGGTCGCATGCCGACCTGATTTTTCATCAAGGATGTCGCGGTCGCCCCGTGCGGCCTCAGGAGGTCTCAACATGCTTCGCCGACTGCTCCGTCTATCCATCCTCGCCCTCCCGCTGCTGCTCGCGACCAATGCCAGCGGCCAGATGCCCGTCTACTGTGACCCATACGGTGGTTCTCAGGGGTTTGCGCCGTCATTCGGCGACGGTGGCTCCGGTGTCCAGCTGTACCCGTACGACCAGCAGGATCCATGGATTCACGGTTATTTCCAGAGATACCCTTCCTACGGCGGCTACAACTCCTTCCGCCCCTACAACTACAAACAGGTCTACTCACAGGCCCAGATCTCCGGACAGTGGGGTTCGCCCGCCGGAATGCCGTATTCGCAGCAGTTCTGGAATCGGTATCGCACAAACTATATGGAAGGCATGCTGCATGACACCGCACCGAACCCCGCTGCTCAGGGGCCCGGTGCACCTGTTGATCCCTTCGCCCCCGCGGTCGGCAGAGGCGTCAATCCCATTGGCTACCGTCCGGCATGGAATATTCCCTCTCCACAGATGCGGACGCGGTAAGACTGTGGGCACCGTGAACGACCCGAGCCGGGGTGCTCCGCTCCTTCACGGTTGCCGCTCGGCAGGGTGGTCAGCGATCTGATCCGCAGACCGCCTTCACTTGAGATCCTTCAGTGGCTGGCCATTGTTGCCGTTCCAGACCCGTACGATGCCGGATGCTCCGCCTGCTGCCACCACAGCACTGTCGGGCGTTACGGCAACAGCGTGCTGCCACGAATCGGCTCCGGCAAAATTACGCACCTGCCCGCCATTCGCGGCATTGTACATTCTGACGGCTTTGTCTCCGCTGACGCAGATGATCTGATCCGTTTCGCCGATGTAATTGACCGCTGTTACCGGACGACCAAAGTTGCTGATCGTCCGCTGCTGGTCGGCCGTCTCCGCTGTCCAGACCTTGATTGAATTGTCTGCACCGGCGGAAACGAGCGTTTGTCCGTCCCGCTTCCAGGTGACCCCAAGGACATAGCTGGTGTGCCCTTCGAAACGCCGCAGCATTTCGCCGGTGGCGGCGTCGAATGTCCGGATGTATTTGTCGGCGGAAGCCGATGCGATCCGTCGACCGTCAGGTGAGAAGCGGGCGGAGTAAATCACGTCGTCGTGGGCCTGCGGCAGATGCAGCTGTCGAGCCCCGTCAGCGACAGCGAACACCTGGAGTTCGCCACGTCGTGACGGAATACCACCAGCCGCCAGCAGGCGAGTGGAGTCGGCTGAGAATTCCACGGACGTCACGCGATGAGCAATCATGTCCGGCTGATCAGCCGCACCAATCGTCCGCGCCAGTTCCCAGCTGGGTTTGGAATCCCAGAGCACCAGCGAATTATCATCACTGATGGACACAATCAGCCGTTCATCCACGTACAGAGCCGCGCGAACCGGGGCTTTGTGGCCGGCGAAGGCATCGATGGCAGTTCCCACAGCGGCATCCCATGTATGCAGGCTGGAGAAGTCCCCGGCCGTGAGCAGGGTGGTGCTGTCAGGGGAGAATGAGACGGTTCGCAGGGGTTGATCAGCCTGTTTTAACTGTTCGTCGGCTGCCTGCACTGCAGTTTTGGCTTCCGCAAGAATAGCCTCGGTGCGGGCCAGCGCTTCCTTGCGGGCGGGGACGAGGTCCTGAGCCGTTTTCAGTTCCGCAGCCGCCAGCGACTGCTGCTGGGTGGCCAGCTTATGAGCAGTGACGGAAACCTTCAGTGCCGCGACTGCGTCATTGTAGGGTTTCTGAACAGATTCCAGTTTCTGTGCCGCTTCGTTGGCCTTGCCGGCCATCTCTGTGGCTTTGGCTGTCGGGGCCTGCACGGCGGCAGTCAGTTCTGTCGATCTGCGAGTTGCCATTTCCATTTCTGACTGTGCAGACGTGACTTTTTGTTTGAGCATTTCACTGGTGGGATGGCCGCCGCAGCCTGCTGCAGGCGAGTAACTCGGGCCTGCAGCATCTGCACTGCGGCCGCGGCATCCTTCGCGGCCAGCTCTGCTGTCTGCTTCTCACTCAGTGCCACCCGTGACGCCGCCGAAGCTTCAATCGCAACCTTCTCAGACTGGGTCTTGGTGGCCAGCGTGGTGTCGACTGCCGTCTGCTTTGTCTGCATATCCGCTGCTGCCGCTGCAAGCGCTTCCGAGGCCTTCTTTTCGGCCTCTGTACGAACCGGAAGATCCTTCTCTGCCACGTCCAGCTGCTGCTTCGCAACGGTCACGCGCGCGTTCGCGGCCGTTTCCGCCTGACGGGCCCGAGTCAGGCCGATGGTGCGACGAATGTCGCCCCGCAGTTCCGCAATCTGATTGCCGTTCACATTCCAGATCCGCGTGGTGCGGTTATCGCTGGCTGTGGCGAATCGCTGGCCGTCCGGAGCTGCGGCCACAGAGAACACCGTTGCCCCGTGATTCACCTGCCGCACACTCTGCCCCGTCGACACGTTCCAGATCCTCACCGTGTTATCCGCTCCTCCGCTGATCAATTGCGGTGCCGTTCCCGGCAGCTGTGCCAGTGCATGCACGATCCCGGTGTGTCCCGCCATGTTTCCCAGATAATCGGCCTGCCAGATTTGTGCGGCAGCAGGACTCACCAGCAGAACTTCCGGAGGACGAAGGCGCGCTCCCGCCAGCGAGTTCGCGTTGCCCGCAGGCACGGCTGGTGTTGCAGACGGAAAGACAGCCGCCAGCGGTACATCATTGCCTGCCGCAGTCGTCTGCTGCAGGAGCGTTCCAGTGGTCGAATCGTAAAGACGCACGACAGGAGCTGCACCCGCTGCTGCATTGGCGGCCGCTACCAGCAGCAGCTTGCCGTCCGCTGAAAATGCCGCACTGCGAATCGCCCCTGGAAAACCCTGCAATTCCCGCGGACCTGCAGGCTGACCACCCGTGTTCCAGATTTTCAGCACCGCGTTCTCACCCGCGGTCGCAAACAGCTGCCCGTCCGCTGACATCACCAGCTGATTGACAGCAGCTCCGTGACTCGTATTGAAGGCCACTGCCGCCCCGGCAGGATTGATGCCCCGAAGCGTGCCGTCGGCATGTGTGTACACAAGCAACTGGTTGTTGGGGTGAAACAACAATCCGCGAACCGGAGATGCCGGATTGCCGGCTGGGGCCGCAGAATACAACAACCCGCGAAATTCCGGCAGGCCACCGTTTCGACCGAAGAGCAAGCCGGTGGGGGGCAGAGCAAATGTCACCATCGCCGTCTGCGGATCCACCGCTGCCTCCTGCAGTTTTCCCGTCGCCAGATTACGAACCTGGTACTGACCGCCAGGCAACAGCAGAGCAAACACGCGGGCATCAGCGGATATGGAGACCGCAGAGGCCGCGCCAGGAATGCCGTCCTGACTGAGCAGGGCATTGCCGTTGTCCAGCTGGTGCAGTGAACAGCGGTTTTCAGTGGCCGCCAGCAGCTTTTGTCCGTCAGGTGTGAAGGCAACGGCTGTCGGAGCGGCAGGAAGGTTGAACGCCCGCACCTGAGCCGCATCGGCGGGATTCCAGAATCGCACGCTCCCGTCCCGACTGACACTGCACAACTGACCCCCGCGATAGCTCAGATCCAGCACCGCTGCCGTGTGACCTTTGAACTCCTTCATCAGCATTCCATCGGCAGCGGAGTAAGATCGGAGGATGTTGTCTGCAAAGGCAGCCACTGCCTGAGCTCCGTCACTGGTGCAGCCGACTGCTGTGACGGCACCCGGGAGCGCTTCGATCTTCTTCAGTTCGGGCTGGCCTGGATTGCGCAGATCCCAGAAACGCAGAGTGCCGTCGACCCCTGCAGAAACCAGCCGGCCGTCATCTGCCGAAATTGTGAACGCTGATATCGCACCAGTGTGACCCGCAAGCCGGGCGGTGATCCTGCCTGTTTCCGTGCTGCGAATCACCAGGACAGGCTGGCCATTCTGCTGAGCAATGCCTGCCAGCAATCGCCGCGAAGGACTCAGCTGGGCTGAACGCAGATTTTCTTCGGGGACCACCTCAAATACCGGTGGAGCCGTAGCAGGGGGCGCGAGATTCCAGACAGTCACTGCGCCATCGGCGGAGGCAGATGCAGCAACTTTTCCGTCCACGCTCTGGTCCACGGCCGTGATCGCAGACGGACCCGCTGTCCATTCCTTCACGAGTTCCGGCGCTGCCAGTTGCCGCAGCTGCAGCAGGCCATTTTCGAATCCAGCGAAAACCTGGAGTGCCGCAGCTGGATTCTCGGGTTTGGCTGCCGGGACTCCCGCTGCCAGTCCAATCGCCAGGGCCGTCGGAACCGTTGCCGTCTTCCACGTGCCCAGCACCCGCGGCTTGAAGGACCTGCCGTCGGCAGAAAGTTCCAGAACCGTCAGATTTCCTGATCCATCAGACACGGCCGCAAAGCGGCGATCATCCGTCCATGCCGCCGTCCTGATGCCGGCGGGAAACTCGGCGGCAGGGACCGGAGGGGAGGCCGGGAGCTGCCAGAGTCGCAGCAGATTGTCGCCACCGGCCGTCACCAGCACCGCAGGAACCGAGGGACCAGCTGCGGCAGGCGCTGCGGGGCCATCGGCTTTCGGCGCGGCTGGTTCAAAGATCTCCAGAGCTGTCAGCGGTGTCGGGGTCTCGAGGCGTCCGGCCGGGCGACCATCCGGCAGGTTCCAGATGCGGACGGATTGGTCGGCTGAGACGCTGTATAAGTGAGGCAGTGCGGTGGCGAAGCGGAGTCCGGTGACGGGACCCGTGTGCCCCTGCAGGACAGGCCCCGCAGTCCCGGCCGGGAGCTGAAAGAGACGGATGGAGTGATCGGCGGAACCGACTGCCAGCCAGCTGCGGTCGGAGCTGACGGCAAGAGCAGCCGGGGCAGCCGGGAGCGGAATGGTGGCGAGCCGGACGTCCTTTGGACGCCGCCAGAGCTTGATTTCACGAAAGCCGCCGGATGCCAGCAGGTCGCCGTCGGTGTTGAAAGCGAGCGACTGCACAAGATCGCGGTGCGCGAATGCTGATGCCGCATCCGCAGCAGCGCCGGCGGCCGCATCGCCCAGGGTCGTGACGAGCTGGCCCGTCGGGACGTGATGCAGGTGAATCCGATTGCCCCGCCCGAAAGCCACGTACTGACCGTCGGCCGTGACTGCTACCGCCTGAACTGACTGCAGCCGCGGCGAAACCAGCTGCAGGCTCCGCGGTGACAAACTGTCAATGCCCCCAGTCCCGCGGGCCCCCTGATCAATCCACAGCCGCAACAGGCCGAGCTGTGCGGGAGTCAGGTTCAGGGCCGCAACATCGTTGCCCTCCGGTGGCATCACCGGCTCCTGCTGATGAGCTGCCAGTTTGAGCATCAGACTGTCCATGCCCTTGCCGGGAACCGCAGCCGGACCGGTGTCGCCGCCTTTGAGGATGGCAGCAGGCGTTTCGAGAATCAGCCCACCCTGTCGCTCTGCGGCCGAATGACAGGCCAGGCAGTTTTTGCGGAGCAAAGGAAGGATTTCCTGCTCAAAGCTGACCGCGTCCGATCGCTGCAGGGTTTCCACGGTGATTGGCGGCCCGGCCAGCGCGGGTGCCGCAGATGGCAGAGCACAGACCGGGATGAGCAGCAGCAGGACGGGGACGAGCCGCAGGGAGGTTGGCTTCAACATGGTACACCGTGGGATTGCAGGGGAAGGAGGGATGGCGGGAAAGATCAGGTGAGGATGGAGTGCAGCACATGGCCGTGAACATCGGTCAGTCGAAAGTCGCGACCGGCATATCGAAAGGTGAGTTGCTGATGATCGAAGCCCAGGCAGTGCAGCATGGTGGCGTGCAGATCATGAACACTCACAGGGTCAGCAGCGGCGCGAAAACCAAGTTCATCAGTGGCGCCGTGGATCGTTCCCCCGCGAATACCGCCACCTGCCAGCCAGACAGTGAAACCCCAGTGGTTATGGTCACGACCGGACTGTGGCTTGCCGTCGGCGCTGAGTTCCACTGTGGGAGTCCTGCCAAATTCGCCGCCCCAGAGAATCAGCGTGTCGTCGAAGAGACCTCGCTGTTTGAGATCTGTGATGAGTGCTGCAATCGGCTGGTCAATCTGCGCCGCCAGGCTGCGATGAGCGGTCTCAAGACCGGAATGATTGTCCCACGGCTGACCGGCACCATGCCACAACTGCACAAAACGGACGCCACGTTCCAGCAGGCGGCGGGCGATGAGTGTTTGTCGGGCATGCACCCCGCTGCCGTACAGGTCCTGAATATGTCGTGGCTCTGCACTGATGTCGAATGCCTCCGCCGCATCCTGCTGCATGCGAAATGCCAGCTCGAAGGACTGCATCCGCGCGTCCAGTCGGGGATCAGTGCGAACGTTGCGGTGGAGGGAATTGAGCTGGCTGAGCAGATTCAGCTGACGCCGCTGTGAGGCCGTGGATAACTGCGGGTGATCAATGTTTTCGATCAGGCGACTGACCTGCTCGTGCCGGGAATCCACGTAAGTCCCCTGATAGGCTCCGGGCAGAAATGCAGACTGCCAGTTCTCTGTGTCCTTGATCGGGAGCCCGTTCGGACACATGGCGACAAAGCCGGGCAGATTTTGATTTTCACTCCCCAGACCATAGAGCACCCATGCTCCCATGCTGGGACGCGGCTGTACTGAATCGCCGCAGTTCATGAGCATCAGGGAAGGTTCGTGATTGGGGACCTGAGCGTACATGGAGCGGATGACGGCGATGTCGTCGATGTGCTCGGCCGTCCGCTGAAATAATTCGCTTACCGGAATTCCGGATTCACCGAATTGGCGAAACCGAAATGGCGATGGAAACCCCGCGCCAGTGCGTCGCTCCGTCAACAGATTTTCGGAAATGCTGCGATTATGGTACCGCGCCAGCGCCGGCTTGGGGTCGAAGGTGTCGACGTGCGACGGGCCCCCGTTCAGGAAGAAATGAATCACGCGCTTCGCACGCCCGGGGAAATGCGACGCTCGAGCCAGCAGCGCTGGTTGTTCAGCCTGGCCCCCGGGGCCGGGAGCGGATGAGAGCAGTCGACCGTCATCCGCCAGCAGAGCAGTCAGTCCCAGCGCACCCATGCCCGGGGCTGAATGAGCGATCAGCGAGCGACGGGAGAGGCTGGCGGAGATGGGGCAGGGTGTGTCTGGCAGGGGGTGAGGCGACACCATGGAGCAGGTTTCCCGAGAACGTGGGAAGAGGCCGGCGATGGGGCGGATGCTATCGAAATTTCGGGGCGATGTCGCGAAAAAAGGGGAGAATTGTGGGTGAAGGGCTGGAAATGCAGGGGCGGGCGGGAGCGATTTTCCCGCTGCCCGCACCAAAGGAACATCCCGCCCTCGCTCCGCATTTCTGTTTTTTTGTTCAGTTCCCAAAGGTTTTCATGGTGGTTCCTCGCTGCGGATTTGTTACATTCTCCCAGGGCTCGCGATGTGAAACCGCAGTGACAGCGATGGTTCTTGCACTGACAATAGTTTCCGCGGGTTGTTCAGTCGGAGTGATCCTCATGGTTTCGGCAGAACTCAAGGTCGTCGGTGGCAAGCACGCTGGGCAGGTCATTCCCCTGAACCGCCGCAAATTTCTGATTGGTCGCGAACAGGATTGCCAGCTCCGCCCAAACAGCGAAATGGTCAGCCGGCACCACTGCGTATTCAGCGTCGACGACTTCTCCGTCCGCCTCCGGGATCTCGGCAGCACCAACGGGACCCTCGTAAACGGCGAACGCATCCGCAAAGAAACGGTCCTCAACAGCGGCGATCGGATCCTCATCGGAAACCTCGACTTCGAACTCGTGCTGCGGCCGGGTGTCACTGTCCCCGAAGCAGACAGCAAGGTGCTCCCCACGTCTGTCGAAATGCAGTCCGAAACCCAGACGTCAACCCCCACCGTGCTGGATGCGTCAGGCGCCTCTCCCGCTCCCGCCGCCGGAGCACAAACCGTGACCCTGCCGCTCGCCGAGATCGTCGCCGCAGCCTCCGCAACCACCCCCCCGGCCGTCGGCTCTACCGCTATACCCGTCGCGGCACCCGCTCCGCCACAGCCCGACGCCGCTGCTCTCGCCGCTGCCATGCAGCCACAGTTCCAGTACCCTCCGATGATGCCGCCCATGGGCTACCCCGGGGCCATGTATCCGGGTTACCCGTTTCAGCAACCCATGATGCCTGGATATGGGCAGATGTACCCACAATTGATGCCGCCGATGGGGTACCCCATGCAGCCTCAGGGCATGCCGGTCCCAGCCGCCCCCGCCGCAGCACCCGCCGCCACCATAGAAGTCTCCCTCCCCGATCCGTCGACCACCGGAGCAAAAGAATCGGAAGCCCCCAAAGGCAGCACCGGCGCCACTCCAAAGGATACCGCCAAGCCGACCGGGGCCGCGGACGCCATCATTAAACAGTACATGGGACGCCGACCAGGGGCCCCAGGCTGAACCTGTTCTTACCGATTTGCGAAAAAGACAGTTATGGCAGAACAAACCGATGTTCAGCGGCGTTACCGCGAATTCCTTGATCTCATGCCCCTCACTCTCGCACTCGCCGGGCTCCCGCCAAGCGATCATGGCAGGTACTTCACAGCCGAACAGATCGAGAGTCGACTGTTCACAATCCGCCATGCGTGGAAAGCCGCCCGACAGGTCGTCCGCGAATGCATCGCCACTGGCCACTCCGGCAGCCAGGCTAACTCCCCGGACGCCTGATAACTCGCCACCTGCTGAGAATTCCCTCACGAATTCCGTTTCGTACAGACGGGACCGCTGCCTTCGTTACTTGACAATGCTCCCCTGACTGACTACTTTTGACTCACCATCGGTCACGTTTTTTGTCGAAACTCGATTTTCCCTCGGTAATTACTGATCCGCCTCAAAGGAATCTGAAATGGGCAAGATGTAGGTCTTCCTCCATTTCTCCTGGGTTGATTGCTGTTGGTGCCCCGCGTCCCAGCACGGCTTCCCTGGTGCAAGGTTCCGACAGGACCACTCTGTCGGCTGCAAAAAGTGGGACTTCGCTCCCGCTTTTTTTTTACCAAAAAACAGGACAGCAGACTCCAGTCTCATGAACGGCAACGAAATCCTCAGAATTGTTGACGCGATTCACCGTGACAAGTCCATCTCAATGGATGTGGTCTTCGAGGGTATCGAGCAGGCCATCCTGTCCGCTGCCAGAAAGCACTTCTCAGAAGAAGAAAAGCTCGAAGTCCGCATCGATCGCCAGTCCGGCGAGCCTGCTCTCATCTGCGACGGCCGCGCACTGGAAGCTGAGCTTCTGGGTGATCTGCTGGGTAGGATTTCTGCTCAAACCGCAAAGCAGGTAATGATTCAAAAGATGCGGGAAGCCGAACGCGACTCGCTCTACGAAGAGTTTCTCGAACAGCGCAGCCAGCATGTGCGTGGCATCGTGACTCGCGTTGATCGTGGTACCGTCATCGTTAAGCTGGATAACCTCGAAGCGATCCTGCCGCGCAGCGAGCAGATTCGGAAAGAGAATTTCCGGCCAGGTGATCGTGTGCGGGCGATTGTGCTGGATGTTCGCAAGGCCGGTTCTCGTGTCCGCGTAATTCTCAGTCGTACCCACCCCGATTTTGTTCGCCGACTGTTCGAAATTGAAATCCCCGAGGTCAGCGAACGTCTCATCGAAGTTCGCTCAATCGCCCGCGAAGCCGGAAATCGTTCCAAAGTCGCCGTGTCCTGCCCCGACTCGTCCATCGACTGCGTCGGAGCCTGTGTTGGCGTCCGCGGTGCTCGAATTCGGACGATTGTTGATGAACTCGCAGGCGAACGCATCGATATCGTTCGCTGGAACGATTCTCTGTCCGTGCTCGTTCCCAATGCGCTCCAGCCCGCTGATGTCGAAGACGTCATTCTCTGCCCAATGCTTGGCAAAGTGATTGTTCTCGTACGCGAAGACCAACTCTCTCTTGCCATCGGCAAATTCGGACAAAACGTTCGGCTCGCTTCCAAACTCGTTGGCTGGGATATCAATGTCATGACCCAGTCCCAACTCGACCAGCAACTCGATAAATCCATCGAAGCATTCTGCGTGATCCCCGAAGTTACACCGGAACTGGCCGAAAACCTTGTCTCCCAGGGCTTCTTCACCTTCGATGACCTCTCCGTCATCGAACCCGACCAGCTCGCCGAAATCAGCGGGCTCTCCGAGGAAGATTGCAATCGAGTCGTCGACTATGCAGACGCCGAAAGTCGCCGGCTGGAAGAATTGGAAAAGGCCGCCGTGGAACAGCGTCGCTTAGCCGCTCATTCCCCATCACCTCAGCCAGAGCAGCCAGTTCCCGCGTCAGCTGCCCCTTCAGAACCAGCCAGCCCCGAGATTTCCCCAGAAACATCGGTCGCCACCGTCGCCGATTAACCCTGCTCAGACCGGAGATTCCGCCTTCAAACAGCTCTCATTCGTTCTTTCCTCGCTCATCCTTCCGTCTCGTCGTTTCCACATTGGTCCGTGTCCCACCCCCCCCCCCCCCCGATCTGCTCTCAGCAGTCCGGGCGGTCCGTTTGAAATCTTCGGTGTCAGAATATTCAGTGGTGCTGGTTCGCACTGCTCGGGGCCTCTTCCCCCTGCAGCCTAAGGGGTTTGTGTTTTGAAGATTCGAATTTTTGCCCTCGCTCGAGATCTCGGGCTCGACAGCAAAGTGCTCATTGACCTTTGCGAGGAAGCCGGCGTTCCGTTGCGCAACGCGCTCGCCACCATCAGCGAAGAAGAACGCGACCAGGTCGTCGCCTACATTCGCAAAAAGGGAGCGTCTCCAGTGGCGGATCAGCCACCAGAGGTCTCCCCGGTTCGTGATCAGGCCCCGGTCGGACGTAAGGTGCCTGTCATCAGCACACCACCCCGCAGCACGCAGCGAGCGGCCGCAGAAATCGTTGAGCAGGAACCGGTTGCCGCGCAGCCTGAGGTCTCACCCGAGGATGTGCCAGTCAGCGCAGCTCCAGGCCAGCCCGAGGCTCCCCAGGTGGTCGCCGAAACAGCCACCCCCTATCTGGCCCCGACAGCGGTCGCAGAGACCCCGGTGGTACCGCCGTCCAGTGCTGTCGAAGTGCCGGCGGATCATGCAGCGGCCACCCCCCCACAGCCTGCACCCACACTCGCATCTGTCGCCCCTGTAGAGCCTCCTGCCGCCCCTGACAAGCCTGACTCCACCCGCAGCACTGCCCGGCAGTCGGTCGCTGTTGCCGCCCCGCTGGAGCCGGCAGCCGTTGCCAGCCCCGCTGCCTCGGATGTGATTTCCCCAGCGTCTGTCGGGGCAACGCCCTCCCCAGTGCGGTCTCCCTCACCTGCCGCTCCGCTCAGTCGTCCGGCAGCCTCGCCTGTTGCCGCTGCTCTCCCGGCTGCAACTCCCGCGGCGCCCGCCAAAGCGCCCGTGCCCCCAGCACCCCTCACCCCACCCCCGATTGACCCGAGACAGCGCCCCAGAATGCAGCCGGTCCGAGAAATGCGGCCAATCGGTTCCGTAAAGGATCGCGAACAGGCGGCCGGTCAGACGCCACAGCGCCCGAGTGGTCCAATTCGCGTCAATCGCGACAAACCCACCCCCAGACCTCTCGTTGCAGCCCCGCCCGAATACGTGGCTCCTGTCGTCCGTAAGCCGAAGCCTAAGGAAGAGAAGGTTCAGAAGCCCGACATGTCCCTGTCGGAACTTGTGGACCGTCGCAGCCCGCTCGCCGACCAGCTCCAGGCGCTTCGACGTGCCCGCGAAGAGCATGACGCAGGTGAAACTCCAGGCGCTCCAGGTGCACCTGCTGCCCCGGCCGCCAAAGGACGCCCGTCCGCCAATCGCGGATCACTCCTTAAAGAACTGCGCGAATCCCGCGAAGCCGAGCGTCAGGCCAAAAAACAGAAACGCAGGAAACGCGGCAGCGCCGCAGAACTCAAAACGACCGCTCAGATTTCCTTCCCCGTCACGGTCCGAAATCTCTCCGAAGCAATCGGTCGCCCAGCCAAGTCCATCCTCGGTCTGCTCCTTCGCCAGGGACGCATGGTCACCATCAACGACGAACTTGGCGAAGACGAAGCCATGGAAGTCGCTATGGAACTCGGCGTCGACCTGTCGTTCAAACGCAGCCGGGATATCGAAGCCGAACTCCTCGCATCGCTTGACCATGAAGACCCGTCGGAACTCATGCGCAGCCGGCCCCCGATCATCACCATCCTCGGACATGTCGACCACGGCAAAACGACCATGGTGGACAGGATTCGCAACGCCAACGTCGCCGCGGGCGAGTTCGGCGGGATCACGCAGCATATCGCGGCCTACCAGGTCAACTACGAAGGACACAAACTGACGTTTGTTGACACCCCGGGCCATGCTGCCTTCGGTGAAATGCGGTCTCGCGGAGCTAACGTCACCGACATCGTCGTCCTCGTTGTTGCTGCCGACGACGGCGTAATGCCGCAAACCGTCGAATGCATCAGCCATGCCAAAAACGCCGGCGTTCCCGTCGTTGTCGCCCTCAACAAAATTGATCTTCCCGGCGTCAACGAAGACCGCATCCTCCAACAGCTTGCCCAACACGAAATTCTGCCCGCAGAATGGGGCGGCGAATACGAAGTCGTGCGGACGTCCGGTGCCACCGGACGCGGCATCGATAAACTGCTCGAAACCCTCATCCTCACTGCTGAACTCCACGAAATTCGTGCAAACCCACAACGCGAAGCGCTCGGTGTCTGCCTCGAATCCTTCCGCGACGAAGGTCGCGGAGCACTCGCCTGGTTCATCGTCCAGAAAGGAACGCTCCGAATCGGCGACGTGGTCCTCTGCGGTTCCACCTATGGTCGCATTCGCGCGATGTACAACGACCGGGATGAACTCATCGAAGAAGCTGGCCCCTCTGTACCGGTAAAAATCTCCGGTCTCTCCGATGTCCCCGGTGCCGGCGATCACTTCTTCGTGATGAAGGATATCGAAGAAGCCCGAGAAACCGCAGAGTCCCGACTCCACGAAGGACGCCGCGAATCACTCTCCAATCGCGTCTCCCCACGCACACTCGAAGATATTCTCAACCAGCCCCGCGATGGTGAAGGTGTCCAGGATCTGCCGCTCATCCTCAAAGCGGACTCCCCCGGTTCCATCGAAGCTCTTCGCAGCGAAATCGGAAAATTTGAACACCCGGAAGTGCGAGTGGAAGTGATTCACTACGGAATCGGAGGCGTCAACGAGAGCGATGTGTACCTCGCCAGCGCCGCTGGTGCCATCATCATCGCCTTCCACGTTGTCGCTGAAGATCGCGCCCAAACGCTGGCCGAACGCGAGGGTGTCGAAATCCGTCGCTACAACATCATCTACGAGGTCACCGACCACATCCGACTTGCTCTCCAGGGACTCCTGCGCCCCGAACGCGTCGAAGTCTCCACAGGCCGCGCAATCGTCCTCCGCACATTCAATATCAGCCGATTCGGTACTATCGCCGGTTGCCGCGTGCTCAATGGTACCATCTCACGCGACAGCCGAATTCATCTCATCCGCGATCAGAAAGTCCTCAACGATTACCGCATCGGTTCGCTCAAACGCGAAAAAGACGACGCAAAGGAAGTCCGTGATGGGATGGAATGCGGTATCCGTCTGGAAGGCTTCAACGATGTCAAGGAGGGAGACCTGCTTGAAGCCTATCGCATTGACGAAATCAAGCGAACCCTCACCTGAAGCCACCTGCGGTCGCCCGTGTACGGATCCCTGGACCGACTCCGCCGTGACCCCAAGGGACGCTCCCTGACCCCTCTCCTCTCTGGAATTCACAGTATGTCGACGCGACGAACCGCCCGGGTGGCGTCAATGATCAGGGAGGTCGTCAGCTCCGCTATCCTCACAGAACTCCGCGACCCCCGCATTCGCAACGTCACTGTGCTCGGCGCCGATGTCAGTCCCGATCTCCGCTACGCTACCGTTCGCATTTCTGTCATGGGAGACGAAAAAACCGCTGCCCTTACCATGCACGGGCTTAACTCCGCCCGCGGCTTCCTTCAGTCCCGCGTCGGTGAATACATCAAAAGTCGCTACACGCCCGAACTGCGATTCTCTCTCGATGATGGCATCCGCAAATCGTTCGAAACTGCCAGTCTGCTGAAACAGGTGCTCCCCGAGCAGAACTCCCTGGAACCCCATTCCACTCCACTCACCCCGGAACTCGACCCGGCTGAGATCGACACAGAATCCTGAATCAGCGGACCTGATCTGCAGGCTAACAGGAATTGTCCCATGGCAACCACCAAGTCTTCCAAACCCGCCGACCTCGCCGCAACCTGCCGCGAACTCCTCGCAGCACTCGATAAGTTCTACGGCAAATCCCAGCAGGAACTCCCGCCACAGGTGCTGGAATCCATGCTTCTTGCTGTCTGCCTCGAAGACAACTCCTGGGACGATGCCAAAACAGCCTACGGCAAACTTCTCGAAAGTTACTTCGACCTCAACGAAATCCGCGTCAGCTCCACCGCTGAACTCTCCCACACTCTCCGCGCCCTGAAAGATCCCGAATGGAAGGGACTGCGTATTCGCGCCATCCTGCGGACCGTCTTCGAGTCCTCCTACTCATTTGACTTCGAAAAATTGCGCCGCCAAACCCCAGACCTCACCCTCAAAACACTCAAAAAAATTAACGAGCTCTCCCCCTTCATCCGCGAGTTCACCCTCCAGGAATTGCTCGGCACTCATGCCGTTGCCCTCGATGACTCCATGCTAAAAGCCACTCAGTGGCTCGGCTTGATCCCCGCCACAACTTCCCTCCCGGACGCGATGGAACTCCTGAAAGTGGCCGTCCGCAAATCCGATGCCTCCAGCTTCTGCAGGCAACTCCGACAACTCGCCACTGACCCCAAATTCATCCCCCGCTTCAGCGAAGCCCTCCCCGCAGAACTCCAGACCTCCGACGTCCTTCACCGACTCGAAGAACTCACCACCGGAAAAGCTCGAAAACCCCCCAAAAAGGCAGAAAATACGCCCGGCCCCGCTCCTGCTCCCAAGCCCCCGAAAGCTGAAGCCAGCGGCAAATCTGCAACCGCCACTCACCCCGCCCCCGCTTCCAGGCCCGCCTCCACCAAATCCGCTCCGCAAACGCAGGCCCCGCCGGCTCGTGCAACGGCCCCCAAAGCAACTGCCCCCCAAAAAAATATCCCCGCTCCTCCGGCCAAACCCTCAACTCCCGGCAAACAGCCGCCCAAAGCTCGGACCGCTCAACCACATCCCGTCCCCAATTCAAAAGTCCCCGTGAAAAGGGACGCAACCGCCAAACAATCCTCCTCCACCGCCTCCACTAAAAAATCCTCCTCTACCGTCCCCCCTGCAAAAACAGCCGCAGGGCCCAGAAAAGATCGCAAGTAACCCCCCCCGATCGCTTACGGCCCTCCAATCACCACGCTTTCTGCAACAGGAACAGCAGATGGAACTCGGCATTCAGGGGCTGACCGCTGTGGTGACCGGTGGTGCCAGTGGCATCGGAGCAGCCGTCGTCTCTGCTCTGCATGCCGAAGGAGCACTCCCTGTTTGCTGGGATCTTGCAGCCCCCCCCAGCGATTCTCCGGCTGCACTCGCACTTCAGGCCGACATCACCAGCCTCCCCCAGCTGCAAAACGCCTGGCAGAAAACAGAACACACCGTCGGTCCCCCCGAAATCCTCGTCCACTGCGCCGCTGCAGGCTCCGGCTATTACGGATTTCCCTACACCAACGTCCCTCCCTCGGCCTGGCAAAAAGTCCTGGCCGTCAATGTCCAGGGCATGGCTAACATCGCCGAAGTCGCTGGTCGTGCCATGGCCTCCCGCCGCCGTGGCTCCATGGTGTTCCTGGCCAGTGTCGCAGGGCAAACAGGCAGCCCCACTGATCCACCCTACAGTGCCAGCAAAGCAGCCAACATCAACTTCGCTCAGGTGCTCGCCAAAGATCTCGCCCCCTGTGGCGTCCGCGTCAACACCGTCTGCCCCGGGATGGTCCGCACGCCCCTGAACCTGGCCGTCTGGGAATCATGGAATCGCCAGCAGCCCCCCGAACAGCAGCAGTCCTATGATGACTGGGCTGCCGAAAAAATTCGCCGTGTCATCCCCCTCGGACGATGGCAGCAGCCCGCTGACATTGCTGACATGATCGTCTTTCTCTGCAGCCCCCGCGCTGGCGAAGTGACCGGTCAGACCATCAATGTCGATGGTGGCTGCGTCATGCACTGGTAAGCTCACTGCTCACCACGGCCAGTCAAAAGCAATGTCAAGCGCTGGTGCCGAATGAGTGAGGCTGCCAACACTGATACGATCCACCCCCGTCTGAGCAATCGCCTGAACGGTGTCCGAATTCACGCCACCGGACGCCTCCAGTCTGGTGCCAGGAGCAAGCTGATCTCTCAACGCCACCGCCTGACGCAGCTGGTCGCAGGTCATGTTGTCCAATAGTACCAGTTCGGGGTGCTCGGTCAGCGCATCACGCAGTTGTTCCAGCGTATCCACTTCGATTTCCACCGGCACCCGCAATCGTCGCTCCTGCAGATAATCCCGCGCAGCCTTCACGGCACCCGCACAGGAACTGGAACCTCGCGCTGCCAGGTGGTTGTCCTTGATCAGCATGCCGTCATAAAGACCAAAACGATGATTCACGCCACCACCACAGCGGACAGCGTATTTCTGCAAAAGGCGGTAGCCAGGGAGTGTCTTGCGGGTATCAAGGATCTGAGCAGAGGTGCCACGGACAGCTCGCACAAATTGCGCCGCGCACGTCGCAATGCCGCTCAGATGAGTGAGAAAATTGAGCACTGTGCGTTCACCCGTGAGCAGTGTGCGGACGGGACCGTGAATTTCAGCCAGGACACTCCCCGGACCCACCTCATCGCCATCCTGCATGAAGAGTTCAGTACGAACAGGACCAGGGAGCAGCCGAAAGACCAGCGGAATGACTCCCAGCCCTGCAATCACCCCCCGTTGACGCACAACGACGCGCACAGCCGCTGAGAGCTGCTCAGGGATCGTGGCCTGCGACGTGATGTCTCCGGTCTGCTGCAGGTCTTCATGCAGGGAGAGTTCGGCCAGGTGGGCAGCCGCGGCTGCTGTGTCGACATCGAATTGACAGGGCATGGCTGGAATCGTCAGGTAGGCAGCACGGAAAGCAGTGGCCCGGTCACAACAGGCCGGGATGCAGCAACTCCACCGTCAATATACTCGTAAAACACATTTCGCTGGCGCGGGATGTATCCCGTATTTTCAATGCAGCGACGGATGGTGTCCACAGTGAGGTGATGCACGGTACCTGCCTGAGAAACCACGTTCTCCTCGATCATCAGACTGCCCATGTCGTTTGCTCCGAACAGGAGCGCCAGCTGACCGACTTTTTCACCCTGAGTCACCCATGAAGACTGGATGTTCGGCACATTGTCCAGATACAGACGACTCACCGCCTGTGTCTTGAGATATTCAAACGCACCAGCTGGAGGAATGTGCGACATCTCCGTGTGGTCGGGCTGAAACGTCCAGCAGATAAATGCTGTGAATCCACCTGTCTCATCCTGCAGCTGGCGGATGCGTTCCAGATGCTCGATCCGCTCCGCCAGAGTCTCCACGTGGCCGAACATCATCGTGGCCGAAGATCGTCCTCCCAGCTGATGCCAGACTCGCATGACGTTCAGCCAGTCTTCCGTGAGCACCTTGCCGCGGGTCATGGAGGTGCGGACACGGTCGACAAGGATTTCGCCGCCACCACCCGGAAGACTGCCCAAACCCGCAGCCTGAAGACGTTCCAGTACTGTGCGGAGCGGCAAATGACTGATTTTCGTGAAATGATGAATCTCAGGAGGACTGAAGCCGTGGATGTTGACCTGAGGAAAGTGACTGCGAAGTGTTCGCAGCATCCCCTCGTACCACTCCAGCGGCAGCTTCGGATGCAAACCACCCTGCAGCAGAATCTGATCACCGCCCAGAGCGACCGTCTCTTCAATCTTCTTCAGCAGCACATCCATCGGAAGCACGTACACGTCCGGATGACTCGGCGGACGATAAAACGCACAGAAATCACAAACCGCTGTGCAGGCATTGGTGTAGTTGATGTTCCGGTCGATGTTGTAGGTTCGGAACGGATCGGGATGCAGCCGACGTGTGACAGCATCTGCAGCAGCACCGATGGCGGTGAGATCGTGAGATTTCAGCAGCGCAAGGCCTTCGGCAGGAGTCAGCCGGATGCCTGCAACGGCCTTATCAAGCAGTGACGAGATCTCTGAAGCTGAGTTCGACATCGGGGTTTACCAGGTGATGTTGAGCCGCCAGATCGCAAAACAGCCGGAGGCCACTGCGTTCGGCGGATGTGAGATGATAGTGGAGGTTTTTCGTGAGGTACCGACGGGCGGTGCTTTCTGTGAGTCCCAGTCGCGGAGCCTCACTGCGGGCGATTGCCGGAATGTCCGCCACGCCCAGATCGCGCGCCTGGGAGAGCGCTTCTTCAAGACCTTCAGCGGCAGCTTCGCGGCGAGTCACCCACATTGCAAAAACGAAGGGCAGCCCCGTCCATTCATACCAGAACTGCCCAAGATCAATCACCCGCCTGAAACGTTCGGCAGGAGGATGCATGGCCCGATCACCAATGAGCAGAACAGCGTCAGCCGACGTGTCGGCAGTGGAACACTCCATCGGCAGCGGGGCTGTTTCCGGGAAAACTCCGAAGTGCTCCGCGAGAATCACTCGAGTCAACGCGGCACTGGTGCGGGAACCTTCGTCCAGTGCCAGTGTGCGAATGTCGCCCGGATGCACGCGACAATACAGGCGGACACTGAGCACTTCGCCGCGAGCTGCCACACAGGCGTCCGAAATCACGTCATAACCCGGACGACGGAAGTATTCGACAGACGGAATCAGTGCTGCATCGAGGAGCCCGTTGCCCAATTGATCGGCCAGTCGACTGGGGTAGTCGAGACTGATCGAGGCCGACGGGAGGAGCCGACCAAGATGCTGTACAAGCGGACGCGAATTCAAATACGTTACAGCGCCAATCCGAGGTGTACCGGAGCGGGAGGAGGGAAGGTAATCGGGAAGGCGAGTCATCGTAGTCACCAAAGTGGTTCGTGCGGCCGGACATGAAGTATACAGCACCCCGCCAAACGCTCAAATCCCTCACTGAAACCGAAAAAACACGGGGAAATTAACGAGTTCAATGCTCGGAAATCGACGCCGTTCTCACTCGAGACCAGCGATTGCCGATTTTTCCGGGCCTCGAGTCCACGAATTCAGTGATCCGGCTGCCCCGTCCGCCGGAAACTCATGAAAAATCCACCGGATTCCACTCAGCCGCCACAAATTCCCTGCGGGAACCATCGGCTGACCCCAGGTTCGCATGTTGAATCCTCCGGCCGCATTTCAGATAATCCCGAATTCCCTCCAGCTCCCCCCGATCCGCTCATCACATGTCATCGCCTATGAATCCCTCGGCCATACGTCCCCTCCAGGACGTCAACATTACCGGTACTTCACCCCTGATTTCCCCCGCCGAACTTAAGGCACTCCTGCCCGCTGCTCCGGCCGTGGCAGACCACGTGCTGCGGTCCAGAACGACAGTCTGCGACATCCTGCAGGGGCGCGATCCACGCGTGATCGCCATCGTCGGGCCATGCTCCATCCACAACACCGAAATGGCTCTCGAATATGCCCGCGGGCTTCGGGCCGTCGCCGAAGAAGTCCGCGATGTGCTCTTCGTTGTCATGCGCGTCTACTTCGAAAAACCCCGCACAACCGTCGGCTGGAAGGGGCTCATCAATGACCCGCATCTGAACGACACCTTCGATATCGCCGCCGGACTTCGCAAGGCCCGCCAAATCCTCTGCCAGATCAACGAAGTCGGACTCCCGGCCGCCACAGAAATGCTGGAACCCATCACGCCGCAGTACATCGCTGACCTGATTACCCTGGCTTCCATCGGCGCACGCACCACCGAGTCGCCAACACACCGCCAGATGGCCAGCGGTCTATCCATGCCCGTGGGATTCAAGAACAGCACTGAAGGCAGTCTCGAAGTGGCCATCAATGCCATGAAGGCTGCTCGTGCCCCCCACTGCTTCCTCGGTATCGATCACGACGGCCGAACCTGCGTCGTCTCCACCCGCGGCAACGCGTGGGGGCACCTGATCCTTCGCGGGGGCCGAAGCGGACCCAATTACAGCGCTGAGTCCATCGCAGAAGCCTCAGCTCTGCTGAAGGCCGCCAGCCTCCCGCCACGACTCGTTGTCGACTGCAGCCACGCCAACTCCTCCAGAGACTATCGCCGTCAGCCGGAAGTCTGGACCGATGTCATCCGCCAGCGGGCAGCCGGCAACGAAGACATCGTTGGGCTGATGCTCGAAAGTAACCTTCGCGAAGGCGCTCAGTCGCTGGGAAGTGACCCTGCCTCACTGGAATACGGTGTCAGCATTACCGATGGCTGCATCAGTCTCGAAAACACCATCAATCTGCTGCGCGAGGCCCGCAGAATGCTTCTCAAATAGTCCCGCCCCCACGCCCCCCGCACCACGCACCACGCCTGCCGATCATGTTCAGCAAAACGAGGGCCCTCGTTCATGCCCCAAAGACCCTCTCCCGTGCTCAGCCGCGAACAGGTTCGTCGCATTGACAGAGCAGCCGTTGAACAACTCGGTATCCACAGCCTCGTGCTCATGGAAAATGCCGCCCGAGGACTTTCTGAGGTCATTCACAGTGTCGGTTCCTGGTCCGCCATTACCATTGTCGCCGGACCCGGCAACAATGGTGGCGATGGACTTGCACTCGCTCGTCTGCTGGCTGCCGATCATGCCCCCAAAGTCTTCTCAGGCAACGTGCGAGTCATCCTGATTCGTGGCGGCAAATCGCTCAGTCCGGACGCCCAGGCAAACTTCTCCATCCTCCAGCGGTGCGGGATTCCCGTCGAAGAGCCCTCTCCAATGTCCGCGGCGGAGATCATCACCAGCCTGCCGTCAGGCAGCATCCTCGTCGACGCCCTGCTCGGCACTGGCGTGCGCGGCACTGTTTCCGACCCCTTCTTCGATATTATCACCGCCGTCAATCTCGCTGCTGCCACCAGACTGGCCGTCGATGTCCCCTCCGGTCTGGACTGCGACAGCGGCTCACCCTGCGGCACTGCCGTTCGTGCCCAGCATACCGTCACCTTCGTCGCCGCCAAACCCGGACTGCTCACACCGCATGGCCGGCTATACGCCGGCCAGCTCCATATCAGACATATCGGTGTCCCTGCTGCCTGGATCGCAAAACTCTGCCAGCAGCCAGATACGCTGTAGATTCTTCAGGAACTCGCGGGCAAATGCCCGCCAGTCATCCGGTCCCGAATCCGAAACGCAGCCCACGTCCACATCAGACCAAGCATCCAGCCAGCCAGGACATCAGTGGGATAGTGCACGCCCATGCACACCCGGCTGATGCCAATCACGCCAGACAGCCACAGTGGAAAAACAGAGAACAAACGCTGCAGGTGACGGTCGCGGGTGCGAGTGGAAAGCAGCAGTCCAGTGGTGACGTAAACAATCACCGACATCATCGCGTGAGCACTGGGGAAGCTGGTTGAGCCCTTCACGAAGGACAGATGTGGCACCACTTCCGGCCTGGCTCGCTGAACCCACTCTTTCATCAGCACACTAAACAGAAAACCGCCCGCAACAGTGAGCACAAAAAAACGAAACGACTCACGACTCAGCTCCAGCCGGCAGAAAACAGCAAAACAGCCACTCACCATTAACAGCACTGCGTAACCGCCAAGGGCAGTGAAATCCCGCATTGATTCCTCGAACAGCCGAGGGCCGAGCATCCGCTGCGGGTTGGCAGGATCGCGGAGCCCGGCAATGATTCGCTCCTCGAACGATCGCCCGGGACCGTCGTAGAAAAAATCGCCCAGGACGAATCCAATGCCCGTCAGCAGCACTGCAGCCAGCGTCCATGGAAGAATTCTCAGGAGCGGTGGGTGAATCATTCAGCAGCTTCAGCAGGACGCCCACGAAACAGAGTTGTCTCCGGATGAACCTTCTTCCATTCCTGCCACGTCATCAACTCACGCTCAATGTCCTTCAATCGGATTTCAGGTGACGATTGAGGCAGCATGCGGCCGTCCACCTGCAGCCACATTTCGCCGCTGATGAATCCTGCTGTCTGAACCCGCAGACTCCTGCCAGGCTCCCCTGCCAGCACCCGCGCACAGCGGGATCGGTCGCAGAACGTCACCGCGATCGGCTGCGGGCCACGCGTGTCAATGACCACGTGCGAGTGCATCTCGCTGAGTGCGCTTACCAGCCACGCCCGCGAGATGCCTTCGGAACTGACGCCAATCACCATTTCATCGGCGCCCACCCCGGCTTCCGTCGCAGCAAGCATCGGAGGATCGGTGACCGGGGGAACGACAAAGGGCGTATTCATCATGCCGGCAGCAGGCGACGGAGGCATCACGGAGGGCGACGCGATACCGGCGGGCAGGGCAGGCCCGGCAGATGCCCCCGCTGACGGCGTTCGGGATTCGCCGCAGCCAGCACCCGACAGCAGGCAGGCAGACAGCACCGCTGAACGCAGAACGCGTTGCGGGAATGCAGAAGAGTTCGGGAAGGCGGTTGAGTCGGTCATGGGAATTCTGAAGCAGACCGAAGTGCGTCTGCCTCGGTGAAGAGCAGCAGGGGGCAACCGTTGCCGGTTACTCCCTTCGATCAAATGGTCAGTTTGCAGGAGCAGGTGGGGCGACGTCGTTTGGAGTCTCTTCTCCGCCAGCACCCAGTGCATTGGCCACAATGCGGCCGAAAATTTTCACAAAACCCTGCTCCAGCCGCACACGACTGCGAGCACCGGTTTCGGTAAGTCGCGTGTCGATTTCGATGCGGTCATCGCCTTCCTTGAGCGTTTCGCGGGCGATGCGACCACCCTGCTGAGCACGCTCAGCCATGCGGGCTGCATTCGGGCCACCGCGGAAGCCGCGACCTCGCCCCGGTCCCGAACCGGTGCGGCCCGCCGTACCAGCAGGCGCGGGGGCCCCGCCGGGGGCCGGAGCAGAATTGTCAAAGACCTGCAGTTCGGCGGCAGCCTGAGCACCCGCGGCCGCTTCCCGCTCGGCACGCCGGGACTGACTGGCCACCTGCGCTGTCTCGGCCATTTCCACCAGCTGGTTGACGTTGACGATCACGCGGAAACTGGGCGGAGTTCTAACGTCGGTGGGCGACTGAGTTGCTGCTTCGAGCTTATCCATCACGCCCTTCAGCGTCGCCAGCGATTCTTCACCGCCGATCACTCCCCAGATCGCTGTGGAACCCATGCCCAGAGTCAGGCCGACGTTGTCACCAAAGACCGCCTTTGCTTCGGGTGGCTGGATGGCAAAGGTCAGGCGATGAAACGTGACCCCCAGATGCTCGCCGGCACCAATCTGCATTTCACCGGCCTGTTTGAGCACTTCGATGTCCTTCAGACGTGTGAGCAGGTCCTGGGCGCCGGAATTGATGGCGTCGCCGTCCTGCACGCGACCCGCCCAGACAATCGCCAGCTTGCCCGCTGAATCGCGATAAAACTGAGCAAACACGTCCATGTGGCCCTCCTGCAGCGTTTTCTGCACAGCCGACAGCGCCTGACCAATCGGGCTGTTTTCGTCCGGAACAGGACCGAGACTGTTCTCTTCGATCAGCCTCGCCACTTCCATCCGGAAGCCTTCCATCATCTCTCCGTAAGCTTCCTTTTCCCGATCAGCCATCATGGTGGACATGGACAGCGACACGGCAGCGCTGTCATCCAGCAGCGGAATGAACTGACTGGGACGGTCGGTTGAGCTGAAGATTTCCTTGAGCATCTGTGAACCCTTGATGGCGTCCACGATGAAGTCAATGTTGACCGACTGCTCTTCCTCGGAAATGTCCACACCAAAGGTCAGCTTCTGGCAGTCCATGAAGAGCATTTTCAGGGCGGCCAGACCACGCTCACCCTCCACGCGACGAATCCGGTAAGCACCCTCCGGCTCGCCATCCCGCTGTTGCAGCTGAGTGGAAATTCCGGAATTGATCAGGCCGTAAAGCAGCGTTCGAGTGGCCACGGGGATGGATTCCACATCCAGACGTACCGAAGCATCGAACTGCTGAACCTGTCCGGCAAGGAGTTGTCCGGGGTCCGGAAACTCGCGGTCCAGAATCTTCGCGTCAGGATTGTTGCCCAGCGGAATAAAGGCGTAACCGTTCTTCATCACCACCGGAAACGTGCGGTTCGGCCCGATGACCTCGTAACGACCTTCTTCGTCTTCCTTGCGAATCACCACTGGAGCCTTTTCCACGAGCTTTGTGGCGGCTTCCACGGAATCCACAGGAACAAACGCTATGAACTCCGGGAGCGGTGGAATGGCAACCGGGAGATATCCCATGATTCCAAAGGGCTTTTCACGGTTGAAACCCTCCAGATCGTTCAGGTTGCCCTTCAGGAAATCCTGAAGCTGCTGGTGCACCCCTGGATGCTCCGCGGCATCGAAGATGTACTGGGATTTTTTCAGAAATCGATCCGCCCCGGAGAACGTGATCGTGAGCAGTGGGCGAGTGCCCTCCTGAATGAGCGACAGTGGGCTGGAGGGAGCCTCGTCCTGAGCCATCACGGTCGGCAGCATTTCGCCACAGCACACCGCTGCAGTCAGCAGCAAACCACGGAAAAGACTCATTGAACAGGCTTTCAGACACGACGGCATGGCAAACACATCCGCAAAAGAGATTCGGCGGGACCACCAAACCGGGATTATTCGCTTTCACGTGCAATTTCCAGGCCCCGTTTTGGTAGAAACCGGCGGAAATGCGAAAGGATTCGACCGAACAGGGGGTTCCACCAGCTTTTTGAACGAAAAAGCTCCAGCGGACTGACAGCGGCTGCAAGCCTGAATCCCCGAATCAGCTCCCGCTACGATGGCCGCGACGGACCAGACAGGCGCCCACAAAATCCCGAAACAGCGGGTGGGGCTGGTGAGGTTTGGATTTGAATTCCGGGTGGTACTGAACAGCCAGAAACCATGGATGCGACTGCAGTTCGATCACCTCCACCAGAGTGCCGCCGGGACTGGTTCCCGCGATCAGCATCCCGGCATCTGCGAACTGACTGCGGTACTCCGGGTTGAACTCATAGCGATGCCGATGCCGCTCGCTGATTTCCGGAGCACCGTAGGCGCGGGCGGCGTGAGTGCCTGCTGTGAGCAGGCAGGGCTGAGCACCCAGGCGCATGGTGCCACCCTTGCGATTGACTGTTTTCTGACCTTCAAGCAGGCAGATGACGGGATTTCGAGTCTCTGATGAGAATTCGCTGCTGTTGGCATCGGCAAGTCCCAGGACATTGCGGGCAAACTCGATGACCGCACACTGCATGCCCAGGCAAATACCGAAAAACGGGAGTTCACGTTCCCGAGCAAACTGGATGGCCTGAATCTTGCCTTCAATGCCCCGCATCCCGAAGCCACCGGGTACGAGCAGGCCGTCGACGCCCTTGAGCAGCATTTCGGCGCTCTGACGCTCGAATTCTTCCGCTTCCAGCCGCTTGACGATGATTTGGGTGGAATGTGCAAAGCCGGCATGATCGAGCGATTCATAGATGGACTTGTAGGCGTCGCGATGCTCGATGTATTTGCCAACTACCGCAATCGTCACTTCGTGCCGCGGGTTGCGAATGCGATGCACCAGCTGCCTGTAATCCTCCATCTGCAGAGGACCGCATTTGAGCTGCAGTTTCTGGCAGATGAGTTCGTCGAGGCCGTGCTCCACCAGCCCCACCGGAACTTCATAGATCGAAAATTCCTTGTCCACCTCTTCGATCACGGCTCGTTTTTCGACGTTGCAGAAGAGCGCGATCTTGTCGGTATGCTCCCGGCCAATCGGACGTTCCGTTCGCACGATCAGAATGTCCGGAGAAATCCCGATTTCCCGCAGCTGCTGGACACTGTGCTGTGTCGGCTTGGTCTTGGCTTCCCGCGCGGCTTTGAGGTAGGGCACGAGCGTCAGGTGGATGAACATGCAGTTCTCGCGGCCAATATCCAGCGGAATCTGACGGATCGCTTCGAGAAACGGCAACCCCTCAATGTCGCCCACCGTTCCGCCCAGTTCCGTAATCACCACGTCGACGTCCGGTGTGGCCAGACTCAGGATGCTTGCCTTGATCTCGTCCGTAATGTGGGGCACCACCTGAACCGTTCGTCCCAGATACTCGCCTCGACGTTCCTTTTCGATCACCGACAGATAAATCTGCCCCGTGGTGTAGTTGGAATGACGGTTCAGCTCGCCGGATGTGAACCGCTCGTAATGGCCCAGGTCGAGGTCCGTTTCGGAGCCGTCGTCGAGGACGTAAACTTCGCCGTGCTGAAAGGGGCTCATCGTGCCCGGATCCACATTCAGGTAAGGATCCAGCTTCTGCATGCGAACCTTGAGTCCCCGACTCTCCAGCAGCATGCCGATCGATGCAGACGTCAATCCCTTCCCCAGAGAACTGACGACCCCTCCAGTGACAAATATGTGACGACTCATGTTCCGTCCGTGCAGTTTAACAGTCAGGTACGGCCACGTTCGCTCACTGACAGACTCGCCCCCCGGGCAGGGGCGAGAGTGAAGAACAGTCCGCTGATGCGATTCTTAACCGGAAGTTCACCGGTCCTCAATCGATGTGAATCCCGAATTCCATCTTCCCCAAGGTTTACGCCAGTGCAGAACCCCGCTAGACGTTGAACAGGAAATGACAGATATCACCGTCCTGCATCACGTAGGACTTGCCTTCCACCCGCAGACGCCCCGCAGCCCGGATCTCCTTCTCCGATTTATAAGTCTCCAGATCTTCCAGAGTGTACACCTCGCAGCGAATGAATCCCCGTTCAAAGTCACTGTGGATCACGCCGGCCGCCTGAGGCGCCGTAGCACCCACTGGTATGGTCCATGCACGCACTTCCTTCTCCCCCGCCGTGAAGTAACTCTGCAGACCCAGAGTGCGATAGGCCGCCCGTGCCAGAGGCCCCAGACCTGGCTCGGTCAGACCCACCGATTGCAGCATCTCAGACCGATCCGCCTCATCCAGCTCCGCCAGTTCCGCTTCCAGCCGCGCACAAATGGGGACCACATGAGCACCATGCGCGGACGCGTACTGCCGCACCTGCTGAACCAGCACCCCATTCCCCTCAAGATCGTCTTCCGCCACGTTCGCCACAAAAAGAACAGGCTTCGCCGTCATCAATCCCAGCGCCCTCACCGCTTTTGACTCGTCCTCCGTGAAGGAACACGTTCGGAGCGGCCGACCGGCGTTGACCCACTCCTGACACTTTTCCATCACCGCCACCCGCAGCCTGGCATCCTTATCGCCGCTCTTCGCAGTTCGCTGAGCCTTCGGGAGCGATGTTTCCAGGCTCTGCATGTCCGCCAGCAACAGCTCCGTTTCTATGATTTCGATGTCCGACAACGGATTCACTGACCCGGAAACATGGGTGATATCGTCGTCCACAAAACATCGCACCACCTGCAGAATCGCATCGACCTCACGGATGTGGCTGAGAAATTTATTGCCCAGACCTTCACCCTCGCTGGCACCCTTCACGATCCCCGCAATGTCAACCAGCTTGAGCGCCGCTGGGATGACCTTCTGTGGCGGTATGTACCTCGTGATTCGCTGCAAACGCTCATCCGGTACGCTCACGATCCCCTCGTTCGGCTCGATTGTGCAAAAGGGATAGTTCGCGCTTTGTGCCGCCGTTGAGGACGTCAGGGCGTTGAACAGAGTACTCTTGCCCACATTCGGCAGACCGACAATTCCAGCTTCCATGAAAAACCCGTCCAGCTGACAACGACAGAGGTTGATTCGCGGTGATGTCCGCAGAATGGAAGTCTACAGCAGCCGACGATCACGGTCACCTCTGCCGCTCGCGAAATCTCAGTGCCGTCATTACATCTGTCCAACTGCCAACAGTTGCTTCAGTCCCCGCCACGACTTAAAACCCACCAGCGAATCTCAAATTCACAACTCCGGATGGCCACTCTTCCGACATCCTGCACAGTTCAGGGGTCGCTGAACGGTCACTGTTCAGGAGCACTCAAATGCTGTTCCGTATGCTCATGACCCTCCTGCTCCCCACAACCCTCGCTCTGTTCCTCAATCCCCACGCCCCCGCTCAGGATGCCCCATACAACGTCTTTCCCGATGCCCAGCCTCCGTGGTTCCGCGTCCGGTACCCAGCCTCTGCAGATCCCGGGGGACTCATCTTTCCCGTCAACTACACCGTCTGGATTCCTCCTGGTGTCAGGCAGTTGCGGGGAATTGTTGTGCATCAGCACGGGTGCGGAGAAGGCTCCTGCCGCTCCGGACTCACCGGAGCCTGGGATCTCCACTGGCAGGCCCTCGCACTTCACCACGACTGCGCACTCCTCTCACCCGCCTACGAACAACCCGATAAGGCCGATTGCCAGAAATGGTGCGACCCCCGCAATGGCTCCGCTGACGCATTCCTCCATGCCCTCGCTGACCTCGCAAAACTCTCCGGACACCCGGAACTCACTACCGTCCCCTGGGCACTCTGGGGACATAGTGGCGGTGGTCACTGGGCCGGGGGAATGGTGCTGCTGTATCCGGAACGAGTTGCCGCGGCATGGCTGCGGTCCGGAGTTCCCCTGCTTCAGGCGGATCCCGCTCGAAGCACCATCCAGCCCCATACTCTTACCGCCGCAGCACTCCGTGTGCCCATCATGTGCAACCCCGGCACACAGGAAGGTGTCACTATCAAAGACGGGAGATTCGCCAGCGTTTGGCCCGCTAACGAAACCTTCTTCAATTCCCTCAGATCCCAGGGAGCCCCCGTCGCTGTGGCCGTTGACCCACTCTCCAGCCACGAATGCGGAAACCAGCGATATCTCGCCATTCCCTGGCTCAGTGACTGCCTTCGCCTGAGACTCCCGAAAACGCCCGACCAGCCCCTTCTGCCCCTCCCCGACTCCGATGCCTGGCTCGCCCCCGCAACCGGCTTCGAAGCCGTCCGGGCCTCGGATTTCAAAGGCGACCCGCTCTCCATGGGCTGGCTGCATTCCGCTTCCATCGCCACTGCATGGGCGGAATACGTGAAAAACACGGAAGTCACCGACAGCTCGCCGCCGCCACCCCCCTCCCGCCTGCGACTCAATGGGAATGAACTCGCCTGGGACTGCGCCGCCGATCTCGAATCCGGACTCACAGGATTCCTCATCGAAAAACACGGTGTCATCGTCGGCAGTACACTCGAACTGGCCAGGAATCCTTTCGGGCGACCGCTGTTTCAAAACCTGCAATACAGCGATACACCCCCTCTACCCCTCGCCAGCATGACATGGCGAGATCCTGGACCCGCACCCGCACCCCTGACGGCCTACCGGGTGATCGCAGTCAACACTCGAGGACTGCGGTCCGATGGGAAGTCGGTGAACCCCTGAGCCCGGCGGCGCCCAGACTCCGTGGACACCCCTGTCGCTCCGCCCCACCGTGCGATAACCCCTGGCCATGAATTTGCCATACATGGTTACTCAAGTCGACTGCGCGCGCCGTCATAGTGACTCGACTGAGCTGCTTCAAACCATGGTTGTTCAAAAATTCGGGCGAACATTTCCTCCAGTCAGCCGTCTCTCTCCTCTGTAAAAATTGCAAGAGGAAACCGCTGGCCTGCGGCAACTCCTATGGGAAACCGGATCTGCAGGTGATCCGACTGCTCTGCTTTTCGTTCTATCCCGCCACAGGCCAGCGTTTGGGTGCTTTTTCAAGAGTTTGGTCCGCGTTTTGCTGCTGTTAGGTGCGTTGATCGTTCGTCTTCTGTTCTCCAGTCCGGTAGACCCGCCTTTGATGCGGCAATAACCGCTGTTGACAGTGTTTTCGAAGCCCATTCCAGTCATTTCGTTTTCCCGGTTTTGGGGGTTTTTTGCGACAGATCAGGCAAGCGCGTCGCCACAACCCCACAGCAGTTCATGAATTCAGCCGCCAGGTTTCTCAGGGAAACAGCATCTCAGTCCGACGAAGGAGGCAGCCATGGTGAATGCCGTATCAAATTACCCCAGTGCTCCGAAAAAACTCAGCCATCCCACCTACTCCCGGGGAACACAGCCGATCCCACAGGCGTCGATCCTGTCTTCGGCAATCGTTGCGAAAATCAACGATTCCGGGGCAACCCCCGACCTGCTCACCCGCTTTCTGGACGGCGCCTCCCCGGAAGTCCTGGCCCGGGACTTCGGAATGACCCGCCCTGCCGTCCACGCAGCGCTCGCAACCGCACGCGCTCAGCGACTGCTCGACCTCCAGATCGAATTCATTGACAACCCGGAATTCCACACGCCCGACGCAGAGCTCCGGATCTGCGGCCCCGAACCCGCCGTTGCCGACTCCGCAGCCCGTGTCCGCATCCCCGCCGGTCTCCCCGCCTACCTCGGAGAACTCTACCGCGTCCCCCTGCTCACCCGCGAACAGGAACAGTACTACTTCCGCAGAATGAACTTCCGCAAGTCGCAACTGCTGGAACGCCGCAAACAACTGTGCACCAGCAAGCCCGCCGCAAAGCTCATCAAAAGCCTCGAAGCAATCGCAGATGACATCCTGCGAATCAAAAACCACCTCATTCGCTCCAACCTCCGACTTGTTGTCTCCATCGCCAAAAAATACATCAAGTCCGGAACGGCGTTCTTTGAACTCGTCAGCGACGGAAACATCTCACTGATGCGCGCCGTGGAAAAGTTCGACTACGCGCGAGGCAATAAGTTCTCCACTTATGCCTCCTGGGCCATCCTCAAAAACTTCACCCGCAGTGTTCCCGCCGAACACCAGCGACTCGATCGGTTCCGCACCGGACAGGACGAAATCTTCGCCCAGTCCTCCGAACACCGCTCCTCCGCCATCACCGACGAGCAGGTCAACCGCGGACAACGCGCCATCATCCGCGAAATGCTCAACGAACTCGATGGCCGCGAACAAAAAGTCATCGCCTTCCGCTACGGACTCGATGAAGGCGCTGAACCGCAAACGCTCGAACAGGTCGGCTGGCGACTCGGAGTGACCAAAGAACGCGTCCGACAAATCGAAGTCCGAACCCTGGAAAAACTGCGCCGAATTGCAGAACGCCGGGCCGTCGAAATTCCCGGATTCTGAGAAATTTGCTCAGGATTCCCTGAACCGCGGCCGAAATCACCGGGCATTTCCTGCGGATACCATCCCGGTTCTGCCGGTCGATTGCGGAGTTCACCTGGTCATCCACCCGCCGTTGATCCTCCGCCTCTTCCCCAAAACTGCTCGATCCTGGGACGAATCCCGGAGAACACTTGCTAATTCCATGTTCCACGGTTAAAATCTTCTCCCTTCTTCGCGGGCAGTCTGCGCTAGTGTAGCTCAATTGGCAGAGCTCCGGTTTTGTAAACCGGCGGTTGTGGGTTCGACTCCCACCGCTAGCTTCCTCTGCTTTGGCGAATCCTCCTGGTCTCCTGTCACTCCTCTGCTATCCAGCACTGCCTCTCCCCACAACTCACTCACATATCCTTTTCTGCGTTCTGTTCAGAATCCCGGGGGAATACCTAAGCGGCCAAAAGGGCCAGACTGTAAATCTGGTGGCGTTTGCCTTCACAGGTTCGAATCCTGTTTCCCCCAATTCAGTAGTTGGTCCTCGGTTCCTTCCTGCGGGCGTAGTTCAATGGTAGAATTCCAGCCTTCCAAGCTGGCTGTGTGGGTTCGATTCCCATCGCCCGCTCTTTGATATTCAGGTTCGCTGCTGTAGCTCAGTTGGTAGAGTACGTCCTTGGTAAGGACGGGGTCATGGGTTCAAGTCCCATCAGCAGCTTCGGGCTGATATCTGTGGGCTGTCCGGTCTGGTGGTTCCAGTGCGGACAACTGCGGGTGGTCAGTCAAAACGGCATCAGCAAACCGGTGGGTCTGGCTGATGCAAAACGGATTGGAAACAATCGTGGGGCTGTGCGTCTCGCTCGGCTCATCAGGGTCAGAAGGTTGAAGTCGTTAGTGGCTTCAGTGATTCATGCAAAGATTGATTGCAGTGTCTAAAATGCTCTGCGTCGGAGCGTTTCAGTGTTGGCCGATTCGTGTGGCCGGTTTCCTAAAAGATGTTTTGTCGGGTGGGTCGAATTTCCCGGCGAAGTTTATTGCGGAGTTGGGTGAATGGCAAAGGGTCAATTTGAGCGAACGAAGCCTCACGTGAACGTCGGCACCATTGGTCACATCGACCATGGCAAGACTACAACCACAGCGGCAATCCTCGCAGTTCAGGCAGCCAAGGGAATGGCGTCCGTCAAATCCTATTCGGACATCGCCAAGGGGGGCACTGTCCGTGACGCAACCAAAACCGTAACCATCGCGGCCAGCCACGTTGAGTACGAAACGCCGAATCGGCATTACGCTCACATCGATTGCCCCGGCCACGCTGACTACATCAAAAACATGATTACCGGTGCTGCCCAGATGGACGGCGCCATTCTGGTCGTGTCTGCAGCAGACGGTCCGATGCCTCAGACCCGCGAACACATCCTCCTCGCTCGCCAGGTGGACGTGCCTGCCCTCGTCGTGTTCCTCAATAAGTGCGACCTCGTTGACGATGCCGAACTTCTTGACCTTGTCGAAATGGAAGTTCGCGAACTGCTCACGAAGTATGGCTTCCCAGGCGACGATGTACCCCTCGTTCGCGGAAACGCTCGCGGTGCGCTGGATAACCCCGCTGACGACAAGTACAGCAACTGCATCACCGAACTGATGAAGGCACTGGACAGCTACATTCCCGAGCCAAAACGGGCTTCAGACAAGCCGTTCATGATGGCCGTCGAAGACGTGTTCTCCATCGAAGGTCGCGGAACCGTGGCAACCGGGCGTATCGAGGCCGGGGTTGTCAAGGTGGGAGAGAAAATTCAGATCATCGGGCTGAAGGACACGGTCGAAACAACCGTTACCGGGGTCGAGATGTTCCAGAAGACTCTGGATCAGGGTATCGCCGGCGACAACGTGGGTCTGCTTCTCCGCGGCCTGAAGAAGGAAGACATTCAGCGCGGTCAGGTGCTCGCAGCCCCCAACTCCATCAAGCCCCACGTCAAGTTCGAAGCTGAAGTGTACGTACTCAGTAAGGAAGAAGGCGGACGCCACACCCCATTCTTCAGCGGGTACCGGCCACAGTTCTACTTCCGCACCACAGACGTCACCGGCACCACCAAACTCCTGGGCGGTGCCGAAATGTGCATGCCCGGTGACAACGTTCGAGTCGAAGTGGAACTTGGGAAGCCAATCGCCCTCGAAGACGGCTCCCGCTTCGCCATCCGCGAAGGCGGGAAAACCGTCGGTTCCGGCGTCGTGACCAAGATCCTTCAGTAAGTCCTCCTCCAAGTACCCGACGCTGCCTGCTCGCTCCGGCGAGCAGGCAGCGTTCTTTTCTCGCCGAGGTGCCTTGTGCGCGAATACGTCTGGCTCGAATGCACCGAATCAGGTGCTCGAAATTACCGCGTGATCAAAGAGACTCGAGGCACCGAACGCCTCGAACTAATGAAGTACTGTCCAAAACTGCGGCGACATACGCTCCACAAAGAATCCCGCAAGAAATGAACTCTGCCCCCGCAGAACACACGGGAGTAGCTCAATTGGCAGAGCACCGGATTCCAAATCCGGCGGTTGGGGGTTCGACTCCCTCCTCCCGTGCTTACTCATTTGTGTTCTGTTGATGCGTCGGTGAAATATCATAGTCCACGTTCAATGCCCCGGTTTGCGAGCAATTCATGGCCTCAAAGATGGACACATCGCTGACTAAGGAACTGCTCAGCACTGGTCTCTACAAGGCCAACCAGGGTCGGATGGTGCGCCAGTTTACCTTCTTCACGGCAGTCATCGTCGCCGCCTTCGGATGTATCACCCTCGCCAACGGTCCCCTCAATCCGCGCGGTGAGGTCATCAAAGTGTCGGTCGGACTCTGCTGCTGGCTCCTCACCGCATGGATTGCCTTCAGAGCTGTGAATTTTCCTCGATTTGCTGATTTTCTGATCTCCGTTGAATCCGAACTCACACGGGTCACGTGGCCACCGCGAGCAGAGGTGTCGCAGGCTACCGTAGTTGTGCTCGTGACAATGGCCTCACTCGGCGGTTTCCTGTTCCTCATTGATCTGATCTGGACCTGGCTGCTGTCGGTCATCGGATTTACCGAAATGTTCAACTGATTCACATCTTCGTCCCCTGTTCCTTCGTCCCTCCCCCCCCCTCAGCACTGCACACCAGGGCAACAGACATGGCAAAACAATCTGATGCTGCGTCCGCCGAAAAGATGCAGTGGTACGTGCTGAAGGTGCAGACAAACCGCGAACGCACAATCAAGGAAGCGATCCTCAAGCGGATTCGCAGGGACGGACTGGAGGAATTCTTTGGTGAGATCGTCATCCCGTCAGAAAAGGTGGTCGATAGTCGCGCCCCCCAGAAGACACAGGATCGAAAGCTGTTCCCCGGCTACATGATGGTCCAGATGGTGCTCAACGATGAGACCTGGTATCTCGTCCGCGACACCGGGGGCGTCGGAGATTTTGCCGGTGCTGCCGGGAAGCCGTTGCCTATGGAAGCCCACGAAGTCGAGCGAATGCTTGGCAAGTCATCCGAACAGGCCACCGTGGCTCCCAAAGTCCGGATTGCGTTTTCAACCGGTGACGTGGTGAAGATTCGCGAAGGTGCTTTCGAAAACTTCGAAGGGACGGTCGAAGGAATCGATGAGCACAGCGGCAAGGTGTCAGTTCTCATTGATATCTTCGGGCGCTCCAGCCCCGTAGAACTCGATCACTGGCAGGTGGAAGTCATCTAAGCACATGCCCCTCACAGGTTAAATTTGGGATACTCTTTCCATGGGTAAACAACGACAAGTTACTGCTCAAATCAAAGTGCAGGTCACCGGAGGCCAGGCCACTCCCGCGCCACCAGTCGGTACCGCGCTCGGCCCTCACGGGGTCAACATCGGACAGTTCGTGTCCCAGTTCAACGAAAAAACACGAGACATGATGGGGGTGACCATTCCCGTCGTCATCACTGTGTATAACGATCGCTCCTTCGAGTTCATCCTCAAAAGCCCACCCGCTGCCGTGCTGCTCAAAAAAGCTGCCGGCATCGCTAAGGGCTCTGGCAGTCCCCTCAAGAACAAGGTCGGAACCGTTACGACCGCCCAGTTGGATCAGATCGCAAAACAGAAGTACGAAGATCTGAATGCCTCTTCGCTCGAGCAGGCCCGTCGCATGATTGCAGGCACCGCTCGCAGCATGGGTCTCGAAGTGCTCGACTAAGTCCGCCTCAGTCACAAATGTCCCCGCTCAGATCCACAAGAGGTTTTATATGCCTGGCCACTCCAAACGCATGAAGGCTCTCACAAAGAAAGCCGGAGAACTTGGTGCGCTCACACTCGCTGATGCCGTCAAGGCACTCAAAAGCCTCGAAACGTCCCTGCCCAGGGGCGTGAAGCCCTGCCGGTTCGACCAGACCGTTGAGATCGCCGTGCGACTCGGTGTCGATCCGCGGCAGGCCGATCAGATCGTTCGAGGCTCAATCGTGCTGCCACACGGGATCGGCAAGAGCCAAAGAGTCCTGGTGTTCGCACAGGGCGAAAACGTCGGCATTGCTCAGACGGCAGGAGCTGACCACGTCGGCGGGCGTGAACTCGCCGACCGCATCAAGGAAGGCTGGCTTGATTTCGACGTCTGCATCGCAACACCCGACATGATGGGAGTCGTTGGACCGCTCGGCCGAGTTCTCGGACCCCGCGGACTCATGCCCAGCCCACGCGCCGGTACAGTCACTCAGGACGTCGCCAATGCCGTGCGTGAATACAAGGCCGGCAAGGTCGAATTTCGAGTCGATAATGGCTCCAACGTCCATTGTGTCGTAGGAAAACTGTCCTTCGACGCCAATCGCCTGACCGAGAACATCGAAAGCCTGCTCGCGTTCATTCGCAGCCTTAAGCCGAATACGTCAAAAGGCGTGTATCTGCGCAGCATGGTCGTCTCAGCCACGATGATGCCTTCGATTTCTGTGGCCGTTTGATTCCTTCCGTCTTTCGCAATGTGTTTCACTGTGAGCTTTCGTCATGGGCAAGCAAGTTAAAGATATGGTGATCGCTGACATCCAGGCACGCATCGGTGATGCTCGGGATTTCATCGTCGTCGATGCTTCAAAACTCGACGCAATCACCGCGAACCGCTGGCGTCTCGCGCTCCGAAAAGAACGCATCAGCGCGCTCACCGTCAAGAACTCAATCGCCTTGAATGCCCTGCGTCGTAGTGGTGTCGATGGTCTTGATCCGGTTCTCGCCGGTCCTTCAACGCTCCTGTGGGGCTCCGACGACATCGTCGCCCTGTCTCGGTCCATCACGAAATGGGCCAAGGACATTCAGAAACTTGAAATCAAAGGCGCCGCAGTCGAAGGGCAGACGCTCAACGCCGCCGCCGTGGAAACTCTCAGCAAGAGCGCCGGTCGCCGCGAAACGATCGCTGAGCTTGCCGGGCTGATGCTCGCACCGGGGCGTCAGTTGGCTGGTTGTCTTCAGGGGCCCGGCGGTCAACTCGCTGGCCAACTGAAGACTTTGTCCGAAAAAGAGCCAGCGACTTAGGTGAGGCAGCGAGCGCTGTCTTGTGGATTTTCCGGCTTAATCATAGCCAAGTAACGTCAACGAAAGGTTCTTGTCATGTCTGCGGAAGCAGCAACGTTTGATGCAACTACAAAAGAATTGGGTGATCGAATTGTTGGCCTTACGCTGCTTGAGGCCAAGAAGGTCGTGGATTATCTGAAGCAGGTACACGGCATCGAGCCCGCTGGAGGCGGTGCTGTGGTCATGGCGGCTGCTCCAGCCGCTGCAGCAGAAGTCAAAGAAGAGCAGACGGAATTCACCGTGATGCTCACCGGCTTCGAAGACTCCAAGAAGATTGCAGTCATCAAGGTCGTCCGTGCCGCGACTGGCCTCGGCCTGAAGGAAGCCAAAGACCTCGTCGAAGGTGCCCCAAAGCCGCTGAAAGAGGG
>JBJTOM010000429.1:0-7171 GCA_046074585.1 Planctomycetota bacterium | reverse complement strand
GGAGCGAAGGGTTGACCATGCCTGCCAGCGGGCACCGGAACGGTGCCAGTTGTCCAGCCGTTCAGCGAGCTGAGCGGGGGTAGCGGCTGTGGGTATCTGAATTGCTGTCAGCTGTGCGTATTCCAGTGCGAGGTCGATACGGTTCTGAAGGCGGGCGAGTTCGGCGACGGCAGCGGCATTCATCCCGACTTCGAGGTTGCTGTCGGCGGGATCGAGCACACCTGCGGCGGCGTGTGGCAGACCGCAGCGGAGGAGCCCGGCGGCGAAGTCCAGACGCTGGACCGGGGACATGCTGGCCGCAGTGGTAACGGCGGCGGGGATAAGCAGCGTCTGCAGTTCGATCTGTTCCGGGAGCGACCGCTGTTGGAGACTTCCATGAATCGCTGAGGCCACGACATCCGCCTGACTGCGTTCGAGTCCGTTGGCGGGAGCAGCTGCGAGCATGGCCTGAGGGAGTTCGCGAATCATTCGTTCAAGCCGTGGCATCAGCTGGTTCAGCGGAGCGTCATTCGACTGTGCAGCGTCGCGCTGCAGCAGAATTTCACGGAATTCCTCTTCGCGCTGGCGACCGGCTGTTCTGAGCAGACCGGGGAGCGAGGCGGCGTCGGGGAGGGTCATCCCGAGGAGTGCGTGCAGAAGCGGTCCCAGTTCGGCTTCCTGAGCCAGCTGTGTGAGCAGCTGTTCGATCTGCGGGATCAACAGGTTCGCATCGTCACTTTCACGCCGCAGCTGGTTCAGCAGCAGATCGATCAGCACCATCCGCACGGTCTGGTCTCCGGGCTGCTGTTGCAGCTGCGTTTCCAGAACGGCGCGGCCGGCGGCCACGTCTCCTGCGAGCAGGTGCCGGGTCGCGAGTTCGATCGGCTGCAGATCCTGTGTGACTCGTGGGAGCCACGTCAGTGCGGTGATGCCCTGCACCAGAGTTCCGCCGGGCAGCGATAGCAGGTTGCCGGACTGAACGTCGCCGGACCATGGCTGGCTGGCGAGCACCTGACCGTCCGAGACGTCGATGGAAACCAGTGCCGGGGTGCTGGTGGGCAGCTGCAGAAGTGTGCCTGTGAAGACCCCGGAACCACAGACAATGCCTGCCCGCAGTGCCGTCGTCCATGTGGATTTGCCGGTTGCGAGATCAAGAGCGCCGACCTGGCGGCGCCTGGCGAGGAGGACCTGCTGGTCGGTGGTGCCGGCAATCGCATGATAGCCTCCGCGGGGCACCTTCCAGAGTTGTTGTCCGGTTTGCAGATCGATACAGAGCAGTTGATCGGCATCGCGGGGGGTGAGCAGGACTTTGCCGGCGACAACGCGCGGCTGGAAGTCGTACCAGCGGTTTTCCATATCCACCGCGATGGTCCGCTGACCGTCCGGTGCTCCCCGCAGCACCATGGCATTTCCATCACCGATCTCCTGTCGCTGCAGAATCCCGGCATACCGGGCGACCCAGCGAATGGACAGATCTTCAGCCGAGACGGCGACCACACGGTTGTCACACGTGGGGCAGATGAGCAGTCCCCGGGCGTAGGTGGGCATGAGCCCGGCGTAGCGTCGGAGCGGGTGTTCGGCCAGCTTGCGGTCGGGGGTGGTGAGCAGCTGGCTGGCAAGGATCTGCGGGTTGACTTTCGCCCCCCCTGCAAGGGGTTCGCCAATGCGAATGAGGTACACGCCTTCGCCGTTTTCAGCGAGCACATAAATGCGACTGCCGAGCACGAGCGGGGCGCCGAGGAAGTAATAGCCGGCGAGCAGGTTGCTGCTGCCGGGCTGTCCGGGTACGGCATTCTGCACCTGCCCGCCGATTTCCCACAGAAACAGCCCGGTCGCTGCATCGTAGGCTCGAATGAAGTTGGAGGGCAGGGTGGGCATCCCGCGGATCATTCCCGGAATGCCATCCAGTTCGCTGCCACCCGCAGCCGTCTCTTCCACCACAAACAACGTTGAACCGCTGATGGCCATCTGAGCGGCCGTGATGCCTCGAATCTGCTGCAGGTGCAGCTGCCAGGCCAGACCGGACGCGGCCGCGGCCAGTGCTGGACCCTCCGATTGGAACGCACCATCCGGAGCGGGTGCAGCGGGAAGATTTTCGAGGGTCTCCCGGAGTGCTCGGTCGGGCCGGGCGACCTCCCAGAGCAGTTCGCCGGTGGCGCTGTTCCATGACTGAATACTGAACGCCGTCCGCACGAAGATCTGCTCACCCCGCGCCAGCGGTTGTCCGGCTGGCAGCTCAAGCACACCCCGATCCACACCGTTGTTCCAGAGCTGTTCGAGGTGGCCGGTGATTTCTGCAAGGAGCGGGTTGAGTCGATCGGCGTAGAGCACATCCTGAAGTTGCAGGAGACTGGTCTTCCACTGCCCGGCAAGGCGGATTGAGACAGGTGGCTGACGCTGCGTGCGCCGATAATTCCCGAGCGGCTGGAGCCAGTCATTCCGGTTGACGGAGGGATCTGCGGTGGCTGGGAGGGTGAGCGTTTCGAGGTCGGTCAGGAGCTTTTGCAGGCGGGGTTCCACGGGAGCTTCTGCGGGGCTGACACTGGCTTTTGCCGCAGCCGACAATTCTTCTGCTTCGGCGAACAGTCCGGCCTTCGCAAAGCACCACGCTGTGCGGAGTGACAGGAGCGGAGGAGCGGGGTCGGAAAACCGCAGGCAGCGTTCCAGCAGCAGTCCGGCTTCGAGGAAATCGCCGGAATCCATGTGCATCTGAGCCAGCAGTTGCAGGGCCTGGCTGGCGGCCGGAGTCCACTGGTAGCGGCTGGCAACGGATTTCAGACGACTGGTTTCTCCACGTTCCAGCAGTCCTCGGAGCAGCTGTGCGGCCGTCTCGTTGAACTGTTCTGCGTAGAGCCTGCGAAACTCAGGGCCCGCAGTCCGATACACCGCGTTCAGCCGTGCTTTGCCGCCAGCCAGTGCGTCTGCGGTCCCGGGCGGGAGCTGACGGATTTCTGCTCCCCGCGATTCCAGCAGCACGTCTTCGCCTTCGGATGCGAGGCGCCAGGCATCGTCAAAACGCTGCACAGCTTCGAGCCACGATTCCTTTCGCAGGGCTTCTTCCACCTCTTCGATGGCACGCAGCACCCCGCGCTGCTCGACGTCGTCCGCGGGAACCGCCTGGGCCTGGAGTGGCCGGGAGCTGGTACACAGCAGCAGGCTGAGGAGCAGCGCGGGGGCGATGACAGACCTGAGAAGACCGGGTCTTCGCAGAACATCTGCCGGACGCACGGCTCCACACGGATTCGCACTGACCACGCTGCACTGCACGGAAGCTGCTCCCTTCGCCTGACGGTCCCGCTTACTTCTTCTTCAGACCCTGCATGTACTCGACGACGTCCGCCAGTTCCTGACTGGTCATGGTTTTCTGCAGATCGGCTGGCATCAGACTGATTTTCTGTTTGACAAGTTCTTCGACGTCACCCTTGGCAAACGTCCGCACAATTGCGTCATCACCTCGGATCTGCAGTTCTGCATCGGTGCTGCTGACGAGCAGTCCGTTGACGGTGGTTCCGGAACTGAGCACCACCGTCCAGGCTTCGTAGTTGTGGCTGATGCCGGCGCTGGGATAGAGCACGGATTCGAACATGGCTTCGCGGCTGAGCTTGCTGCCGATTTCGGTGAGATTCGGACCGATTTCGCGGCCCATGCCATCCACGACGTGGCACTTGTGACAGGTGCCGGTGGAAAAGAACACCATGCGACCGTTGGGGGCGTCTCCCTTGAGTTTTGTGAGCTCGCTGATCGGGGGTGTGGGTGAATTGTCTTTGGAGGCGGGCAGGGGGAACAGTCGCTGAGCCTGTTCGCGTGCCTGCCGGGACGGGGCGCTGTGCAGTGCCGCAGCGGCGGACTGTTCAAGCTCGGCATCGAGCGACTTGCCTTCCACCAGCTTCACCAGCTCCATCGCTCCATTGTTGACTCGCGACACCGCGCGGACTGCGGACCGACGAACGTCGGATCGCAGTGACGCATCGCGGATGACGTCGAGGAGTGGTGCGGCGATGCTGCCGTTGGCGGTGTTGCCGAGCACATCGGCGGTGGCTGCGGCGAGGGTGGGGTCGGGGCCATGCAGGGCACGGGTGATGAGTTCCAGCTGTTTGAGATCGAGCAGGGCGGACATGGCTTCGACGGCGAGCTGCTCGGTTGGCCGGGATTGAGCCAGTGCGAGCAGCGCCGGGTAGTGCTCCGTTCGCTGGAAACGCCTGACAAGGGCGACGAATTGAGAGCTGCCGGCGGACTGTTCGAGGACCTTTGCGAGGGCGGCGGCGGCGGCGGGGGAAGAAGCGTCGCCGGTGGTGCGGGAAAGGGCTTCCACGGTGACGAACACAGCAAGGTCGGCAGGAAGCCCCTGCAGCAGGTTGCCGCCCAGCAGTTCGGAGCATTCGCGGCTGACAATTGCACGTTCGTCAAAGTCCAGACTGCGGAACCAGCGTGCCACCTGAGCCTGCAGGGCGGGTTGTTCAGATGCGGGTGCTGTGCTGGCTGCCTTGAGCATGGTCCGCAGGCGGAGCACCTTGGCGGCGGCTGCGGCGGGTCCGCGGGACCGCCAGATCAGGGCATCCACGGCGGCTTGAGAAACCGCGTCGCTGCGACTGCTTTCTGCGGCCAGTGTTGTGAGCACCTGATCCCATTGTCCACCGGCACCGATTCCCAGCGCCTCGACGGCCCAGCGGTCGGCGGGATCGAGGGAGGCAGCGAGGGTGGCGAGCAGCTTGGTTTTTTCTTCGGCCGGGAGGAAGCGGAGGGCGATGGCGCATTCACGACGCACGGCCGGTGACGCATCGCTGGCAAGTGTCTGCACGATCGGAGGCAGTTCGAGGCCCAGTCGGCGGGCGAGTCGCAGGCCGGTGATGCGAATGTCGGGATTCGCGTCCCGAATGGCCTGGTTGACCATGGCAGCACCGTTGCCTTCGAGCTGTCCGAGCAGCCACAGGGCGCGGGCGCGGAAGCGGGGATTGGGGTCGGAAGCGAACATGGGTTGGAGTGCGGCTTTTGCTGCTGCAACGGATTTCTGCAGAGCGGTCCAGGCGAGATAGCGGGTGGAGACGTTGGGGCTTTTGAGCGCCGCAGCCGCGCCCGCAGGAGTGCTGAGGTCGGCTTTGGGAACCGTGTAGGCATGGCCCGGGAGCGACACGCGGAAGAGTCGTCCGCGTTCCACATCACCCTGACGATGCCCACCGACACCGGGATCGTACCAGTCGGCGACGATGAGCGATCCATCGGGGGCTGCACAGACGTCGGACGGCCGGAACCACTGGTCGCGGGTCCCCGTGAGCACCGGGTGAATTTCGGCGGAATAGCCGGCCCCCTGGGGAGTGGTGGCGTAGCTGCGGACCACATTGGGTCCGGCATCGCAGTGAATCAGCTGGTTGCGGAAGCGCTCGGGGAGCAGGTCGCCTTCGTAGATGAGGATCCCGGTGGGTGAACCAGCGCCGGTCTGGAGCAGATTCGGGACCACTCCGGGATCATTCAGATGCCAGTGACGCAGGGGGATTTCGGTTTCCAGATTGGTGCGGGGCGTTTGCCAGCCGGCTCCTGTGAGCTCATCCTTATAGCCGTAGTTGCCAAACTCCATCACGTAATTGATTCGCACACCGCGATTGCCGTCGTCATCGTTGTCGGATTGCCAGATGGTGCCAAAGCTGTCCACGCACAGTTCCCAGTTATTGCGGAAGTTCCAGCCGAGCGTTTCGACGCGACTGCCATCGAGTTCACAGCGGAAGGCCATACCTTCCTGATAGGGTTTGCGAGCCGCGCGGACTTCGTTGCCGGCGAGGTCCACCACGATCTTTCCGTCGGGTGTATGCAGTTCTTCGCCGCTGTTGCCGAAGTTAAAATAGAGTCGGCCATCGGGTCCGAATGTGAAGCTGTGAATGCCGTGGTCGTGCTGCGTCCCCTTGATGCCGGTAAAGAGCACTTCTTTGCGATCGGCCTTCAGGTCGCCGTTGTCGTCGTGGAAACTGAACACGCTGTCGCCTGCGGAGACGATCACGCGTGAACCGAGCACGCAGACGCCGTGAGCCGAATCGATATCGCGGCCCTGATAGAACACCGTTTCACGATCCACCTGTCCATCACCGTTGCTGTCTTCGAGCACCAGAATGCGGTCGCCTTCCGGACGATCCGGATTGCCACCGTTGGCAAAGCGACGGTAATTGACCACTTCACAGACCCAGACGCGGCCGAGGTGATCCACGTCGATGTTGGACGGGCTGAGCAGTTTGGGTTCGGCTGCGAAGAGCCGGACTTCGAGGCCTTCACCGACATCCAGGCCGGCAACGGCTGATTCAGGCGAGCGGTCCACACCCGGGGTGGCTGCATTGAACGGTCCGGGGGCCTGAGTAAACACGTGGAACTGTACGCTGCCACCATTTCCCTGGTCCGTCCCGCCATTGTCCAGGCCCACTCGAGCCGTCAACTTTTCGTAGCCCTCGGGAATGGAAAAATGAATGGTGGAATTGGAGTGCGTGCCGATCCCGAATTCGACCGGCTTACCCTGAATTCGCAGCGCCCCGCCCTCGACGTTGACGTTGACGCCTGGACGACCCCATCCGGACTGTGCTGTTTTCCATTTGAGGTCGGTCAGCTTGAGCGTTCCGGCGGGGCCTGTCAGACGAGGTTCTGCCCAGTCGGCCCAGTCGAAACCGTACCCGTCGCCACCATCTGTGACCACCAGATAGATGTCTTTGGAACCACGAATATCGGCGGTGAACGGCACGGCATGCCCAGGCGTGGCCGGCGTGATGAGCGGTGAGGAGGCTACCGGTTCAGGCGGAGCGGCAGCGAAGGCCGGCGTGAGCGGAGCGAACAGGCTGAGGGTCAGGAGTGCAGGGCAGGCAAGCAATCGCACGCGAAACACGGTGGGACCTCCGGAAAAACGGTCGTGGGAGCGCCAGAGGAAAGCATGGCGGGTTGATGTCGCCTATCTTCCGGAGAAACCACGGCTTTGGCCAGCCCAGAGGCTCCAAAAAAAGGCAGAAACCGGACACCCGCAATTCTGCTCTCTCCTGGACAGACAAGAGCGGCAGGCCCGAGGTAGGATGATGAAACGGTGCTGAAACAGACAAACAGGGATGTTTCAATCCCCCCGCTATCGTCGGGCCTCACTGCCCGAACGAACACAACAAACGTCCTGTGGCGTGCGGTCGATGTCGATCGGCCGGTCAGGTTTTGGTGCGTTCCTGATGCGGTTCTG
>JBJTOM010000428.1:0-3593 GCA_046074585.1 Planctomycetota bacterium | reverse complement strand
CTTCCGGGTTGCGGTCCTGTGCCAGCAGTACTGCGGATTCAACTGAACCCAGGCCTTTTTCGAGTTCGGCCAGTTTCCGCATGATGAACTCATGCAGCTGACCCACAATGAAGAACGTGAACAAAAAGAACAGCGAGACGTTGCCCTTGACTGCGCAGCTGACAGTCACACCCATGACCACCACAAGCAGGAGCATGCACGCGACTCCGATGAGGGCCTTCCAGTAGCCCACCCAGAACGGGCGATCGGCCTTGCGAACGAAGAGGTCGGGCCGTGCCATCCCGAGATACATCTGGTCATCCACACAGGCCACTTCGACGCGGAGGTAGCCATCCTTTGAAAGATCCCTGACAAGATCCTTTTCGATGAGCCAGCCCTCACTGTCTTCTGACACGAGCCGCTGCAGGCTGATGAGTTCCCGGTACCAGCCGAACCAGCTGCTGCCTTCAGGGGGAGTCAGTTTTCCTTCGGTGACGCGCAGCTTTCCGGCAGCGAGTTCCTCTGTGAGGACGACAGCGAGTCGTTCGGCGTTGAGTTGGGAGATCTTCGCCTGTGTCACAAGGTCGCTTACCAGGCTGCTTTTGAGGGCTCCGTTTTCGACCAGCCGGCCTTCGGTGTTCCAGGCAGCGGTGACATCGGCGAGGAAGCGGGCGAGTGTTTCATCGCCGGCCACGAAGCGAAGAATTCTGGGGACGCGGGTGACATTGACGGTTGCGTCGTCGCCACCGTGATATTCAGAGACGCTGAAGGCCGGGAGCGGCACTTCGAGCCGGGGGAGGGCTTCGAGGAGATCGGCGGAACGCTGCAGGACCGAGGCGGAAACGGCATCGAGGGCATCGGCCAGTTGCTGCCAGGGAATTTCGACACGCAGCCCTGCGTCCTGATCGGCCATCATTTTGGGAATTGAGCGACAGACGTCGGCTGCGGCGAGAAATTTTCCGGCGACATCGGTGAGTCGTTCATCGTTGCGGCGACGGAGTTGTTCACCGGCATTGAACAACCCGTTGTGGAAGGCGACGTAGTCGGCTGGACGGAGTTCCTGGGGGGCAGTGCGGATGCGGTCACCAAAGCCTTTGAGCAGTTCGGCGGCGTTGCGGAATTCTGCGTTGCGGAAGGCTTCGGCCGCAGGTCGCAGCGTTTCGCTCTGGGCGAAGATCCCGAACGCCTCTTCGCGGGGATTGGACATCAGCGTGTACTGGGCCTGAATGCCTTCCTTCACGCTTTTTTCTGAGCCCTTCACGGTCCGGAAGGCTTCGAAGCGGCATTCGAGCAGCAGTTCCTGGGCTCCGTCAGCGTTTGTGGTGAGCGCTGCTTCGGTGAGATTCGGAAAGAGGAACACGCCGCGGGCGCGCGAATTGCCCTGGATGTGAGATCGATAGGCATAAACATCGCCAACATTCAGACCTGTTTCCGCAGGCTGTCCCTCAGCGTTGAGGAAGTAGAGATTGCCAAACATCGGCACGCGGCACTGGAGTGCACCTCTGGCACTGTCCGGAATGCGACGGCTGAGCCAGAGTTGCCCGATGACGCCCATGGCAACGAGAACAACGAGGAACACGAGTGACAGGCCGAGGATCCGCCCCAGCACAATCTCCACGCGGCGGACCGGCTTGGTGACCACCGTATGCATGGACCGCAGACGAATATCTTCCGGCACGGCCCAGCAGCTGAGAAAGATGACGGCGGGCAGCATCAGCCATGCGATGGATTTGAGCAGGAATGCCACGTGCACCTGCACCTGAAGTTCCGGTCGTTCGTTGGAGTCTGCGATGAACCACCCGGCGAACATCAGGAGAACAGCAAACACCACAAACACCATGAGGGCTTTGCGGCGGACGGCTTCGAGCAGAGCGAGGCGAGCGATGGCAAGAATACGACGCGGGGACAGGGTAAACGTGTCGCTGAAGTACGACAGCAGACCAGCCTTGAAGATTTTAAGTCCGGCAGAGCCGTTGCGGGCAACTGCGAGGATGAAGGCAATTACCAGGGCGATGGCGGCAAGTCCGGCGGACAGCAGCAGCCATCCACCCAGGGCTGAGATGAAGTCATAGGGGCGAATGTCAAAATCCATGAGCCAGTGATCCCGTTAGTGACCGCAGACCGAAAAACCGTGTCGACACTCCCACACACTTCTCTCAGGACCGTCCCGCGGACGCGGATACTTCTTCCGTTGAAAACCTTCGTCCCGGACGTTCGGTGCTTTCCCGAACAGTTCGCAGAAAGAGTTGTTCGAGGTCGGCCCGGGGGCGACTGATTTCGACGTCCGTTACATTGTGCTTTGCGAGAGCCGCGCGGACGTCCGCGATCGCTGCGTCGCTGAGACTTCCGGTGCGAATCTGCGTTTCGTTGCGCAGTTCCAGAAGTTCATCCACGCGTCCCAGCACCTTGAGTTCTCCCTGGAAAAGCACGGCGATCCGGTCACACACGTCCTGGACATCCCCCAACTGGTGGCTGCACATGACCACGGTTTTCCCCTGAGCCTTGAGCTGAATGATCAGGTCTTTCATCTCACGCGTGCCGATCGGGTCCAGGCCACTGGTCGGTTCGTCGAGCAGCACCAGATCGGGGTTGTTGATGAGTGCCTGAGCGAGGCCGATGCGGCGGGTCATGCCTTTGGAGTATTCCTTGAGTTGTCGGCGACGGGCTTTTCCAAGTCCCACCAACTCGATCAATTCGTCTGAACGCTGAGCCCGTTCGGCTGCCGTCATGTTGAACAGGCGACCGTAGAAATCGAGCGTTTCGTCCGCGTTCAGAAACCGGTAAAGGTACGACTCTTCAGGGAGATACCCAATTCTTTCGTTTTTGGAGACATCGGAGGCCGGTTTCCCGAGGATCGTCATGTCGCCGGAGGTGGGAAAGAGCAGTCCGAGGAGCATTTTCATGGTGGTTGTCTTACCAGAGCCATTGGGACCCAGCAGACCGAAGACTTCTCCCTGCATCACGTCCAGGCTGAGGCTTTTGACTGCCTGAACCTTTTTTCTTCCCCAGAAATCGCGATAGACCTTGGAAAGATTTCGGATTTCAATCACCGCGTTTGCCATGTTGGAAGTCGCCTCATTCTGGCCGGGGACGGTTGCAAAACCTGAGAGGCCAGAGGGCGATTGCCGTGGCCGGAGAGCGCAAAGTGAGCGCCGTTGTGACTCTACGCTGAAAAAGCGGAGTTCGTTGGGGAAAAATTGGAAGCAGGAGATCAGCCGGTGCTGCTGCCTATCCGGAAGGCGCCACAATCCCCCATAACCACACAGCCAGTGCCACGAAAAAAGTTTGCCCGCCTGACCGGCAGAGTGCTGCCGGGAGGGCGAGGGTGGGATGGTGAAACGGTGCGAAGAACACCGGAAGTCGTCTTGCGGATTCCGCCCCACGTGACAGGACGTGCAGTGGATGTCAATCCCCCGGTTACGCGCTGCTGAGCCGTCGGACGGCAGTCCGCGGGCAACAGCACTGCCACGGCCTGCGTGGGAAGCTCCGGCGGTCCGGGGACGCGGCGACAAGGAACCAGGAACTCACCCCTGTATCGTCACCCGGGCGATCCGTCTCATGAGTCCCCTGCGTCCCATGTCCCCATCACAAAACCCGCGCAAAACACAACCCCC
>JBJTOM010000427.1:0-12029 GCA_046074585.1 Planctomycetota bacterium | reverse complement strand
GTTTCCGGGAAAATTTGCAGAAGGCGTATTTTGGCGAAACTAATCCCCCCCTCTCCCCTGCCAGGGCAGAGCGGGTCGGGGGTGGGATGGCGAAATGACATGAAAACAGGCAAGCTGGGATGTTTCAGTCCCCCATACTATCGTCCGGCCCCTCTGCCCGAACAAAGCACAAAAAACGTCCTGTGGCGTGCGGTCGATGTCAATCGGCCGGTCAGGCTGTGTTGCGTTCCCGATGCGGTTCTGGCAGCGCGGGCACGCACCGTTACCGGGGGATTGACATCCCCCGCACGCCTTGTCACGGGGGAGCGGATTCAAAGTACGAGATCAGGTGTCCTTAACACCGTTTCACCATCCCAGGGCGAAGCTCCAATCCGCATTCCAGCCGCGCGCACAACACCAGTCCCCGCCGCTCCGCAATGTCCCTGCCAGGGTACATGGCACAGAAATTCAGAATCAGTTCCGGGCCTCGGACTCTTACTCGTACTCGAAAGGGCCCCGGGGCGGACAACAAGGGTACGGCGAAAGTCAATATCGGGGAAGAAGTTGCGTGGTCGCATAGCGGCCTGACTCGCTCACGGTCGCGGCTCCTTTTGCGGCGGGCGTGCAGCTCTCTTGAGTTCAAGCGCCCTGAGCACTGTTTTCGGCGAGAGAGATGAGTGTGGCCTGTTCATGCCCGACGGTGATCAGTTGGCGATCGGAGAGCATTTCGAAGTCGTGGAGGTGGCTGCCGACTTTTTCCTGGGCAAGCAGTTTTCCGGTTTCCATGGACCAGACACTGACGAAGCCGCCGCTGTCGCCACCGGCTGCGACGAGCCATTTCTGATCGGGGCTGAACTGCAGTTTTTCGACCAGTCCCTTGTAGTTACTGTCTTCAATTTCGTGGACACGTTCGCGGGTTGCCACGCGGAACACTTCCACACGGGATTTGCCTTCGAGGTGGTCGATGTTGCCAACCTGGCCCATGCCACCGACAGCGATGAGGGATCCGTCGGGGGAGAAGGCGAGGGAGCGAATGCCGCCGATCGAATGTCGCCGGGCTCGGGGATCCCAGGTGTACATCACCGGGGCTTCGATGGTCTGCTGGATTTCACCGGAGTTTGCGTCGCGGATGAGCACTCGGCCAGTCTTATTGCCCGTGGCGATGCGGCTGCCGTCCGCGGAGAAGACCACGGTGTAGAGCATCGAGGGAAAGCCGTGGGGTGTCTGGGGTTCGTAGCCGTCCAGTGTGAGCAGACAGGTGCCGCTGGCGGCGTCCCAGAGCCGGGTTTTCATGTCATCTCCGACGCTGGCCAGTCGGTTTCCGTCGGGGCTGACGGCGAGCGATCGGATCCAGCGTTCATGAGCCGCCTCGATTCGCCGGATGGGTTCGCCGGTTTCGGCATTCCACCAGATGAGGGCTTTGTCGTAGCCGGCGGAGATGAGTGTGCCGGCGGAATTGACGAGGCCGGTGACGTAGCTGGCGTGACGGGATTCGGAGAGTGGTTTTGGTTCCGGCTTTTCGATTGTGGGGTCAAAGTGGTGCAGTCCGAAGTCCGCGCCGCCAAAAAAGATGCGGCTGGACTGCTCATGTCGGGCGAGGCAGAAGGTGATGGATGGCAGGCGCACAGTTTTATCGAGCGCGACTTTCCCGGGGACAAACGGCGGTTTGTCTGTGGGCAATTTGTCTGTGGGCAATTTGTCTGTGGGCGGTGGGACTGTGGGCGGTGGCGAGTCGTGAGTTTGCGGGGGGGCAGTTTCGTCGATCAATCGCATTGGAAAACTCCTTAGGCGAGCACCGGCCGGATGGGCTTGCTTCCAAAATCCGCGAGCGGGGTGGGACGTGAGCCGACCATGTATTCGTGCGTATGGTCAATGCCGAGTGCCTGGAGGATGGTGGCGAAGAGGTCTGCGGCGGAGGCTTCGCCGTCCTTCACGGTGTGGCCTTCGGCATCGGTGGCCCCGTAGACGGTCCCGCCTTGAATTCCCATACCGGACAGACTGCAGCTCCATGCGGACGCAAAATGATCGCGGCCCAGGCTGGCATTAATCCCTGGTGTGCGGCCGAATTCACCGAGAGTGATGACGAGTGTTTTCTGGAGGAGTCCGCGTTCCTGCAGGTCGTCGAGGAGTACGGACATGCAGTGGTCGAGATCGGCGCAGAGTTCGAGGTGCGTTTCGAAGTTCTGGCCGTGGCTGTCCCACCAGGCGCGGGCGACTTTGACGAAGGGCACACCGGCTTCGACGAGTCTGCGAGCGATGAGGCATTGTTCGCCGAACTGAGTGGGGCCGTATCGGGCCCGGACTTCGGCGGGTTCCTGTTCGATATTGAACAATCCGGCACTGGCCATCATCCCCTGCACGCGCTGGTAGGCCGAATTGAGGCTGCCGACTGTGCTGCTGTAGCGGTGTTCCGCGGCAAATCGCCTGGAGAGCAGATCCCGCAGTGCGGCGCGGTCCTGATGTTCGGCAGCGGTGAGCCGTTCGTGGAGGGCGGAGTTGGGGGGAGCCATATTTTCGGCGAGAAACAACGGAGCATACCGGGCCCCCAGAAAACCGCTTGTTCCCTTTCGGCGGCCTTCGGTGGACGTGTACAGGGACACGTAGTCGGGGACAGTGCTTTCCAGTCGTCCCAGTTCCCTGGCGGCCACGGCGCCGATGTCCGGATAGCGCAGGCCGGGATCGTCCAGACGTCCGCGTTCCATCAAATCCGCACCGCGTCCGTGATCGGCGATTTTGGTGTTGAGTGAGCGGATCACTGCGGTGAGGTGCATTCGCTGGGCGAGTTTGGGGAGCAGCTCGCTGACCTGAATGCCGGCGACATTGGTGGAGATCGCGCTGAAGGGTCCGCCGGTCCTGGCTCCGGGCTTGGGATCCCACGTCTCCAGTTGGCTGGCCCCGCCAGCGAGCCAGAGCAGGATGACGTGCTTTTCGCCGCGGCGCAGTTCGCCGGCGATTTCTTCGGCCCGCAGGCGACTGACCCCCCGCATGTCGGCTGCGAGGGCGCCGCCGACGGCCAGAGTGGTGCCGCTGAGAAAGCCGCGACGGGAGAGACCCGAAAGCGGCATTGCCGATTCCACTCGCTGCAGTCCTCTGTTTGACATCCGCCTGCCTCCAAATGGACTTAATCACTCAATGATTGAACCGAAATTCGGCACCTGCCAGAAGTGCCCAGACAAGCGACTGCACGTCGCCTACACGCCGTTCAGGTGACTTTGACAACCAGTCCTGCACCGCCTGGACTTCGTCCGGAGACGGCTGACGACCGGCCACCACGGTCCAGAGTTCGTCAGCGGTCCGTTCGGCGGTTTCCAGAGATTTGAGTGAACCGACGAGACGATCGCCAGCATCCCGCAGCAGATCGTTCTGCACGCGATCGTTATTGCTGAAGAAGAGTGCTTCATCGACGGCCACCTGAAAATCGGCGGACGGCTGTTCGAATTCACGCATCCAGCCCCCGGCCTGATTTTCAATATCCGTGCGGCGTTTGAGCCAGTCTTCGGGGTTGGCCTGAGTTTCCTCGACGGTTGGCCATGAAGCGCGGCTGCGGATGGCAATCTGCAGTGAGGCAGCCAGCTGGCGGGGGGTGAGCGGTCGTGCGGTGGCGACGGCAAATGTCTGCGCGGCCGGGGGAGCCGACTGGGAGGTCCAGCGGCTGGAGCGCGCATAGGTGCTGCTGAGTACGATGCCGCGAATGAGTCGTCGCAGATCGTAGTCGTGCTGCACGAGATCGCGGGCGAGCGATGCAAGCAGTTCGGGGTGGCTGGCCGGGTTGCCGGAGTGCATCTGGTCAGGTGGATCCACAAAGCCGGTTCCCAGCAGTCTGGCCCAGGTACGATTCACGATGTTTCGTGCGAGGTACTGTTGCTGGTCCGCCAGTGCGGTTTCGATGAGCGCCTGGCGGGGACTGAAGGAAACCGGGATCGGCTGGGCATCGTCTTCACGTTCCAGCTTGCGGATCTGTTCTTCGACAGCTTTTTTCTCTTCGTCAGACAACGCCGGTGTTGCATCGGCCACGACTGTGCCGCTGAGAAACATGAGTGCTGCATCGCGGTCCTGGTTGGCGGTGGTTTTGAACCGCACACTGCCGTAAGGTTTTTCCAGAATCAGGTTTTTCTTCGACGAGAAGGTGCGATGGAAGAAAGCCTGCATGCCGAAGTAGTGGTCCTGTTTCCAGTCCGGCACCAGCGGATGATCGTGGCATTTGGCACAGCTGATGTTCACGCCGAAGAAGAGCACTGTTGTGTCGTTGGTGAGATCGTCGAGTTCCCGCACGCGGGCTTTGACGAACTGAGCGGCCCCTTTGTCAGGGCCTTCGACAGCCTGTGCAAGGAGCATTTCGCGGAACATCCGGCTCCACGGCCGCCGTTCGCGGACGGCTGTGAGCAGATAGTCGCGGAATTCACCGTCATTGGGACGTTCCGGAAGGAGCAGTTCATCGAGGCTGTTGCGGAGATGAAAATCGAAGTCCGGAAGCTGCAGCAGCCGATCTGTCAGAAGTTGCTGACGTGTTTCGGCGGGGAGCGCATGGTACCAGTCGCGTTCTTTGGCTGTGGGGATGCGTCCTGCCAGATCCAGCGTGGTGCGGCGGAGCAGGGTGTCCGCGTCAGCCTGTTCGACGGCAGCGACGCCGACAGCCGAATTGTGCTGATCAATGGCTGCATCGATCTGCTGTTCGAGTGGAATTTCGCCCGGTACCTGACAGACGGCAGATGCCACTGGACTGGCGGGGAACAGCAGACACAGGGTGCCCAGCAGCAGACGGGCCAGTCCGCGGGCAGCCGGGGCGCGAAGACGCTGGTGTGCTGTGGCGTGGAGAGTCATAGGGCGGGGCGATCGAGGAGGGAAAGGGCTGGGGCGGGCAGCGCACGGCAGGTGGCAGCCGGTGTGCTTTGAGGAGACGATAACAGGGATTTTCGGCGAAATCAATCAGATTGTTGAACACGTGCGGGACTCCCTGCTCGCCTTTTCCGGCAAACAGGGCATGCGTTTCGACTCTTTCCTTGTCACTTCAGTGCGCCGTGCACGCATGTTTGTACGACGGACTTCCAGTCCGTCGGTCGGAGTGACAGACTGGAAGTCCGTTGTACCGTTTGATTGCGGCCCTGCCGCGTGAGGGAGATGCCGGTTGATCACATCGCCGGGACGATGATGGTCTGCTGCACGCCGGTTGCGTTGCCGGTTGCGTTGCCGGGGGCTGTGACGGTGCGGACGACGGTCTGGAGTCGTCCGGTGACAGGCGAGGGGGCAGTGAACCATTGATTGAGATGCGTGGCAACGTCGGCCGGGAGTGGTGCAGACGCGGGGCGGGCGTTGCGGCGGGAGACGACGATCAGAACGCAGGGTCCGGGGGCTGGGAGCGGGAGTGAATAGGTGCCATCATCGGCGGCGAAGGTCAGGCGGACCCCCAGTTGTTCGAGGGCTGTGGTGATCGCACGGCGTCCGGGAGTGTCGGGGGCATCACGGAGGAATCGGCCGTCAATTCGCAGTTCGCTGGGGTTCATGGCTGGCGCGATGATTACGAGGGCTCCGGCGTCGGGCGTTGTGTTGCCATCGGCACTGGCTGCTTGAATGAGGCCGGAGATGCGGCCGGCGGGGACGGGCGTATCAGCCGGGGTTGGGGCCGGTGCGGGGGAGTCGATCTGGCTGGAAGGGGCGGCGGGTGGTGATTCAGGTGCTGCGGGTGGCCTGGCAGTGGTGTTGCCGGCGAGGTAGCCGGCGGTGAACATGAGGAGGGCAGTGAGGAGTGGAATCAGGACGGGGAAGCTGTGTTTCAGGGCGGAGCGGTGCGGGGCGACGGGAACGGGCGCGGGCGATGGCTGGGCGGCGAGTTCCGCGAGGGCCGTGGCGAGGGGTGCAGTGAGGGTCTCGGAGGAGTGGGGTGCGGATGTCCGGGGGGCCGGATCGCTTGCGGGACTTGCCGGGACCTCTTCGTCGCCGCCAGACTCTTCAAGCAATTCCGGTTCGGCAAGCAGGGGCAGTTCGTCTGGGGGAGCTGCGGGCAGTGCTGCGAGTTCGTTGAGGGGATCGGCCGTGGCTGTTGGTTTGGCGGGGTGGCCAGCCGGGCTGCCGGGCCCGTGCTTTGCGGGGGTGGCTGGCGTCTTTGCGGCTTTGCGGGGCACGACCTTGTGTGTGGGCGAGGCGGAATCGGGCGCGGGGTTTGATTCCGGGGCAGAGTCGAGGCCGATTTCGGAGAGTCGCTGCAGGGCGGAATGCAGTTGCGGATCGGGTGCAGCTTTTGTTCGAGAGGCAGAGGTTTTCGGTGCCTTGCCGTCGGCATCGGGAACTTTGAGTGACCGGCCGCAGGCTGGGCAGTCGACGAGGGCGCCGGCTTTGGAGTCGGCGATCCCCAGACGTTGCCTGCAGAATTCACAGCGGAACTGAATGGGCATTTGGGCTGGCCTTCAGTTCGTTTTGGCGGTGGGTTCCGGGAGCCGATAGAAGCGTCGTGCGTTGGCGTGGAGGAGTTTTTGCTGATGTTCGAGGGGGCGGTTGGCGATGAGGGTGCGGAGGGTGGTGAGCCAGTCTTTGCAGGAACCTCCGAGCAGGCAGACGGGCCAGTCGCCGCCGAAGACGACGCGATCGGGTCCGAAGGCATCGAGGCAGTGATTGACGATGGGGCCGAGTGATTCTGTGAAGGGAATGCCTTTGGGAGCGGAGGCGATGACGCCGGAGATTTTGCAGATGACGTTGGGCAGGTCGGCGAGGGCTTTGATGTCATCGCGCCACGTTTGCGGATCGTGCGAGGCGGTTTTGTCGCCGCGACGGCCTTCGGGAAGGAAGGCGGCTGGAGCGGCATTGCCGCAGTGATCGAGGACGAAGCGGGTGTCGGGGCAGAGCTTTGCAAGTTTCAGGCCATCGGCCAGTTCGGTGGGTCGCATGCAGAGGTCGAAGCTGAGGTTCAGTTCGCCGAGCAGTTTGACGGACTTGACGAACTGGGGTTCCAGGCACATGGCTTTGGGGGCGTCGGGTGAATGCAGGACCTGTCGCACGCCGCGAATTTCGGGGGACTTGCTGAGTGCTTTGATGTAGGGTTCGAATGTCGGCAGTCCGGGGCGTCCTGAGATCACAGCGGCGACGGTCGGGGCTTTTCCGGAGCGGCAGATCTGTACGAGTGTTTCGGCTTCGAGGACGTGATCTTCGGGGCGGACATCAACTTCCATGTAAACGGCCTGCACAACATTCAGGCCGGCGGTGGCCTGAGCGTATTCGGGGAGCCCGTAGTTCTGGTGGAGGATTTCGGGGGCGCCTTTGAGCCATGGCAGGGTGAGCCGCGTGAGGTCCCAGAGGTGCTGGTGGGTGTCGACGGCGGGAATGAGTTCGGCTGGTGCAGGATCGCACATGGCCGAGTGCGGCATGGCGGCTGCGGCAGTGACAGCTGTGGCGGCTTTGAGCACACAGCGACGTGAGGGGCCGGTGGCTGGTTGGTTGAAGTGGTGGGTCATGACGGGTTTCCGTTTATTTGGTGCGACGGTCGGTGCGATCCCGCCATGGGGCATCGAGGGCCACGAGGTTTTTGGAGAGGAAGTCGAGGAGATCCCTGGAGGTGGCTTCGGCGAGTCGTCCTTCGAGGAAGGCTTCGGCGTGGGTAGTGCCTGGGGCGAGGAGGATTTTGCGGGAGTCCTTGAACTGTTCGCCTTTGAGTTCGACGGCCTGGAAGACTTTTTCGGCGTTGCGGAGATCGTCCTTATTATCTTTTGCGGCCACGACGTAGACGGGGACGGGGAGTCCTTTGAGGGTCTTGAGTACGGCGCTGGAGTTGATGCCTTTGACGCTGGAGTTGGGGCTGTACATCACGAGGGAGCGGACATCCTGGCCGCGGGGGGTGCGCATTTCGACGGTTGCGGCATCGGGAAACGGGGTTTTGGCCCAGTCGGCGATGGTGAAGGCGGCGGCGACCATGGCGGAGGAGCCCATGGAGACGATGCCAAGTTTACGGATATTGAGTTTCTCGGTGCGGTGCTGTTCCATGAGAAAGTACTTGACGGATTCGAGATCATTTCCGGCCATGAGGGCATAGTCGGCGGGGAGTGTTTTGAGTGCGGGGGTGTCGCTGCCGGCGGCCGCAGCGGGGATGCTGTCACCGTGTTTGCGAAGATCGACAGCGATGACAGCGAGTCCGGCTTTCTGCAGTTCGGTGGCGATGGGCTGCCAGACGCGGCGGTTGCGGGCATCCTTATTTTCTGAGCCATCGGTGGAAGTGAGCAGAATCACGACTGGTGATTCGCGTCCTCCGGTGGCCGGGTACCAGGTGGCATGCAGTCCCCAGCCATCGATGGTGGGCAGGACGAGTTCCTGGACGCCATCCTGGCCGGTGGTGCGAACCTGGGCTGCTGGAGGTCCTTTTTTGGCATCGGTGGTCGCAGGAGTTTTGGCGCCTTTTTCGGCGGGCGTATTTTTGGCGGGGGACTTCTGTTGAGCGGCTGCGGGGTGGGTGAGCAGGAGAGCCGCAGCGGCGAGGAGGAGAGGGCAGAGCAGCAGTCGGGGGGCGATCATGTCAGGACTCCGCAGAGAAGACGATTGGTGGGACTACTGGCCGACGGAATCAGCAAACTGGAAGGCGTCAAGGATCGCGAGCGGCATGGTGGCTCCGGCGTTGCGGTTGGTGGGGCGCTGGAATCCGTAGGCAATGCAGCGACCGCTGGAGAGTTCGGCCACGTAGAGCACTCCGAAGGCCGGTTGTGACCCACCGCTGGATCGCAGGTTTGCGGGACCGGTGACCATGCAGTAGCGGGGGTCCGGCGTGTTGCCGGTTTGAAAATCGACGGCCACGTTGTGGAGGTAGCGGTAGTTGAACTTGCCGGTTTGTTCGTTGATGACACCGCCCACGAGTGCTCCGGTGAGGTTATTCAGCACGAAGACGCCTTCGGGGACACCGTTTTCGAGCATGGGGACGGTGACCATGGAGAATTTGTCGTTGCCGCTGGCGACGGGGGCTTGAGCGGGTTTGGGGGAGACGAGCACGGCGACGGCGGCAGCCAGGATTGCTCCGGCAGCGAATGAGAAGACGGAACTGTTGAGTGACTTCATGATGGCAGCCCCTGAAATTCATGTGGCATTCCGGCTCGTCAACCGTGACGGGCACTCGGTTTCCGCTTAAGATGATAGCGATTTGCATCGCCGTCGACCAGTTTCAGAGTGCCGCAGTGTGATTCGGGGGTGTTCCCCGTGTGCCTGTCCGCAGCGTCTTCCCGAATTTCCCTGCTTGCCATGTCTCAGCCTTCCGTCACCCCGACCGCTCCCGCTGCCCTCGATTCCGCTCAGCTTTGGGCTGCCATCCACAGCCGCGCAGCTGACCGTGCTGCGGCTGAACCCATGCTCGCCAGCTTCCTGCACGCCACGATACTCAATCACCGCTGCCTGGAAGACGCGGTCAGTTTTCATCTGGCCGGCAAGCTGGCATCTGAGACGTTGCCGGCGATGCAGTTGCGGGATGTGATGCAGCAGGCCATGCATGCGGACCCCGGAATTGCTCAGGCTATCTGTGCAGACATCCAGGCCGTGCAGGAACGCGACCCTGCGGTCAAATGCTGCCTCGTGCCGCTGCTCTTTCTGAAAGGTGTGCACGCGCTGTCAGCATGGCGCGTGGCTGCGTGGCTGTGGAAACAGGGACGCGAATTGGTTGCGGTCTATCTGCAGAACCGGATTTCTGAAGTTTTTGGCGTGGATATTCATCCGGCCGCCAGGATCGGGCGCGGGATTCTGATGGATCACGCGACCTCGATTGTGATCGGTGAAACCGCGGTCATTGAAGACGACGTCTCACTCCTGCACGAAGTCACGCTGGGCGGAACCGGCAAGGCCATCGGAGACCGGCACCCCAAGGTTCGTCGCGGAGTGCTCATCGGGGCCGGAGCGAAGATCCTGGGAAATGTGGAAATCGGCGAAGGTGCCAAGGTGGGCGCTGGCAGCGTCGTGCTGAAAAGCGTGCCGCCACACTGCACGGTCGCCGGCGTTCCCGCGGTGATCGTCGGCAAGCCCGCCTCGAACGTGCCGGCGCTGGAGATGGATCATGCAATTGGCATGACGAATGGCGATGCCATCTGATCGACCGCCGGATGGTCAGCCGCGTTCCACGAGGACCACGGAGGTGTCGTCGTGTCGCCCCTGTCCCTGAGTGAACGCCTGGGAGTCATCAAAGAGTTGCTGCAGGGCGTGTTCGAGGCTGGAGGTGCGACTGTTGCTTAAGGTTTTCTGAATGCCGGCAAGACCGAACTCTTCATGCTGACTGGCGCCGGCCGGGAAGGCTTCGATGATCCCGTCCGTGTACACCATCAGGCGGCATTTCGGCGGCAGAATGGCGGTCTGTGTTTCGTATTCGACTTCGTCCAGAATGCCGATTGGCAGCCCTGTTGCTCCGTCATGCCCCAGCACGCTGAAGGAATCGTCTTCCAGGCGGTGCAGAATCGGGTTGGGATGGCCGGCCGAGGCCCAGCGAAATTCTCCGGTGGCGGGATTGAGCACGCCGTACAGCAGAGTGATAAAGCCCCCTTCGCTTTGTACCAGCTGCTGATTACAGAGGACGTGATTGACGTGTGCCACGAATTTCGCCGGATCGCGGAATTCGTCATAACGAATCATGCGGATGATGGTGTGCATCGTCATGATGGACATGCAGGCCTTCATGCCATGCCCGGACGCGTCACCGACGAGGACGATCACACTGTCGTCGGGCAGTGTGAAGGCATCGTAATAGTCGCCTCCTGCCATGGTCACGGGCTGACCGCCGATGACGCGGATTTGTGAGGATTCGTAGCGGGCGGCGATGGAATAGTTTTTGGGGCAGGAGATCTGTTGCGGGATGATGGATTCCTGGAGTTGTCGGACGGAGTCGATTTCCCGGCGGAGCTTTTCGGCCACCAGCCGTTCACGGTCCGCCTCGACCTGCCTGACAGCGCCAACGATCACGGCGTGAATCAGGAACATGAAGTCGCCGTTGGCATCCCGAATGAGATAGGAACGCAGGCCGGATGTGAGGTATGTGGCCAGCCGGTAAACGTCACCCGGCTGACTGGCGGCCACAATCGGCACCCCTGGGTGCCATTCGCATACCTGATGGAAGACTTCCAGTGCCCGGTCGTGACTGGGGTGACCCGTGGTGAGGAGAATGGCGTCCCAGTCGCTGCGGGATTGGGCGAGGCTGAGGAATTCTTCCACATCGGTGGTGAGTGACACTTCGGCATCGTCAACGCCGAGATACATGCGGATGAGTTCCGCTTCTGACTCATCGTCCCAGACTGCGAGCAGGCGCATGGCAGGCTTTCTTTCTGTGGATTGGCTTGTCGACCCGTCGTGATCAGGTTAGCGGGAAATGGGTTGATCGGCCAATCCTGAGCAGGGAAATGCCTGAAAAAGCGGCAGGAATGTGCGGCTGTTCAGTTATTGTCCAGGGGGAATGTACTTCCTCCGGTTCCGCTGCCTGCCGCGCCAGGATCGCGGGCCGGAGGAACTCCGCCGGTATCCTGATTGCGTTCAAAATACGGTGCATCGCCACCATCTTTATTGAAATCGTCTTTCGGGGCGGGATCGGGCTGGAAGGTGGAACCGCCATTTCCCAGGGGCTGTGGGGTGCTGTTGCTGGGGGGCACGGTGATGACACCGGGCTGGGCCATCATTCCCGGCATTCCGAAGCCCTGCTGTCCGGGATAGGGCTGATTGTAGTAGGGGTTCATGCAGCCGGTGATTCCGGCCAGAAGAGCGGCAGCGGCGAGCGTTGGGGAGCAAGACCTGGACATCCTGTCGGTTTCCTGCACTGGATTAAGAGAAGAGCCTGGTTCGCTTTGTGAGCCCGGCAGACGCCTGCAGGCCGTAGTGCACAAACCCTGTTGCACGGCGGCAATTTCAGCAGCCCGACCGGGCCACTCTGCAGAATCTGCCGAAGACGGTAGCAAACGCGAAAAATCGTGTCCAGAGCAGTCTTCCCGATCTGCCATGACGACGCAGCTTCCCAAAGGGGATGTGAACAGGGAGGCGGAGTTGAAAACGCCTCAAACCGCCAGTCGCCACACCGTTTCGTATTCGAGGCCGTGGGTGCAATGAGCAGTTGCACTACA